>NZ_CP159534.1:3923837-4225671 GCF_040529335.1 Streptomyces sp. HUAS MG91 | reverse complement strand
CGCGGCCGGCGCCCAGTGGTACCTGGAGAACCCCGAGGCCTCCCACGAGGAGCTCCTGGACGCGCTCGTCGAGCGCATCAAGGGCCCCGACTTCCCGACCGGCGCCCTTGTAGTGGGCCGCAAGGGCATCGAGGAGGCGTACCGCACCGGCCGCGGCTCCATCACGATGCGCGCGGTCGTCGAGGTCGAGGAGATCCAGAACCGCCAGTGCCTGGTGGTCACCGAGCTGCCCTACCAGGTCAACCCGGACAACCTCGCCCAGAAGATCGCCGACCTCGTCAAGGACGGCAAGATCGGCGGCATCGCCGACGTCCGCGACGAGACGTCGTCCCGTACCGGCCAGCGCCTCGTCATCGTCCTCAAGCGCGACGCGGTCGCCAAGGTCGTCCTCAACAACCTGTACAAGCACACCGACCTTCAGACGAACTTCGGCGCGAACATGCTGGCGCTCGTCGACGGCGTGCCGCGAACCCTCTCCCTGGACGCGTTCATCCGCCACTGGGTGACGCACCAGATCGAGGTCATCGTCCGCCGGACGAAGTTCCGGCTGCGCAAGGCCGAGGAGCGCGCGCACATCCTGCGCGGCCTCCTGAAGGCCCTGGACGCCATCGACGAGGTCATCGCCCTCATCCGGCGCAGCGACACCGTGGAGATCGCGCGAGAGGGCCTCATGGGCCTCCTCCAGATCGACGAGATCCAGGCCAACGCCATCCTCGAGATGCAGCTGCGCCGGCTCGCCGCCCTGGAGCGCCAGAAGATCGTCGCCGAGCACGACGAACTCCAGGCGAAGATCAACGAGTACAACGCGATCCTGGCCTCGCCCGAGCGGCAGCGCCAGATCATCAGCGAGGAGCTGCAGGCGATCGTCGACAAGTTCGGCGACGACCGGCGCTCCAAGCTGGTCCCCTTCGAGGGCGACATGTCCATCGAGGACCTCATCGCCGAAGAGGACATCGTCGTCACGATCTCGCGCGGCGGTTACGTCAAGCGGACCAAGACGGACGACTACCGCTCCCAGAAGCGCGGCGGCAAGGGCGTGCGCGGCACGAAGCTCAAGGAAGACGACATCGTCGACCACTTCTTCGTGTCCACGACGCACCACTGGCTGCTGTTCTTCACCAACAAGGGACGCGTCTACCGCGCCAAGGCGTACGAGCTTCCGGACGCCGGACGCGACGCGCGCGGGCAGCACGTGGCGAACCTGCTGGCCTTCCAGCCGGACGAGGCGATCGCCGAGATCCTCGCGATCCGCGACTACGACGCCGCGCCCTACCTGGTGCTCGCCACCAAGGCGGGCCTGGTGAAGAAGACGTCTCTGAAGGATTACGACTCGCCTCGTTCCGGCGGCGTCATCGCGATCAACCTCCGCGAGGCGGCGGACGGTTCGGACGACGAGCTGATCGGCGCCGAGCTGGTCTCCTCCGAGGACGACCTGCTGCTCATCAGCAAGAAGGCGCAGTCCATCCGGTTCACCGCCACGGACGACGCACTGCGCCCGATGGGCCGTGCCACCTCCGGTGTGAAGGGCATGAGTTTCCGCGAGGGCGACGAACTGCTCTCGATGAATGTCGTCAGGCCGGGTACGTTCGTCTTCACCGCCACCGACGGTGGGTACGCGAAGCGGACCAACGTCGACGAGTACCGCGTCCAGGGTCGCGGTGGCCTCGGCATCAAGGCCGCCAAGATCGTGGAGGACCGCGGCTCGCTGGTCGGCGCGCTGGTGGTCGAGGAGACCGACGAGATCCTCGCCATCACACTGTCCGGCGGTGTGATTCGTACGCGAGTCAACGAGGTCAGGGAGACGGGCCGTGACACCATGGGCGTCCAACTGATCAACCTGGGCAAGCGCGATGCCGTCGTCGGCATCGCACGTAATGCCGAGGCCGGCCGTGAGGCCGAGGAAGTCGACGGGGCCGCCGAGCTGGTGGACGGCGCCGAGACCGACGAATCGGCCCAGGGCGAGACGGCTGTCGGAACGGACGAGGGCGAGCAGTCCTCGGCCGAGTAGCGCGAGGAGAGAGTCATCGTGAGCGGAGCCACGGGCGCAGGCTCTACCGGAACATCCGCCGGTACGGAATCGGAGAGCGGCCGTGGCTCCGCTCGCGACGTCAAGGACTCGAGCGGCTCGGCGAACGCGCACGAGTCTCATGGATCCCAGGGGGGAACTGTGACGGACACCCGAGGTCCGCAGACCCAGCAGTACGCCGCCGGTGGCGGCGGGGCCCTGCCCGGCGAGCGGCAGCAGCCGCAGCAGCCGGCCGGCCCGTATCACCCGCCGCAGGCGTACCAGAACGCCCCGGCGGGCGGAGCGGTGCGCAGGCCGCGCACCGGGGCGCGCACCACTCCGCGCACCCGCAAGGCTCGCCTGCGCGTGGCCAAGGCCGATCCGTGGTCGGTGATGAAGGTCAGCTTCCTGCTGTCCATCGCACTCGGCATCTGCACGATCATCGCGGCCGCCGTGCTGTGGATGGTCATGGACGCCATGGGTGTCTTCTCCACGGTCGGCGGCACGATCTCCGAGGCCACGGGTTCGAACGAGGGCAACGGCTTCGACCTCCAGTCGTTCCTGTCGCTCCCGCGCGTGCTGATGTTCACGACGGTCATCGCGGTCATCGACGTCGTCCTGGCGACGGCGCTGGCGACGCTCGGCGCGTTCATCTACAACCTCTCCGCGGGCTTCGTCGGCGGCATCGAGCTCACGCTCGCCGAGGACGAGTGACGCTCGCGGCGGTCTGAAGACCCGCTGGTGGGCGGGCCAGGACTATCGATTTTGGGACTGGCCCTCCAGTGCGCTAATCTTCAGGAGTCAGCGCGCGGGACACACACCGCAGAGCGCGGCGGGGCTATAGCTCAGTTGGTTAGAGCGCATCCCTGATAAGGATGAGGCCACAGGTTCAAATCCTGTTAGCCCCACATGCGAGAAGACCCCCAGCCGGAATCGGCTGGGGGTCTTTGACATCTACGGCTGACATCAGCCGCTCTCTGCCTGACCTTTGTCTTTCTGTTGCTCCAGCTTCTGCTCCAGCTTCGTTGCTTCGTGCGTGGCGAGCTCTTCAGGGGTGCCCACGAAGGCAGGACCGCAGTTCGGCGGCAGACGGTCGACCACCAGGGCGATGGCTTCCTGCACTGTGGCTACTTGTCCTACCCACTCGGATCGCAGCGGCCCGAGGGCCCAGTAGGTGCCTTCGGTACCGGGCGCGATGTAGGGGATGTCCCAGGTCCACCGCTTCTCGGTGCAACGGCTGAAATGAAGCTCCCCCATTCCCGTCCAGGGGAAGAGCTGCCGCAGGCGTGGCTCGGCGTAAGCGGCATCCAGTAGCTCGGTATGAACGCGCCCATCGTCACGTACCTTCTGCCAGCCCGCTTCCACGATGGGGTTCGATGAGTTCTGGGTCATGACGTCATCATGCGCCTGCCTCAGAGCCCCAGCGTGAGTTAGCCGAGCAACGGATCTTCCAGAAGTTCGGCGAGCATCGCGACGGCTTCCCGTTCGTCGGAGCCGACCACGTGCGTGTAGACGTCCATGGTCATGCTGATCTGGCTGTGCCGCAGGATCGCTTGCGCCACCTTGGGATGGACCTTGAGGAAGGCGAGCAGGGTCCCGCAGGTGTGCCGGGCCAGCCGGACCGTGATGCGCCGGACGCCGGCGCGGCTCACCAAGCGGCCGAAGCTCCGTGAGAAGCCCACGGGGTCGATCATCCCGCCGTGGTCAGCCGAGAAGATCAGGTCTTGGCCTTCTGCCTGCTCCCAGTGCTCGCCCGCGATCTTCCGTTCCAGCTCCTGGAGCTCCCGGCGTTCCTCCAGAGCGCGAGCGCAGATTTCGGGCAAGGGGAGCACCGCCTGTGAGGACTCGGTCTTGAGGTCTTTGAGCACCGAGCCCTTGCCCTTCTCGTGCTGGACCTGCTTCCAGGTGGAGCGCGCCACTGTACGGACGACCTGGACGCCATGGGCCGCGTCTGCTCGGCTCTGCCTGGGTCGATGGTGAACGGGATGGGAGCTGGGGAGAGTGGTGGGTTGAGGTCTGCGCGGAGGGTGCGAGCAAAACCCCTGGTGAGCGCGGGACACCCTACGGACAATGACGGCATGACGTTGACGATTTGGGTCGATGACTGGCAGATCCAGTGCTGCGGGGAGAACTTCACGCCGGGAGATGTCGTCTCGTGGCACCTACTGGAGGTCGATCCCGAGGATTACGCCGACCTCGTTGGTAGCGAACGTGCTGCGGAGATCGACTTTTGCGAGGAGCATCACGGCCGGGAAGGCGAGCATGCGCCAACCCGTTTGCGGGTGCTGACCATCTCAGAGGTGCACTGTAGGTACGAAGTCCCCCCAGGCAGCACGTCGAACGTGCGGCATCCGGTACCGGGCACAACCGAATTGGTTCAGGTCCGAGAAGCGGACGGCTGGGCAGCGAATCGCCCACACGTCGACTTCACCGGCTACCTCGTGACAGCCGAGCGGACCGAACTGTCAAGGGCGCCTGAGTCGACTGACACCAGCGGCTGACATCAATACGGGCGTACGTCGCCGATCAACGTCGAATCTCAGCGGCAGCAGGACCAGGACTCAGTGGACGCTCATCAAGATCGAGAGGCCCCCTCGATCGACCTGATAAGGATGAGGCCACAGGTTCAAATCCTGTTAGCCCCACTTTCAAGAGATTCATCAGAGAAGGCGTCTCCCCTGGCGGGAGGCGCCTTCTCTGCGTTTTGGTGTTGCTTCGACGGCGGAGAGTCGGCGGTAGGGGCGCCCGTCGCGTGGGTTGCCGGCCACGGGCGCCGCCTCCGTCGGTCAAGGGGTCGGCGTGATGCCCGCTTCGTCGAGCGCGTCGTCCAGGTCGCCCTTGATGGCGTCGAGGCTCTCCTTGATGTCGTCGGCGTTCGGCGGGGACGCGGTGACGTCGTCCGGGTCGAGGTCGGGTACGGCGGACTTCATGGCGTCATCCATGGCGTCGCCCATGAGCTCCTTGGCGTAACGCTGGGCGGTCTTGTCGTCGATGCCGACGCAGGCATCGGGTCGCCCGTCGGCTGCGGCCGCGTCGCCGCCCTTCTTCATGGCCTCGTCGAACTGCTTCTTCATCGCGGCCTTGCAGGCGGCGGGGTCGGCCTCGGTGTCGCTGGACGAGCAGGCGACGGCGCCGGTGGCGAGTAAGGCGGCGATGACAGCGGCGGTGATACGGGTGCGCATGGTTCCCCCTGGGATGAGCTGTGGTGACGCTGCATCATCCGTGATGGCGGGTTCCTGTGTGGCCGTTGTGACCCTGCTGTGACTCATTCCCGCGGGAGCACGCCGAAAGGGCCCGCTCAGCCGGACGTGCTGGCTGGGGCCTGGTGGGGCTTGGCTTCTTTGGTTGTGCGGGACCACCCAGGGGTGGGCCAGGGGCGGCGTGGGCATGCCGCTGTGCGCGGTGCCGCGTCGTCGTCCCGTATGCGTACTGCCTGTTGTGGCTGTTACGCCTGCTGTGTCTTTTGTTGCTGGCGTGCCTGGCCTGCGTACTACGTGGTCCTGGCACTGCCTGCGGTGCGTACTGCGTGCCGCTGGTACTACCTGTGGCACGTGTTGCCTGACGCCGGTACTACCTGCTGTGGCGCGTACTGCCTGCTGCCGGTACTACCTGTGTCGCGTATTGCGTACTGCTTGCTGTGTGCTTACCGCGTGCTGCAAATGCTCGGTGCTGCCTGTGGTGCGTTGTTTCTCGAGCGTGCTGTTCCTGCCGCAGCGTGTGCCGTGCCTGTGCGCCTGCTCTCACGCTGCTCACTGGTGTCGCGGGTCGTGCTGTACGGGCTACAGCTGCCCCGCGAGTGCTTCGTTCGCCAATTCCGTGTCGCTGTCGGACTGTTCGGAGTCGGCCGGCGGGCGGTGGCGGCAGCTGGGGGAGGAACCGTGGGCCTCGGCGCGGATGCGCTGCTTCATCGTCGGTGGCAGGGACCTCTTGAAGGCCCAGAAGGGATGCGACGCCGTGGCGGCGGGGGCGTCGGCCTCGATGGCCTGGTGCGCCTCCTCTGTCTGCTGGACGGGAGCGGCCGCGGTGGCCGGGGTGACGAGACCGAGCGCCGAGAAGAGCGCGATGAAGGCAGAGATGACGATGGTCCACAGCGTCATGACCTTGTTCTTGGTCATGGCCCCTCGCTTTCAGGTTGGGCGATTTGCGTACTTTCCTCATGATGTGTACGCAGGCCCTCGATGGTGGGACCGACCCTCATGGCGCGTCGATCTTCAGATGAACACCACTCGGATGGCCTCAAGCAGGGGCAAGAGCTGCCATGACTACTGAAAAGCAGCGAATCTCACAGTCCGGGAATGAGACAGCCATCAGACCGGGGAGCCGGATGCTCCGATTCGACTGCTGTGGCGCGGGCGGGAGTTGAGGCGGATCCAGGTCACCGATCGGTATCGGTCGGTGTGTATAGTCGGGCGCCAGAGGTCCCCTACGTCAAGGAAAGACGAGGTCGCGCGGTGAAGAAGCTTCTCCTGGTCGCACTGGCCGCCATCGGCGGGCTCCTCGTGTACCGCCAGATCCAGGCGGATCGCGCCGAGCAGGATCTGTGGACGGAGGCGACCGACTCCGTGCCCACGGGTTCGTGAGTATCGACAACAGACTCGTCACGGAGCCCCGGTCGCAGTAGCGGCCGGGGCTCCGTGCTGTCCGGGTGCGGGGTTCCGCGACCTGTGCTCGGCCGCCGGCGACGCGTTCGCGTATGTGATGACGCGGCTCGCGCCGGCGAAGTGAGTGGCGGGATTTACGGCGCGCGGCGGACAGTGTGCGCCCCGGGAAGGCAGGATGGCGCTCCATGAGGGGACTCATGAGGCGGCTGATGGAGGGGCGACGCGGCCGGGCCTGGGCGGCGGTCGCCGTCGGGGTGGGGCTGTGCGGGATCCCGGCGTCCGCCGGAGCGATCGGTACCGGGGCCGGCGACCCGTACGTCTTCGCCGAGGGCGCGCAGAACGTACGAGGAGCGCAGAGCAGTAGCGACGCACCCCGGCTCACGACCGGTCAGACGTACCGGAGTTCCCTCGGAGCGGGGGCGGACGCCACCGCCCACTACCGCGTGGCTCTGGACGGCGCGGCCAACGCCTACGTCTCCGTGGTCGCGGTTCCCCCGCTCGGCTCGGGGACGAAGGCGGCGGCCTCGGACGGTGTCACCGTGACGCTTCAGGATCGCGCCGGGAACGAGTGCGACTCCCAGCGCGCGACCTTCCGCGCCGGCGCGTATCCACGACCCGTCGCGGCCGTCGTCGAACGACTCGTGAAGACGGGCGGCGTGCGGTGCCAGTCGGCCGAGACCTACGACGTGGCCGTGGAGCGGGTGTCGGAGGCCGGCTCGACGGACGGGACCTGGGGTCTCGAACTGAAGGTGGCCACCGAGCCCGGCCTGGTCACCCCGGCGACCACCGGAACCCCGCGGAACGGGTCGTCGGCGTCGGTGCGGCCCCCGTCGGGATCCGGCACGCAGCGCAGCGGCGGCACCGGCTTCAACGATGCGCGGGCCCTGTCGGAAGGAGCCTGGAAGGACCGGGTCGGCCCTGGGCAGAGTCATTTCTTCCGCGTGCCCGTGGACTGGGGGCAGCGGTTGTCCGTCGAGGCCGGGCTGAACTCCTCGGCGGAGGGCTCGGCCCACGCGGGCAGCGTGAGCGACGCGTTCGACGTGCAGCTGTACAACCCGGCCCGGGCCCCGGTCACGGCGAAGGACGCCACGTACGCGGGCGATCCGGTCTCGGTGACGTTCGACCCGCTGTCGCCCGTGGCCTACGAGAACCGGTACCTGGCGAGCGACGAGCAGGCGGCGATGCGCTTCGCGGGCTGGTACTACCTGAAGGTCTCCGTGAATCCGGCGGTGGCCCGCAAGCTCAAGGACAAGGCGCCGGTGGTGACGCTGCGGGTGACCGTCGGCGGAGACGCGGTCCAGCCGCCCGACTACGTACGGGACGCGGGGGACTTCCAGGTGACCGACGCGGACCGCAAAGCCGCGGAGAACGGCGCGGGCGGGGCCGTGTGGGAGGACCTGGAGGTCGCGCAGGGCGGTGCCGCGGGCGGGTCCGCCGACGAGGGGCGCGGTCGCGGAGAATCGGGCGGTTCTTCCGGCCCGGGTTCCGCCGACTCCGGGACCTCCGCCGGGGCGGGGTCCGCTTCCTCCTCTTCTACGTCGCCGAGGAGCACGGCGATGACGGTGATCGGCGTTGCCGGCATCGGGACGGGCACGGCGCTGCTGCTGTGGCTCGCGGTGTGGCGGGCGGTCGCGGTGCGGCGGGTGCGGGTCCGGAGCTGAGGGGCGCCGGGCCTCAGGCCTGTGTCAGCGCCCAGATCCCCACGGCGATGCAGATCAGCGCGATGAGCACGATCGGGATCGTCACCCGTGGGGGTGGTCCGGGACGGCGCCGGGGAACTTCCCTGCCCTCCGATGCGTACAGAGAGTGACGATCCTGATCGGGTGGGGTCACGGTCGTCACCGTGTGTGCGGGACGAGGGGAGAGGGAGAGGCTGTGGGGGGACGTGACGACGGGAACGGGGGACTTCGCCCGAGGAGCGGGTGCCGGGCGCTGTGGCTCGGGGGCCGGCGCGGGCGGCGGCGTGACGGGCTGGACCGGCGGCATCGGAGGCACCGCGAGCGGGGGCGGGGACTGTTCCTCGGGGGCGGTCGGCGGTGGGAGTTGTTCTTCGGGGGCGGCCGGCGGTGGGAGTTGTTCTTCGGGGGCGGCCGGCGGCGGGAGATGGAAGCTGCCCGTCTCCGACATGGAGGGGAGAGGAGCCTTCGGGGCCGGTGGTTCCGGCGTCGGTGGTTCGGGATTCCGGGGGCTCTGGGAGTCCTGGGAGTTCTGAGGGTGCTCGGGGTGCTCGGGGTGCTGGGGGAGCTGGGGACGCTCGGGCCCCGGCGAGAAAGTGGGCGTGTGGGGTATGGGCGTGGGCGAGAGGGCCGCGGGCATCGGCCCGGGAGTCACCGGCGGCACCGGTGGCGGCGGCGGTGGCGTGAGCGGCATCTCGGGCGCGGGCCGCGGGGGCACGGACGAGGGCGCGGGCTGAGAAGGAGGCTGGGGCGGGGACAGGGGCCGTTCGGGCACCACCGTCGACTGCGTGTGCGAGGGAGCGGGGGCGGGCGAGGGGGCCGCTGGAGCGTGCAGCGGGCGGGCCCTGCGGCCGCGGGTGGCCGGCCCTTCGGGGCTGAACCCCGGGGGGAGCGGACCGAGTTGGTCGAAGACCTCGATCAGCTCGTCGTCGGGGCCCGGCTCCGGGAGGAGCTCGGCGGCGGCGAGCAGCGCCTTGCGGGCCCCGGTCGCGGTGCGGAAGCGCGCCTCGGGATCCGGCTGCAGCAGCCCGGCGAGGACACCCCACAGCGGCCCTGGCACGCCCTGCGGAGGTCCAGGGGTGCCGTGCTCCGCGAAGTGTTCGATCAGGGCCTTGCTGTCCGGCTTGGCGCCTTCGAGGAGATAGAGCGCGACCAGACCGGCGGCGAACAGGTCGGCGGGAAAGTCCGGCTCGGCCCCCAGCGCCTGTTCGGGGGCGATGTAACCGGGCGTTCCCACCACGTAGTTGGCCTCCGTCAGCCGTGGCTCGCCCTTGCGCATCGCGATGCCGAAGTCCGACAGGCGCAGATGCGGCAGGCCGGTGCCGGTGGCCTCCAGCAGGATGTTGGCCGGTTTGATGTCGCGGTGCACGACACCCTCCTCGTGCACCGCGGCGAGCCCGGCCAGCAGCTGGTCGAGGAGGAGACAGACGAACTGAGGGGGGAGCGGACCGTAGTCGCCGATCAGGTGGGCCAGCGAGCCGCCCGAGACCAGATCCATGGTGAACAGGACCTTGTCGTCGTCCGCGGCCCAGCTCGCCGGGGCCAGCACGTGCGGATGATCGATGCGCAGGGCCTGCTCGCGCACGAAGCGCAGCAGCGTGTGGGCGTCGCTCTGCTGCAGGACCTTGGCCGCCACATAGCGGTGGCGCCGGTGGTCCCAGGCACGCCACACGGCGCCCACTCCCCCGCGGCCGATGGGGTCGGCCAGTTCGTACCGGCCGGCGAAGACCTCACCCATGGTCGTGCGTCGCTCCCCTCCCGGGCCCACGCTGCGCAGGGCTCCATCGGACGTCGCGCGAGGTCGCCCGGCGCCGCCCGCGACCACCGTCGATGTCGGCGGTCACGGCACCGGCTGCCGTGCGGTGACCTCGCCGGGTCAGCTCTGGTGCGCCTGGTAGTGGGCGACCGCGTCCGAGGTGCGTCCCGCGCCGTACACCCGGAGGAACTCTGCCAGTTCCGGGTGGGTCCCCGCGAGGGAGTCGGCGGCGTCGATGATGTCGCCGGCGGCGGAGACGGAGCGCAGCAGCGACTGGATCTCACGCACCACGCGCTTGACTGTCGGAGCGCCCGAACCGGACGACGACTGGCCGGTGTTGGTGAGGACCGAGCCGCCCTGCGACTTCTTGATCTCGTCCATGCGCTCGGTGGCCTCGGCCGCGCTGACGCTGCCGTCGGCGACCTGCCCGGACAGCTCCTGCAGCTGCTGTACGCGCTGCACCACCGCGGGGTTGCCGATCTTGGCTCGCTGACCGCTCATCAGCTGGGACAGCATGGGTGCGGACAGTCCGAGCACTCCCGCCAGACGGGCCTGGTTGAGGCCGAGGTCCTCGATCAGCCGACGGAAGAGCGCCCCCAGCGGCTCCCCGTACCAGCTGCGCTGGAGCTCCCGGGCTCTTGCGGTAGCTTCCTGCTGTGCGGCGTCCATTGCGTCTCCCCATCGCTTCCCCAAGTACGGTGCTTCGCTGCCGCGAAGCACGTGGGGCATCTTACGGAGAGTGGTCGTCCGCCGGGACCCCCAATCCTTTTGCGGGATCCCGGGGGTGACCCGGTACTCTGGTCTGCGGTGCTCGTCCGGAGCGTGATTCAGCCGGTGCGACGCGTCGTTTTCGGGGCCTTAGCTCAGTTGGTAGAGCGCTGTCTTTGCATGGCAGATGTCAGGGGTTCGACTCCCCTAGGCTCCACCGAGAAGAACCCCCTTGACCTGTGGAGACATGGTCAAGGGGGTTCTTTCGTCGGACGCGGCGGTGAGTCGTCGTCAGTGCTTGTCCTCCGGGCCCGTCTCGGCCTCGGCCTGCTTGGCCTGGACCTCGGGGTCGAGGATGTCCTGACCGCTGCCGTCGACCGAGGCCAGCGGAGCGGAGTCGGGCACCTCGGTGGCGGCCGGCGGCTCGACGAGCCAGTCCGGGTTGGCCTGCTTGTCCCACCACTTCCACGCGGCGAACGCCCCGCCGGCCAGGATGCCCAGCACGGCCAGGCCCTTGGCGAGACGTCCGGCACGCGCCCGGCGCTCCTTCTTGCGGGCCAGCTTCCTGATCTGCTCGGGAGACACCTGCCCGCGCAGGGCGGCCAGCGCCGCGGTGCTGCGGGCCGCCGCCTCGTCGCGGACCGGACCGGCCGCGGCCACGGCGTGCTCCAGGCGCGGCTTGGAATAGTCGGCCGCCTGCCGGGCAGCCGTGCGGGTGCGGGCCGCTGCTTCGTGCGCGGCGTGATCGACCTTCGGCGGCACATGAGTGCGGGCCTGCTCAAGGCGCGGCGCAAGGTGTGCGTCGTACTGGACGCGAGCCTGCTGCGCGGCCTGCGAGACCTTGGGAGCGAGCGCGACACGGGCGTCGTGAGCGTACTGCGCGGCCTTGTCCTTGGCCGTTTCCGCGTAGGGCGCCACCACTTCCGCGGCGTGCAGCACGCTGTCCTTCGCCGAGCCGGTCGCGGCGCGCACGCTGTCGATGCGGGTCACGTGATCCTCCTCCTCGGTGGCGTACAGGTATTTCACCTTTCCACCCTTTTGCTGATCATGCCTGCTGGAAGTGCCCTACGGCGGTAAGGCTTGATAAGGATCGGTACCGACCAGTAGGGATCGGTACGAAGCGGAAAGAACGCTAAGAACGGTAAGGACGGGTAAGAGCGGTAAATAGGGCTTGTCGACGACAATGCCACGGATCGTGGCAGGGCGCTCCTGCTCTGTATCGAGTAGACCGGTTTTCGGTGGCTGAAACCCCCGTACCCGTGCCGTGCGAGGATCGGGCGAGCACAGGAGACGACGGAAGGCGGATCGTGGCCGAGCAGCTGTATGCCACCCTCAGGACGAATCAGGGCGACATCGAGGTCAGGCTTCTGCCGAACCACGCGCCCAAGACGGTCAAGAACTTCGTGGAGCTCGCCCGGGGTGAACGGGAGTGGACCAACCCGGAGACCGGTGAGAAGTCCACGGCCCCGCTCTACGACGGCACGGTCTTCCACCGTGTGATCAGCGGCTTCATGATCCAGGGCGGCGACCCGCTGGGGAACGGCACGGGCGGCCCGGGCTACCAGTTCGACGACGAGTTCCACCCCGACCTGGCCTTCACCAAGCCGTACCTGCTGGCGATGGCCAACGCGGGGCCGGGGACCAACGGCTCGCAGTTCTTCATCACCGTCTCGCCGACCGCCTGGCTGACCCGCAAGCACACCATCTTCGGCGAGGTCGTCGACGAGGCCAGCCAGAAGGTCGTGGATGCCATCGCCAACGCGACCACCAACCCGCGCACCGACCGTCCGGTCAACGACGTGGTCATCGAGTCGGTGGCCGTCGAGACCCGATAGGGCCGCAGGGAACCAATGCGCCCCGCTCGTCCGTAAGGATGGGCGGGGCGGCGCGTTGCCGCGCGGCGCCCCACCACCGCTCTCACCTAGGGGACGACCGACATGGAACAGGCGCCCGGCAGCCCGCAGGAACCGCAGGACGCGCAGGGCCTGCCCGGCTGCTACCGGCATCCGGACCGGCCGACCGGCATCCGCTGCACCCGCTGCGAGCGGCCCATCTGCCCGGAGTGCATGGTCAGCGCCTCGGTCGGGTTCCAGTGTCCGGAGTGCGTGCGCGACGGCTCGGGGACGGGACACGCCCCCACGGCCAACCAGCCGCGCACCCTCGCGGGCGGCACGATCGCGAGCGACCCGCGGCTGGTCACCAAGGTGCTGATCGGGATCAACGTCGCGGTGTTCATCGCGGTCCACGTGAGCAGCACGCTCCTCGACCACCTGGTGCTGGTCGGATCCTGGCCCCCGGCTCCCCTCGCGCCCAGGGAGGGCGTGGCGGTCGGGGAGTGGTATCGCCTGGTGACGTCGATGTTCGCGCACTACCAGGTCTGGCACATCGCGTTCAACATGCTCAGCCTGTGGTGGCTCGGCGGGCCTCTGGAGACCGCACTGGGCCGGGCCCGCTATCTGGCGCTCTACTTCGCTTCAGGGCTCGCGGGCAGCGCCGTGGCGTACATGTTCGGTGACCCGCACGGGTCCACTCTGGGAGCGTCCGGCGCCATCTACGGCCTGTTCGGCGCCACGGCGATCCTGATGCGCCGCCTCAACTACGACATGCGGCCGGTCATCGGGCTGCTCGTGGTCAATCTGATCTTCACGTTCACCTGGGCCGGCATCTCCTGGCAGGCCCACATCGGCGGCCTCGTGGCCGGCCTGGTCGTCGGTTACGCGATGGTGCACGCCCCGCGCGAGCGCCGTTCCCTCATCCAGTTCGGGACCTGCGCCGTGGTCCTGCTGGCCGTCGTCGTCACTGTCGTCGTCAGAACGGCTCAGCTCACCTGAGCACAGTTATCCACCGTTGTTGGCCCCAGTTGTCCACAGTGGACCGGGGAAGGTGCACAACGCGCCCCACACGACCTCGCCCCTCGCCTCTGACCTGGGCTTATCCCAGGAGAGGCAAGGGGCGAACGTGTGCTCGATGAGTGCCTGATTAGTCACACCAGCGTCAACAGCCTGAGGGTTATCCACAGATCGTAGAGTTATCCCCACTGTGGACAAGCCTTGTGGATAACTCAGTGGATAGCTTGGGGCAGAGCTGGCGATCAGGCCGGAGTGTGCGCTATTTCCACTGGGTGGAGACGCCGAACCCGGCGGCGATGAAGCCGAAGCCCACCACGATGTTCCAGTTGCCGAAGGCCTCGATGGGCAGCTGGGTGTCCGACACGTAGAAGACGACGATCCAGGCCAGCCCGATCAGGAACAGGGCGAGCATCACGGGAGCCACCCAACCGCGGTTGGTCAGCTTGATGTTGGCTGCCTGCTTCGACGCCGGCGGCGGCGTGTAGTCGGCCTTCTTGCGGATACGTGACTTCGGCACGAGGGTCTCTCCTGTCGATGCGCTGCGTGGCCGCGCAGGGAACGTGGGCTGGCTCCGGGCAGCGTACAAGCGGAACTTCAAAGGACTATGAGCGCTCCCCCGGCCGTCCGTTAGCGTAGTGCTTCCACGGCGTTGAAGGAGATAAGGGTACGTTGAGCAATTCTGCCGACCCCCGAAACCGCCCTGACCAGGGCGGCGCCCACGGCCGTTTCCGACCGGTGCGGGTGCTCACCGTGGGAGTTTTCGCCCTTGCCGGGCTGATCTTCTTCACCAGTTTCAATACGGCCAAGGGCACCAATATCCGCACGGATGCCTCTCTGCTGAAGCTCTCCGACCTCATTCAGGAGCGCAGCCACAAGAACCAGGAACTGGAAGCGGCCAACAGCGGAACCCGCGGGGACGTCGAGCGGCTCGCGCGGCGCGACGACGGCTCGACCAAGGCGGAGGACGAGAAGCTGGACCGCCTCCAGACGGCGTCCGGCACCAAGAAGCTGACCGGCGAGGCGATCTCCGTCACCCTCGACGACGCCCCGCCCGACGCCACCGTCCGGCTCCCCGGCTACCCCGACCCGCAGCCCGACGACCTCGTCATCCACCAGCAGGACCTCCAGGCCGTGGTGAACGCGCTGTGGCACGGCGGAGCCAAGGGCATCAAGGTCATGGACCAGCGCCTGATCGGCACCTCGGCCGTGCGCTGCGTGGGCAACACCCTGATCCTCCAGGGCCGCGTCTACTCGCCCCCGTACAAGATCACGGCGGTCGGCGACCCGGAGAAGCTGAAGGCCGCCGTCGCCGCCTCGCCCGAGATCCAGACGTACATGCTCTACGTCAACGCCTACGGGCTCGGCTGGAAAGTCGAGGACGACGGGGCGGTGACTCTTCCCGGCTACTCGGGCACAGTGGATCTCCACTACGCGAAGCCCGTGGACTAGCCGTGGAATAGCCGTGGAGTAGCTGCCCCTGGGGGACCAGTGTCGGTGCGAGTCGTCGTCCGGACGTTCAGCGAGTTGTGCATCACGGTGGGCGCCGTGATCGTGCTGTTCGTCGTGTACGTGCTGTTCTGGACCGGTGTGAAGGCCGACAGCGCGATGGACCACCAGATCGACGACCTCCAGAGGCAGTGGGCGAAGAGACCGGTCGCGAGCGCCGCGCCGTCCGACGGGCCGGCCCAGACCTCGCCGCCGAAGCCGGCCGCGTACAAGGACGGCAGGCCGTTCGCCGTGATGTACATCCCGCGGCTCGGTTTCACGTGGAACAAGCCGGTCCTGGAGGACACCGACGTCGGCACCCTGAAGAAGGGGCTCGGCCACTACTCCGGGACCGCGCAGCTCGGGCAGAAGGGGAACTTCGCGGTGGCCGGCCACCGGCGCACCTACGGTGACCCGTTCAAGGACTTCCCGAAGCTGCGGCCCGGCGACGACGTGGTGCTCACGGACGGGACGACCTGGTTCACGTACGTCATCGACACCGAGCCCTACAAGACGCTGCCCAGCGATGTCGCCGTCATCGACCCGGTGCCGGTCAAGTCCGGATACAAGGAACCGGGCCGCTATCTGACGCTCACGACCTGCGAGCCCGAGTGGGGCCACAGCCATCGGCTGATCGTGTGGGGCCACCTTGATTCCACTCAGCCTGTAGAGGCCGGGAAACCGAAAGCCTTGCGCCGTTAGTCTGGTGCCGTAGCGGACAGTGTGGAGGGAGCGACCGGCATGTACGGCTGGATCTGGCGGCATCTGCCGGGGAACGCTTGGGTGAGGGCACTGATTTCGGTCGTGCTGGTTCTGGCAGTCGTCTATGTGCTGTTCCAGTACGTCTTTCCGTGGGCCGAGCCGCTGCTGCCCTTCAACGACGTAACGGTGGACGGTCAGTGAGCACTGGAACGACCCGCGACGAGAACCGCAGGACGCGCATCCTCGTCGTCGACAACTACGACAGCTTCGTCTTCAACCTCGTCCAGTACCTGTACCAGCTGGGTGCCGAGTGCGAGGTGCTGCGCAACGACGAGGTGACGACCGCGCACGCCCAGGACGGCTTCGACGGCGTGCTGCTGTCACCGGGACCCGGCGCTCCCGAACAGGCCGGTGTCTGCATCGAGATGGTGCGGTACTGCGCCGCGACCGGGGTGCCCGTCTTCGGCGTCTGCCTCGGCATGCAGTCGATGCAGGTGGCGTACGGGGGTGTGGTGGACCGGGCGCCCGAGCTGCTGCACGGCAAGACGTCCCTGGTGCGGCACGAGGGCAAGGGCGTCTTCGCCGGACTGCCCGACCCGTTCACCGCGACCCGCTACCACTCGCTGGCCGCCGAACCGGGCACGGTCCCGGCCGAGCTGGAGGTCACCGCCCGCACCGACGACGGCATCATCATGGGGCTGCGCCACCGTGAACTGCCCGTCGAGGGAGTCCAGTTCCATCCGGAGTCCGTCCTCACCGAGCACGGGCACCTGATGCTGGCGAACTGGCTCGCGGAGTGCGGGGACGCCGGCGCGGTCGCACGGTCGGCCGGGCTGGCCCCGGTCGTGGGCAGGGCCTCGGCGTGACCGCGGTGCGCCCCGAGCGCGAGGGGGGAGGGGAGGCGGCGGAGCTGGCGGACGCCGTGCGGCGCCTCGACGACCCCCTCAGCGACCCGTTGCCGGGGCAGCACCCCTCGCCGTGGTTCAGGGCGGCGCAGGAGGAGCCGCAGGCCGAGCCTCAGCGGCCCGAGCCGGAGCCCGAGTGGTACGACCCCGACGGGTACGCGACGGACTGGTACGGAGGCGCCCAGCGGCCCGCCACGCCCGCTGTCCCGCAGACGCCCGCCCCCGCACCGGCGCCCGACCCCGCTCCGGCGCCGATCCCGGCCCAGGCACCGGCTCCCGCCCCCGCCGCATCTCCGGCCTCCGCCCCCGAGCCCGCCTTCCTCCCCGTACAGGACGACGAGACGGTCGCGCTGCGCACCGCCGACACCCGGCGGGCCGCCGCGCCGGAGCGGCCCGTCGTCACCGGCGGCCGGGCCGAGCGCAGGAAGGCCGCCAAGCGCGGCGGCGGCCGGCGGCGCGCGGGAGCGCCTCCCGCCGAGGACGGGACGGCGGCCGACGACCGGCCGCTGAGCCGCGTCGAGGCCCGCCGGGCGGCGAAGGCGGCCAAGCCGGGCGCCGGGGTCATAGCCAGCCGCGCGATCGGCGAAGTCTTCATCACCTTCGGGGTGCTGATGCTGCTGTTCGTCACCTACCAGCTCTGGTGGTCGAACATCCGGGCCCACAATCTGGCGGGCAGCGCCCGCGACCACCTCGAGGACGACTGGGCGAACGGCAAGCGCAAGCCGGGTTCGTTCGAGCCCGGTCAGGGCTTCGCGATCCTCTACATACCCAAGCTGGACGTCGTCGTGCCGATCGCCGAGGGCATCAGCAAGACGAAGGTCCTCGACAAGGGCATGGTCGGGCACTACGGCAAGGACAGCATCCCGACCGCGATGCCGGACGCCAAGACCGGCAACTTCGCGCTCGCGGGCCACCGCAACACCCACGGCGAGCCGTTCCGCTACATCAACCGGCTGGAGCCGGGCGATCCGATCGTGGTCGAGACGCAGGACAAGTACTACGTGTACAAGATGTCGAGCCGGCTGAACCAGACCTCCCCGTCGAACACCGCGGTGATCAACCCGGTTCCGGTGGGCTCCGGATTCACCAAGGCGGGTCGTTACATCACCCTGACGACGTGCACACCGGAATTCACCAGTACGTATCGAATGATCGTCTGGGGCAAGATGGTCGAGGAGCGCCCGCGCAGCAAGGGCAAGCCGGACGCGCTCGTCGAGTAGCGGGTCCAGCAGGGCGCAGTCGAGCATGGCGCAGTCGACCACCGGCAGTACGGGCACAGGGACGGGGCAACAAGCAGTGGCAGCGACGACCACCGACCACGACGAGGACGCGGCCGAGCCGAAGGCTCCCTCGCCCTCGCCCCGTCGCGGACGGATCGCGACGGCCGTCAGCGTCTTCGGCGAACTCCTCATCACGGCGGGCCTGATCCTCGGCCTGTTCGTCGCCTATTCACTGTGGTGGACGAACGTCGTCGCCGATCGTGCCGCCCACAAGCAGGGCGACAGGGTCCGCGAGCACTGGGCCGGCGGCAACAGCGGTCCCGGCGCCCTGGACACCAAGGACGGCATCGGGTTCCTGCACGTCCCGTCGATGAAGAACGGTGAGGTGCTGGTCGAGAAGGGCACCTCGTCGAAGGTCCTCAACGACGGTGTCGCCGGCTACTACACGAACCCCGTGAAGGCGGACCTGCCGACCACCGGCAAGAACGGCAACTTCTCGCTGGCCGCGCACCGCGACGGGCACGGCGCCAAGTTCCACAACATCGACAAGATCAAGAAGGGCGACCCGATCGTCTTCGAGACGAAGGACGACTGGTACGTCTACAAGGTCTACGACATCCTCCCGGAGACCTCGAAGTACAACGTCGACGTGATCGACCGGGTCCCCAAGGAGTCGGGCGTCAAGAAGGCCGGGAAGTACATCACGCTGACCACCTGCACGCCCGTCTACACGTCGGAGTACCGCTACGTGGTGTGGGGCGAGCTGGACCGGGTGGAGAAGGTGGACGCCGACCGGACGCCGCCGAAGGAGCTCAGGTAGTACCTGACGCACGGACGAGGGTGATCAGGCGACGACGACCACCCGACCGACAGACGAAGGGCCCCGCCCCTCCCGGAGGAGGAGCGGGGCCCTTTCGTGTGCGCGGGGTGCGGGTCAGCCGTTGTTGCCGCCGAAGATCCCGCCGTTCCCGTTCCCGCCGTTGTTGCCGTTACCGCCGACCGTGGTCAGGGTGATCGGGGTGTTGGCCGGGTCGACCTGGCTGCCGGGGGCCGGGTCCGCGTTGGCGACCAGGGCGTTGTCGTCGCCGCTGCTGCCGTCCGCGAGCTGGATGTTCTTGAAGCCGGCGTCCTGCAGCATCTTCTTGGCGTCCTTGAGCGGACGGCCGCGGACCTCGGGCACCGCGGTCTGCGCCGGTGCCTTGGCGACGGTCAGGGTGACCGTCGAGTTGGGGTCGGCCTGGGAGCCGGCGGCGAGGCTCTGCTTGAAGACCTTGCCGGCTTCGACCGACGCGTTCTCCTCCTCGGCGCAGGTCGCCTTCAGGTCGGCCTCCTGCAGCTTGGCCGTGGCCTCGTCGCAGGAGAGGTTGGTGCCGGAGGACACGTCGGGGACCTGGGTCTGCGCCTTCTGCTTGGACACCGTGATGGTGACCGTGGAGCCGGACTGCTTCTCGGTACCGGGCTGGGGGTCCTGGTCGAGGACCTTGCCGGCTTCCTGCGTGGTCTCCTCGGACTTGATCTTGACCACGAAGCCCTTGTCCTCGAGGCGGCTGCGGGCTTCGTCCTCGGACTTGTTGATGACGTTCGGGACCGCCACCTTCGGCGCGCCCGTCGACATCCGGACGGTGATCGTGTCGCCCTTGGAGACCGAGCCGTCCTTGGGGTCCTGCTCGCAGACAGTCTTCGCGGGCTCGTTCTTGCACGCCATGCTCGTGCCCTTTTCGACCTTCAGGTCGACGTTGCCCGCCTTCTTCGTGGCGGACTCGAAGGTCTCGCCCACCAGGTTGGGCACCGCCACCTTGCCGTTGTCGCCGCTGCCGCCGCTGGAGATCCACTTGCCGATCAGGATCGCGCCGATCAGCACCAGGACGCCCGCGACCACGAGCAGGATCGTCGACGTGCGGTTCTTGCCCTGCTGGCGGCGGCGGTCGGGGCGGTCGTCGTAGCCGTGGCCGCCGTCGTCCGGGTTGATCGGGGGCAGCATCGACGTCGGCGCCCCGCCGCTCTGCTGGCCCAGCATCATCGTCTGCTGGTCGCCCGGGCCGCCGCCGTAGCCGACCGCGCCCATGGCGGCGGTGGCGGCGACGGGCTGCCCGTCGAGGCACGCCTCGATGTCGGCGCGCATCTCGTCGGCCGACTGGTAGCGGTAGTCGGGGTCCTTGGTCAGCGCCTTGAGGACGATGGCGTCCATCTCGGGCGTGATCTCGGAGTCGAAGACCGACGGGGGCTGTGCCTCTTCGCGTACGTGCTGGTAGGCGACCGCGACCGGGGAGTCCCCGACGAACGGCGGACGGACCGTCAGCAGCTCGTACAGCAGGCAGCCGGTGGAGTACAGGTCGGAGCGGGCGTCGACCTGCTCGCCCTTGGCCTGCTCCGGCGAGAGGTACTGCGCCGTGCCGATGACCGCGGCGGTCTGCGTCATCGTCATGCCGGAGTCGCCCATGGCGCGGGCGATGCCGAAGTCCATGACCTTCACCTGACCGTTGCGGGTCAGCATGACGTTGGCCGGCTTGATGTCGCGGTGGACGATGCCCGCCCGGTGCGAGTACTCCAGGGCCTGGAGGATGCCGACGGTCATCTCCATGGCGCGCTCCGGCAGGAGCTTGCGGCCGGAGTGCAGCAGCTCGCGCAGCGTGGAACCGTCGACGTACTCCATCACGATGTACGGGATGGAGACCTGGTCGACGTAGTCCTCGCCCGTGTCGTAGACCGCCACGATCGCGGGATGGTTGAGCGAGGCGGCCGACTGGGCCTCCCGGCGGAACCGGGCCTGGAACGACGGGTCACGCGCGAGGTCCACCCGCAGCGTCTTCACCGCCACGGTGCGGCCGAGCCGGGTGTCGTGCGCGAGGTAGACCTCCGCCATGCCACCACGGCCGAGCACCTGGCCCAGCTCGTACCGGCCGCCGAGGCGACGCGGCTCTTCCATGGTTACCTACCAGCCCTCTCCGTCGGTCCCGACCGTCCCGTGCGGGGTCGGGCGGTGTGCTGTCCGGGCATACCGTACCCGGCTTGCCCAGCGTGACCTGGCCGCCACCGAGACCCGTGACAGGACCGGTATCGCCACGTGCGTCAATGTGAAGAACAGGTGACCGGGCTCACAGAATCTGGTGAAGCCCGGTCACGGTCCGTCGCTACTTGCTGTTGATGACCGCTTCCATCACGCTCTTCGCGATCGGGGCGGCCAGACCGCCACCGGAGATGTCCTGGCGGCTGGCGTCGCTGTCCTCGACGACCACGGCCACCGCGACCGGCGTTCCGGAGCTGGTCTTGGCGTAGCTGACGAACCACGCGTACGGCTTCTCGCTGTTGTCGACACCGTGCTGGGCGGTACCGGTCTTGCCGCCGACCGTGACATTCGGGATGCGCGCGCTCTGGCCGGTGCCGTCGTTGACGACCGTCTC
The DNA here is from genome assembly GCF_040529335.1 of Streptomyces sp. HUAS MG91. Lineage (GTDB taxonomy): Bacteria > Actinomycetota > Actinomycetes > Streptomycetales > Streptomycetaceae > Streptomyces > Streptomyces tabacisoli. Next base: position 4,204,363 of record NZ_CP159534.1, on the reverse strand, counting down.
CATCATCGACTGGAGCTTCTGCGCGTTCTCCTCGGAGAGCGGCCGGCTCATCTCCTCCGGCTCGGTCTTCTCGATGACGTCGATATTCGGGGCCTGGAGCTGGTCGACCATGTACGGCTTCATCAGCTTGCCGTCGTTGGCGATCGCGGAGGCGACCATGGCCATCTGCAGCGGGGTGGCCGCGGTGTTGTACTGGCCGATGGACGACAGGGCGGTCTGCGACGGGTTCATGTCGTCGTCGAAGTTCGACGCGTTGGAGCGGACCGGGACGAACTGCTGCTCGTTGAAGCCGAACTTGTCGGCCTCCTCGACCATCTTGTCGTTGCCGAGGTCGGAGCCGATCTTGCCGAAGACGGTGTTGCAGGAGACCTTCAGGGCGACCCGCAGTGTCGCGTTCTCACACGGGATGTTGCCTTCGTTCTTCAGCGGCGTCGTGGTGCCCGGCATGGTCCACGGCAGCGGCGTCTCCGTCTTCTTGTCCGGGTCGTAGTCGCCGCTCTCCAGCGCCGCGGCGGCCGTGACCAGCTTGAACGTCGAACCCGGCGGGTACGTCTCGCGCAGCGCGCGGTTCAGGAGCGGCTTGTCCTTGTCCTTGTCGAGCTTGGAGAAGGTCGCGCCGTCGTCGTTGCTGTTTCCGGCGAACGACGAGGGGTCGTACGAGGGCGTGGAGGCGAGCGCGAGGATCTTGCCGGTGGACGGCTCGATGGCGGCGACGGCGCCCTTGCCGCGGTTCTTCAGGCCGTCGTAGGCGGCCTTCTGCGCCTTGGCGTTGAGGGTGGTGACGACGTTGCCACCCTCCTTCTTCTTGCCCGTGATCATGTCGAGGGTGTTGCGGAAGAAGAGCCGGTCGTCGTTGCCGGTGAGGATGCCGTCCTCGATCGACTCGATCTGGGTGGCGCCGACGACCTGCGAGGCGTACCCGGTGACGGGCGACCACATGGGTCCGTCCTTCCAGGTCCGCTTGTACTTCAGGTCGGTGCCGCTCGTCGCCTTCGAACCGGTGATCGACTTGCCGTCGACGATGATGTCGCCGCGCGGCGTCGAGTAACGGGCGATGGCGACACGGCGGTTGTCGTCGTCGGAGGCGAGGCTGTCCGCCTTGACGTACTGGAGCCAGTTGTCGCGGATCAGCAGGGTCAGGATCAGGAGTCCGCAGAAGATCGCGATGCGGCGCAGGGGTTTGTTCACGGTCGGACCACCTGGGTCATCTCGGCGTCGGGACTGGGCGTCGGGCTGGGAGCGGGCCGGCGCGCGGTGTCGCTGATGCGGATCAGGATGCCGATCAGCGCCCAGTTCGCGATGACCGAGGAACCGCCGTACGCGAGGAACGGCATCGTCATACCGGTCAGCGGGATGAGCCCCATGACACCGCCGGCGACGACGAAGACCTGGAGGGCGAACGCGCCGGACAGACCGACCGCGAGCAGCTTGCCGAAGGGGTCGCGGGCGGCGAGGGCGGTGCGCACACCGCGCTCGACGATCAGCGCGTAGATCAGCAGCAGCGCCATCAGGCCGGCCAGGCCCAGCTCCTCGCCGAAGGTGGCGAGGATGAAGTCGGAGTTCGCGGCGAACCGGATCAGCTCGGAGTGGCCCTGGCCGAGGCCGGTGCCGAGGGTGCCGCCGGAGCCGAACGCCCACAGCGCCTGCATGGCCTGCTCGGAGTGGCCGCCCACGCCCTGCCGGCTGAGCAGGTACTCCTTCATCGGGTCGAGCCAGGCGTCGACGCGCTGCTGGATGTGCGGCTCGAAGCTGGCCACGCCGACCGCGCCGACCGCGGACATCAGCAGACCGAAGACGATCCAGCTGGTCCGCTCGGTGGCGACGTACAGCATGATCACGAACATGCCGAAGAACAGCAGCGAGGTACCGAGGTCGGTCTCGAAGACGAGGATGAGGATCGAGATCGCCCAGACCACGATGATCGGCCCGAGGTCGCGGCCGCGCGGCAGGTAGAGCCCCATGAAGCGGCGCGAGGCCAGCGCCAGCGCGTCCCGCTTCACCATGAGGTAACCGGCGAAGAAGATCGCCAGAGCGATCTTCGCGAACTCACCGGGCTGGATGGAGAAGCCGCCGATGTGGATCCAGATCTTGGCGCCGTAGATGTTCACGCCGAGGCCCGGGACCAGCGGCAGCAGCAGCAGGACGATCGCGCCGAGCATCGAGATGTAGGTGTAGCGCTGAAGGACGCGGTGGTCCTTCAGGAAGATCAGCACCGCGATGAAGAACGCGATGCCGATCGCCGTGTACATCAGCTGCTTGGGCGCGGCACTGCCCGCCTGCCCGATCGACTGGAGCAGCTTCGACTGGTCGAGCCGCCAGATGACGACGAGCCCCAGGCCGTTGAGGAGCGTGGCCAGCGGCAGCAGCAGCGGGTCCGCGTACGCCGCGAATTTCCGTACGACGATGTGGGCGACGCCGGCGAGCAGGCCGAGGCCGAGCCCGTAACCGAGCAGGCCGGCCGGCAGCGAGCCGTCGAGCGCGAGGCCCACATTGGCGTAGGCGAAGACCGGGATGACCACCGCGAACGCCAGCAGGGCCAGCTCGGTGTTGCGCCGGCTCGGTGCGCCGATCGCGCCGATGGTCGACGTATGGGTCGTGGAACTACTACTGAGAGAACTGCTCATGGCGTGCTGAGGCCCCCAACGGCTTCTACTGCTGTGCGCACGCCTTGGCCAGCTGCTGCTCTTCGTCGGAGAGAGTGGGGCCAGGAGTGGGCTTGGGAGAGGACTTGGACTTGCCGGACGGCGACGAGGACGGGTTCGGCGTGGGGGTGGCGGTCGCCACGCGGTACGAGGCCTTGGACGCCGTCCCACCTGTGGTGGTTCCGCCGGCTTCGCCCTCGCCGGTCTTCGCGTTCTTCTCGTTCTCGGCCTTCTGCCGCTCGGCCTGCTTCTCGCATGCCGTGGCCTGCGCGGAGAGTTCGTCGATCTTGTCCTGGGCGGCTGCCAGGTCGCCTTCGGTGATCGTCTCCTCGACCTGCTTCTTCTGGTACGGCGGCAGGTACTTGAGCTCGATCTCCGGGTGATCCTTCTCCACCTTCGACAGCGTCACCCAGGCAAGGTCCTGGTTGATGCCGCGGTAGAGCGCCACGTGGTCGTCGTTCGAGCCGACGAAGTACTGGGTCTGCGTCCAGCGATAACCGCCGTAGAGGCCACCGCCGATGACGCCGAGGGCGAGCACGATGTACAGCGATCTCTTGAACCACTTGAAGCGGCGGCGGGGCTTGGTGTACTCGCCGTCGTCGTCGGCGTACGCGCCGAAGTCCCCCTCGGGCGCGTAACCGCCGCTGTCCCCGCTGCCGGGCGGGCCGAACTCGCCGCCGCCCTGGCCCGGCACCGGCCGGCCCGAACCGCGACCGAGCGCCGCCGCGCGGCCCGCCGGGGTCTCCATGGCGCCGCCGTCGTGCAGCTGGTGCTGGTTCTCGGCGACCGCGCCCACGATGACCGGGGCGTCGGAGATGTGTCCGGCGAGGGTGTCCCCGCCGTCGATGTCGAGGACATCGGCGACGATCACGGTGATGTTGTCCGGGCCGCCGCCGCGCAGCGCCAGCTGGATCAGGTCCTGGACGGTCTCCTGCGGGCCCTGGTAGCTGGCGAGGGTCTCCTCCATCGTCTGGTGGGAGACGACGCCGGACAGGCCGTCGGAGCAGATCAGATAGCGGTCGCCGGCCCGCACCTCGCGGATGGAGAGGTCCGGTTCGACGTGGTCGCCGCTGCCCAGCGCGCGCATGAGGAGGGACCTCTGCGGGTGCGTGGTGGCCTCTTCCTCGGTGATGCGGCCCTCGTCGACGAGGCGCTGCACCCAGGTGTGGTCCTGCGTGATCTGTGTGAGCACACCGTCGCGCAGCAGGTACGCGCGCGAGTCGCCGACGTGCACGAGGCCGAGCCGCTGGCCGGTCCACAGCAGGGCGGTGAGGGTCGTCCCCATGCCCTCGAGCTGCGGGTCCTCCTCGACCATCATGCGGAGCTGGTCGTTGGCCCGCTGCACGGCGGTGCCGAGCGAGGTCAGGATGTCGGAGCCGGGCACGTCGTCGTCGAGCGCGACGATGGTGGAGATCACCTCGGAGGAGGCGACCTCACCGGCGGCCTGGCCGCCCATTCCGTCGGCGATCGCGAGGAGCCTCGGACCGGCGTAGCCGGAGTCCTCGTTGCCCTCGCGGATCATGCCCTTGTGCGATCCGGCGGCGAAGCGCAGTGACAGACTCATGCGCACCTGCCCCGTCGATTCCGACTCCGGGTACATCCGCACGGTGCCCACCCTCCGGTCGGGAGCGTGCCGGTGTCCCGGTCCGGGACAACCGCGTCGGCCCGCTCGCTCCGCTCGCGCCTAATCATGATGTAGCACTACTTCCGCAGCTCGATGACGGTCTTGCCGATGCGGATCGGTGCGCCCAGCGGGATCGGCGTGGGGGTCGTCAGACGGTTCCGGTCGAGGTACGTGCCGTTCGTGGACCCGAGGTCCTCGACGATCCACTGGCCGTCCCGGTCCGGGTAGATCCGGGCGTGCCTGCTGGACGCGTAGTCGTCGTCCAGCACGATCGTGCTGTCGTGCGCGCGGCCGAGCGTGATGGTCTGCCCCTGGAGGGCGACCGTGGTGCCCGTGAGGCTTCCCTCGGAGACCACCAGCTTGCTCGGGGCACCGCGCCGCTGACGGCCCCCCGCCTGCTGCTGGCGCTGCTGCGGCGGCGTGGCCGCCTGGCGTGCGGTCTGCTGCTGGCGTCCGGTGTCACGGCGCGAGCCGCGAGCGGTGACGCGCGTGCCGAACAGGTCGCTGCGGATGACCTGTACGGCCACGATCACGAACAGCCACAGAACGGCCAGGAAACCCAACCGCATGACCGTCAGGGTCAGCTCTGACATTGCCCCCGCTTCACCCTTCGGCTTGCCGGTAAACGATGGTGGTTTGGCCCACGACGATCCGCGAGCCGTCGCGGAGCGTAGCGCGGGTCGTGTGCTGGCCGTCCACCACGATCCCGTTCGTGGACCCGAGGTCCTGGATCGTGGAGGGGGTACCGGTGCGGATCTCGCAGTGCCGGCGCGAGACGCCGGGGTCGTCGATCCGCACGTCGGCCTCCGTGGAACGGCCGAGCACGAGGGTGGGGCGGGAGATCTGGTGGCGGGTGCCGTTGATCTCGATCCAGTGCCGGACGCGGGCGCCCGGCAGCGGGCCCGCCGCGGCGGCGGGCCGGTGCGCGGCCGGGGCCTGTGCGGGCCGGCCGGGCGGTGGTGCCGACGGCATCGGCGGGGCGGCGGCGGGCGGGTAGCCGTAGCCGCCGGGCGTCTGCGGGCGGGCGGCCGCGGGCCGCTCCGGACGCTCGGACTGCGCCTGGCTGGTGGAGGAGGCGAGAGTGCGGCTGCGCACCCGGTACAGACCCGTGTCCAGGTCGTCCGCCTTCTCCAGGTGCACCTTGATGGGACCCATGAAGGTGTACCGCTGCTGCTTCGCGTACTCGCGCACCATGCCGGACAGCTCGTCGCCGAGCTGTCCGGAGTAGGGGCTCAGGCGCTCGTAGTCCGGTGCGCTGAGTTCCACGATGAAGTCATTGGGGACGACGGTCCGCTCGCGGTTCCAGATCGTCGCGTTGTTGTCGCACTCGCGCTGGAGCGCGCCCGCGATCTCGACGGGCTGCACCTCGGACTTGAAGACCTTCGCGAAGGTGCCGTTGACCAGACCTTCGAGACGTTGCTCGAACTTCTTCAGGACTCCCATGGGGCACCTCCTTCTTCGTCGCTGTCCTGCTTGCCGTGCCTGTCGCGTTCTCGTGCTTCCTCGTACTGCTTACTGATCGTATCCACGCGTCGGGAAATCGGCTGGTTCCCCCTGTCCGCCCCGTCGACGAGTGTCGACGCTCACAGACTGCTCCGGGGCCTCCGCTGCGGACCCTCTTGAGAAGGATCGTAGAGGTGGCCTCAGGACAGTGTCCCGTACGCGGCTGTGGAGCGGTCGGGGTCCGGCAAGGCCGCGACCGGACTGTGGCCGGCGCACGGCACTTCGGTGCCGCCGCCCCATGGTGAGGGGTGAAGGCCGCCTGCACCGGGTGCCCGTCGGATGCCCGCGGAATCGGATGTGAATCCACCCCTGGCAGCGTGCTAATCTTCTGCATGTCGGAAGGCGCCGGGCCCACAAGGGCAAGGAGCCGGAAGACACACCCAATGCGCGGGTGGCGGAATAGGCAGACGCGCTGGATTCAGGTTCCAGTGCCCGAAAGGGCGTGGGGGTTCAACTCCCCCCTCGCGCACAGCGAAAAGCCCCGCAGATCTTCGGATCTGCGGGGCTTTTGCGTTGCCGCACGCAGGGGCGTGCGGCAATACGTGGGGGCACGCGGGGGCGTGCGCGCGCGTAAGGGGCCCCGGGTCGACGACCCGGGGCCCCTCTGTGGGTTATGTCACCTTCAGGCGCTGATGCGGGCGGCCACGGCCTTGCCCTTCACCTGCGCGTCCTGGAGGGCCTTCTCGCGGGAGGCCTCGAAGAGGGGGATCAGCTCGGACATGGCCGGGTTCGTCGGGGCCATGGTCAGCTCCGGGACGATGAAGTCGAGGTCGAGCTGGAGGGTGTCGCGCAGGGTGGCGCCGAGGAAGTTCTGGACGTACTCCATGCCCTCGCGCGGGGTGCCCGGCGCGTAGGAGCCGCCGCGGCTGGCGACGACGGTGACCGGGGTGCCCTTGGCGGCCGGGGCGTCGACGCCCGCGGTGCGGCCGAACAGGATCACGTTGTCCAGCCACGCCTTCAGCGTCGACGGGATCGAGAAGTTGTACATCGGGGCGCCGATCAGGATCGCGTCCGCGCTCTCCAGCTCCTCGATGAGCCGCACGCGCGCGGAGAAGGCGGCGGACTGCTCGGGCGTGTGGTCGTCCGGGGCCGTGAAGCCGGCGAGGTGGGCGTCGGCGGTGATGTGCGGGACCGGGTCCGCCGCCAGGTCGCGGTAGACGACCGTGCCCTCGGGGTGCTGCTCCAGCCAGGCCTTGCGGAAGGCCTCCGTCACGGGGCGCGAGGACGAGGCGGAACCGGAGAAGACCGAGGAGTCGAGGTGCAGCAGGGTGGCCATGGGGGGTGTCTCCCGAAGTATTGGCTGTAGATGAGTACGTAGCTAGTAATAGCACAGGTACTTACTTTTTTTCATCACCGTACGAGAAACCAGTACTCTGGACACATGGCGGGCAGCGAGCAGGACAGGAAGCGGGCGGACGCGTGCGGCGCGGAGGCTCCCGCGGTGCACACCCCTGAGGCGTGCTCGACGGTCGACATCGGCATGACCAGGGTCTTCGGGCTGCTCGGCAAGCGCTGGACGGGGCTGATCGTGGCCGCGCTGATCCAGCGGCCCGTCCACTTCGCCGATCTGCGCCGGGCCATCCCCGGCATCAGCGAACGCATGCTCTCCGACCGGCTCACCGAGCTGAGCACCGTCGGACTCGTCCTGCGCCAGGTCGACGAGGGGCCGCCGCTGCGGGTCGCCTACCGGCTCACCGAGGCCGGCTCGGCGCTGAAGCCGTCGCTGGACGAGCTGGGGGACTGGGCCGCGAAGTATCTGGGGGCCGAGGGCGGGACGTGCCCGGAGGAGTTCCGGAAGTAGCCCCGCCGGGCGGCGGTGGCGGTCGCGCACCCATGGGGAGAGCGGCGGCCGGGCGACGAAGTTGTGCACAGGCCGTGGGTTTTCCACAGGGTCCGGCGCAGTCTCGCGGGCGGCGGTACGGTCGTGGCCGGTTCGAGCAGCGCAGTGGTGTGCACGTGTCCCGTACGGGACGGGGGAGGCGATCGGCATGGGCGGAATCGGCGATGTGACGGCGGTGCCGCGGCAGGGCGAAGCGGGCGGACGGATCCGGCGGCTGCCACGGGTGGAGGGATTCGCGGAGGTCTCCGCCCGGGCGGCGGCGGGCGACTCCCCGAAGGCCGCGGGCAAGGCCCTGCGCAAGGACGTCCCGAGGTCCGCGCACGACGGCTTCGCGCCGGACGCGGGACGGCCCGACGCGGTGACCGCCGTCGAGGAGTCCAACCGCGGCCGGATCGAGGAGCTGACCCCGATCCGGGTCGGACGGATGGCCGCGACCCCCTTCGCGTTCCTGCGCGGCTCCGCCGGTCTGATGGCGTACGACCTGGCGCGCACCCCGCTGACCGGCATCGGCGCCCAGATCTGCGGCGACGCCCACGCCGGCAACTTCGGTCTGTACGGCGACGCGCGCGGCGGCCTGGTCATCGACCTGAACGACTTCGACGAGACGGTGCACGGCCCCTGGGAGTGGGACGTGAAGCGGCTCGCGACCTCGCTGGTGCTCGCGGGCCGGGAGGCCGGGGCCGACGAGGACATCTGCCGGCAGGCGGCGCACGACGCGACGGGCGCCTACCGGCGCACCATGCGGCTGCTCGCCAAACTGCCCGCGCTGGACGCGTGGAACGCGATCGCGGACGAGGAACTCGTCTCGCACACCGACGCCCACGATCTGCTCGGCACGCTGGAGCGGGTCTCGGAGAAGGCGCGGAACAACACCAGCGGACGGTTCGCCGCGAAGTCCACGATCGGTGTGGAGGGCGGCGGCCGGCGGTTCGTGGACGCGCCGCCGGTGCTGCGGCGGATACCCGACCAGGAGGCGGCCGCCGTCGCCGGCTCGCTGGGGGCCTATCTGGAGACCCTGTCCCCGGACCGGCTGCCGCTGCTCGGGCGGTACGCGATCCACGACGTGGCGTTCCGCGTCGTCGGCACCGGGAGCGTGGGGACCCGGTCGTACGTGGTGCTGCTCCTCGATCATCGCGGTGAGCCGCTGGTGCTCCAGGTGAAGGAGGCGCGGCCGTCGGCGCTGCTGCCGCATCTGCCGGTTGTCGGCTTCGCGCCCGGCGCCGTCGCGCACGAGGGGCGGCGCGTGGTGCTCGGGCAGAAGCGGATGCAGGTGGTCAGCGACTTCCTGCTGGGCTGGACCTCGGTCGGTGAACTGCCCTTCCAGGTGCGTCAGTTCAGGAACCGCAAGGGCAGCGTCGACCCGGCCGCGCTCGCCGCCGACCAGCTGGACGACTACGCCCGGATGACGGGCGCCCTGCTCGCCCGCGCCCATGCCCACAGCGCGGACCCGTGGCTGATCGCCGGGTACTGCGGGAAGAACGAGGAGCTGGACGAGGCCGTCGCGTCGTTCGCGGTGACCTACGCGGACCGTACCGAGGCCGATCACGGGGAGCTGGTGCGGGCCGTCCGGGAGGGGAGGGTGGCCGCGGAGGCGGGGGTCTGACGGTGAGGGGGCCGAGGTGGCAGGGCGGTGCTCGGTGCCGGATCGGCCCTGCCGGGCCGTGCCCTACGCTGGACGGGTGACGACCCCGGAGACCGACGACGTGGCAGGGCAGCCCGAGGAGCAGCCTCGGGAGCGGCTCAAGGACCAGCTGAAGGAACGGATCGAGCGGTCTCGGGAGCAGGAGCGTGAGCGGCCCGAGGAGCGCCTGGAGCGGGCGGTGCGCGCCGCCGAGCAGGCGCTGATCGAGTTCGAGATCGCCGTCGAGACCTTCCGGGTCGAGGTGGAGAACTTCTCGCGCCTCCACCACCAGAAGCTCGGCCCGATGTACGCCCGGCTCGACGAGCTGGAGGCGCTGATCGCCGAGGCGACGGCGGAGCGCACCGGGAAGCCGGAGGACCGCGATCGGGCCGACGAGGCGCGGGCGCGGGTGCTGCCGATGCCCGGCGTCGAGGAGCTGTTCCACGGGTGGATGGACGGGGACGGACTGTTCCCGGAGGCCGTCGCGATGCTCACCGACCAGCCGGTGCGTCCGCCGCAGCGGGTGCGGCCCAGCGAGGAGGCCCGCAAGCTCTACCGCGAGCTGGCCCGCAAGGCGCACCCGGATCTGGCCCAGGACGACCGGGAGCGGGAGCGCCGCGACGAGTTCATCTCGCGGGTGAACGCGGCGTACGCGCGCGGCGACGAGCCCCTGCTGCGCGAACTCGCCGAGGAGTGGGCCGCCGGGCCGGTGCCGCCGGAGCGGGAGCCCTCGCCCAGCGAGGAGCTGTATGCCCGGCTCGACTGGCTGGCGCAGCGCAAGGAACTGCTGACGGCCGTGGCCCGGGAGCTGGAGGAGGGCGCGATCGGCTCGATGCTGCGGATGGCGCCGGACGACCCGGACAAGCTGCTCGACGAGATCGCGGAGCAGCTGCTCGCGCAGGTCGCCGAGCGGGAGGCCGAGCTGGAGCGGATCACCGCGGGCTGAACCCGGTGGGCGGTCGGGTAGCGTCGGGGGCATGGTCTTTGGTTCTGGTGTGCCCACGGTCGGTGTCGACGAGCTCAAGGAAGGCGACTTCCTTCTCGACGTGCGGGAGAACGACGAGTGGCACGCGGGTCACGCCGCGGACGCGCTGCACATTCCGATGAGCGAGTTCGTCGCGCGGTTCGGCGAGTTCACCGAGGCGGCCCCGCAGGACGGCCGGGTCAACGTGCTGTGCCGGGTCGGCGGACGCTCCGCCCAGGTGACGGCCTACCTGGTGCAGCAGGGCATCGACGCGGTGAACGTCGCGGGCGGCATGCAGGCGTGGGAGGCGGCCGGCCGCCCCGTCGTGGACGACAAGGGACAGCCGGGCGCCGTCGTCTGACCGGCTCCGGCCCGCCGGGCCGCTCAGCCCAGGGGATGGGCGGCGAGCAGATCGCCGAGCGTCTCCTCGTGGGCCGCGGCCGGGCCGAGCGAGAGCTCCAGGTGCTTGGCCCAGGCGTGGTAGCGGTGCAGCGGGTAGTCGGTGTCGGCGCCGAAGCCGCCGTGCAGGTGCTGCGCGGTCTGGACGACGCGGCGGACGCCGTCGGACGCCCAGCTCTTGGCGACCGCGACATCACCGGCGACCGGCAGCGCGCCGCCCGCCCCGGTGCTCAGGCGCCAGGCCGCCTGCCACAGGGTGGCCTCCATGGCGCGCAGATCGATGTACCGGTCGGCGGCCTGGACGGCGACGGCCTGGAACGTGGCGATCGGGTATCCGAACTGCTCGCGCTTGCCCGCGTAGTCGCTGGTCATCTTCAGCACGCCCTCGCCGAGACCGAGCGCGAGCGCGCAGGTGCCGGTGGCGAGCAGATCGTGCAGCCGGGACCAGGCGGCGGGGTCCTCGATGAGGTCCCGGTCGTCCACGTGCACCCCGTCCAGGCGCAGTTCGGCCAGGCGCTCGCCGGTCGTGGAGATCTGCTCGGTGAAGGTGAGTCCCGGCAGGGGATCCCGGGCCGGGCCGGGCAGGACCGCCAGTACCGCGATGCCGTCGCCGGTGTGCGCGGGGACGAGGATCCGGTCGGCGCCCCAGGCCCACGGCACCGCCGTCTGCACCCCGTCCAGGACCCGGCCGCCGGAGTCCGTGTCGCCCTCGCGGCGTGCGGTCACCGCCAGTTCGGCCGGGTCGTGGCCGGTGCGGCCGGCCGCCGCCACGGTCAGGGCGAGACGGCCGTCGGCCGCGCGGGGGAGGATCTCCCGCTTCAGCTCGGCGCCGCCGTGCGCCTCCACGGTCGCCGCCGCCGCGCTGTGCTCCAGGAGCGGGACACGGGCGAGGACCTTCGCGGATTCGCGCAGCACCAGGCAGAGCGCGATGGCGTCGAGTCCGGCGCCGCCGTGCTCGGGCGTGATGAGCAGGCTGAGCAGATCGGCGTCGGCGGCCTTGGACCACAGCGCGCGGTCGAAGTCCTCGGCCACGGCGCCGGAGGTGAGCGAGGGGCTGGGCACGCTGTCGGGCGCGACCGGCGTGAACACCGCCCGCGCCGCCTCGACGGCCGCCTGTTGCTCCTCGGAGAAGGTGAAGTCCACCGGCTGTCCTCCCGTTCCTGCTCGGCTCCCAGCGGGATCTGACGGAGCGTCAAGATAGAACAGGTTCTACGAGAAGGGAACAGGCGCAGGCGCGCCGCGGCCGGGCGGGTCAGCGGTCGAAGTCCAGCTCCACCTTCTCCGTGGTCGGCCGGGACTGGCAGGCCAGGACGTACCCCGCGTCGGTCTCCTCCGGTTCGAGCGCGAAGTTGCGGTCCATGCGCACCGATCCCGAGACGAGGAAGGCGCGGCACGTGCCGCAGACGCCGCCCTTGCAGGCGTAGGGCGCGTCCGCCCGGTTGCGCAGCACCGCGTCCAGCAGGGACTCGCCGTCCCGCACCGGCCAGCTGCCGGACCGCCCGTCGAGCTGCGCGGTGACCGTGCTGTGCGTGGGGCCCGAGGCCGGGACGACGGCGGGCCGGTCGGCGTCCGGGCCGCCGTCCACATGGAAGATCTCCTCGTGGATGCGGGTCCGCCGCACGCCGAGGCCGCGCAGCGCCCGCTCGGCGCCCTGCACCAGGCCGAAGGGCCCGCACAGGAACCAGCCCGCGATCCGCTCCACCGGCAGCAGCGCGGGCAGCAGCGCCGTCAGCCGCTCCTCGCCGAGCCGCCCCGAGACCGGGCCGGCCTGCTGCTCCTCCCGGGAGAGGACGGTGACGAGCTGGAACCGGTCCGGGTAGCGGTCCTTCAGGTCCGCGACCTCCTCCAGGAACATCGTCGAGGCGGTGGTCCGGTCGCTGCGGATCAGGCAGAAACGGGCGTCCGGCGCCCGCTCCAGCAGCGTCGTGGCGATGGACAGCACCGGGGTGATGCCGCTGCCGCCGACCACCGCCGCGTAGTGCCCGGGTGCCGGGTCGAGGGTGAAGCGGCCGGCCGGGGTCATCACCTCCAGCTCGTCGCCCACCGCGATCTCCTTGTGGGCGTACGTGGAGAACGCGCCGCCGTCGACCAGGCGGACGCCGACCCGCAGAGTGCGCGGGGCGCCGTCGGCGGGGGCAGCCGAGCAGATCGAGTAGGTGCGGCGGACCTCCGCGCCGTCCACGGTGCGGCGCAGCGCGAGGTGCTGGCCCGGGGCGTGCCGGTACAGCTCGCGCAGCTCCTCGGGGACGGTGAAGGTCAGCGCCACGGAGTCGTCGGTGAGCCGGTCGACCGCCGTGACCCGGAGCCGGTGGAAGCGGGCCCGCGCGGGTGCTGCCATCACAGCTCCTTGAAGTGGTCGAAGGGTTCACGGCAGGCGAGGCAGCGGCGCAGCGCCTTGCAGGCCGTGGAGGAGAACCGGCTGAGCAGTTCGGTCTCGGTCGATCCGCAGTGCGGGCAGGCCACCGGCTCCGCGCTCACCGGTCCGGTGACGGACCCGGTGGTGTGCCGGGTCGGGCCGAGGGCGACGGCGACCGGTCCGGCGGGAGCGCGGGTGGTGCGCGGCGGCGCGATGCCGAACTCCCGCAGCTTGCGGCGGCCTTCGGGGCTGATGTCGTCCGTGGACCAGGCCGGGGAGAGGACCGGGCGGACGCTGACCTCGGGGATGCCGTGCTCGTGCAGGACCCGCTCGATGTCGGCCGACATGGCCTCGATCGCGGGGCATCCGGTGTACGTGGGGCTGAGCTCGACCTCGACGCGGCCCGGGCCGAGCGTGTGCACGGCGCGCAGCACGCCCAGCTCCTCCAGGGTCAGCACCGGCAGCTCGGGGTCGGGCACCGAGCCCGCGAGACGCAGCAGTTCGGTCTCCAGCGGGGTGAGCGGTGCGGTCACCATGTCGCCCCCGGGTGGCTGCGGTGCAGATGCTGCATCTCGGCGAGCATCCGGCCGAACGGCTCGGTGTGCAGTCCCTGGCGTCCCGCTCCCGCGCTCCAGGCGCCGCTCTGCGGGCCCTCGGGGACGGTGAGCGTCGCCTGCCGGAGGACGTCCGTGACGGTCGCCGTCCAACCGGTGCGCAGCTCCTCCCAGTCGACCTCCACGCCGGGGAGGGGCTGGAACATCTCGCCGGTGAAGCGCCAGAGCGCGTCCACCGCGCGCTGCATGCGCGCGTGGCTCTCCGGCGTGCCGTCGCCGAGCCGCAGCGTCCACTGCCGGGCGTGGTCCTGGTGGTAGGCCACCTCCTTGACGGCCTTGGCGGCCAGGGGAGCGAACTCGCCCTCGCCGGAGGCCAGTCGACCGTACAGAAGGTGCTGGTACGTGGAGAAGAACAGCTGGCGGGCGATGGTGTGGGCGAAGTCGCCGTTCGGCTGCTCGACCAGCTGGAGATTGCGGAAGTCGCGCTCCTCGCGCAGGTACGCCAGCTCGTCCTCGTCGCCGACCGTGCTCAGCAGGACGCGGGCCTGGCCGAGCAGGTCCAGCGCGATGTTGGCCAGCGCCAGCTCCTCCTCCAGGACCGGGGCGTGGCCGGCCCACTCCCCCAGGCGGTGCGAGAGCACCAGGGCGTCGTCGCCGAGGGCCAGGGCGGCGGCCGCGGTGTCCGTGCCGCTCGTCTGCCGGGTCGAGGGGGTCACAGGTGCTTCACCCCTTCCGGGATCTCGTAGAACGTCGGGTGCCGGTAGGGCTTGTCGGCGGCCGGCTCGAAGAACGGGTCCTTCTCGTCGGGCGAGGACGCCGTGATCGCCGCGGACGGGACGACCCACAGGGAGACGCCCTCGCCGCGGCGCGTGTACAGATCCCGCGCGTTGCGCAGGGCCAGCTCGGCGTCCGGGGCGTGCAGGCTGCCGGCGTGGGTGTGGGCGAGACCGCGGCGGGAGCGGACGAAGACCTCCCACAGGGGCCACTCGCCGGCGCCGCCGGGGGCGCTGGTCGGGGTCTCGCTCATGCTGCCCTGCCTTCTCGGGTCGGTACCTGATCCGTGGTGGCGTGCTTGGCCGCGTGGGCCGCGGCGGCCTCGCGGACCCAGGCGCCCTCGTCGTGGGCGCGCCTGCGCTGGGTGATCCGCTGCTCGTTGCACGGGCCGTTGCCCTTGAGGATCTCCTTGAACTCCGACCAGTCGATCGGGCCGAAGTCGTGCTGCCCCCGCTCCTCGTTCCACACCAGGTCCGGGTCGGGGAGGGTCAGGCCGAGGGAGGCGGCCTGGGGGACGCAGATGTCGACGAAGCGCTGCCTGAGCTCGTCGTTCGAGTGGCGCTTGATCTTCCACGCCATCGACTGGGCCGAGTGCGCCGACTCGTCGTCGGGCGGGCCGAACATCATCAGGGACGGCCACCACCAGCGGTCCACCGCGTCCTGGGCCATCGCGTGCTGGGCCTCGGTGCCACGGCTGAGGGCGAGCAGCAGCTCGTACCCCTGGCGCTGGTGGAAGGACTCCTCCTTGCAGACCCGGACCATCGCGCGGGCGTACGGGCCGTACGAACAGCGGCACAGCGGCACCTGGTTGGTGATCGCCGCGCCGTCCACCAGCCAGCCGATCGCGCCGACGTCGGCCCAGGTCAGCGTCGGGTAGTTGAAGATCGAGGAGTACTTCTGGCGGCCGCTGTGGAGCTTGTCGAGCAGCTCGTCGCGGCTGGCGCCCAGGGTCTCGGCCGCGCTGTAGAGGTAGAGGCCGTGGCCCGCCTCGTCCTGCACCTTCGCCATCAGGATCGCCTTGCGGCGCAGGGACGGTGCGCGCGTGATCCAGTTGGCCTCCGGCTGCATGCCGATGATCTCGGAGTGCGCGTGCTGCGCGATCTGCCGCACGAGCGAGGCGCGGTAGGCGTCGGGCATCCAGTCGCGGGGCTCGATGCGCTCGTCCGCGGCCACCGCCGCGTCGAACACCGCCTGGAACTCCGCGGCGCTGTCGGCGCTCTCCACGTGGTGCGGGGCTGCTGTCGCCATTCCCGGTTCCCCTCGGACTCGGCTGTCGATGACGAGCCGATCCGGGGCGGCGGGGCCGCCATCCGCTCCCGACCGATCGTTCGGTTCGTCGGATTCAATGGTGGGACCCGGCGCCGTAAGGTGTCAACCCTGAATGACCCGGCCTGTGGATAACCTCGGCCGCCTGTGCTTCGGGGCCGCTCCCCAGTACCGTGCCGGTGCGCCGCACCCGCGGGCCGACGGCGCGGAATCGGTTCGGCGGTGGACGGGCCGGGAGACGACGGGACCGGGACGGGGAACGGGGAACAGTGATGAAGACGGAAGCAGGCGCCGCGGGCGAGGCCGACGGGCCCGCGCCGGGGCCGCCGGCCGGACCACCGCCCGGTGGCGACGCGGCACCCGGCGACGCGGCACCCGGCGGGGCGCCCGAGGCGTCGCCCGGCGAGGCGCCCGACGGCGCGCACGAACCGTCGGCGTCGCGCCCCCGTCGCCAGGGCCTCGCCGCCCTCTCCCCGGGCGGTCAGCTGGTCGCCTCGCTGGCCCTCGCGGGCATCGCCCTCGTCGCGTGCGTCCACGTCCTGATGGTGTTTCTGCACGTCGCCCCGTCGAACACGATCACCAAGCGGGACGGCAAGGCGGTGAACGACTGGATCTACCCCGAGTTCGAGCAGAACTGGAAGCTGTTCGCCCCCAACCCGCTGCAGCAGAACATCGCCGTCCAGACCCGGGCCGAGGTGCGCGCCTCCGACGGAAAGCTGCGCACCACCGGCTGGTACGACCTCTCCGCCCAGGACGGCGCCGCGATCAGGGGCAATCCGCTGCCCAGCCACACCGCGCAGAACGAACTGCGCCGCGCCTGGGACCTCTACGTCGGCTCGCACGACGCGCAGAACCGCTCGACCAGCCTGCGGGGCACGCTCTCCGAGCAGTACCTGCGCCGCATCCTCGTGCTGCGTCTGGACCGGCTCGGCGTCGGCGGCAGGGGCGATGTGATCGAACGCGTCCAGATCCGTTCCCGGGCGATCACGATCGCGCCCCCGAAGTGGAGTGACGAGAAGGTGAACCAGAAGCCGGTCTACCGGCAGGTGTCCTGGTGGACGGTGACCTCGCGCGACGTGTCTCTCGACAGCGGCGCGCACGTGCGCGCGAAGGACCGGACGGACGGTGCGCGATGAGCGGCTCCCAGCAGCACGCGGCGCCCGAGCACACCGGCGCCCCCGCGAAGCGGCACGGCGAAGGGCTGTGGCAGCGCGTCCTCGGCGCGTTGAGCGACGGCATCGAGCGGGTCACCGCCTCCGCGCTCGGCCCCTACCAGAGCGCCGTGGTCCGCATCGGATTCTCGGCGACCTGGCTGCTGTTCCTGCTGCGCGAGTTCCCGAACCGGCAGGAGCTGTACGGTCCCGACGCCCCGTGGAGCTGGGGCATGGCGCAGCAGCTGACCGCGGACAACGGCGCGTTCACCGCGCTGATGTGGTCGGACGGCCAGGGGTGGTTCGAGTTCGTCTACGTCGTCGCGATGCTCGCCTCCGCCCTGCTGCTCCTGGGCTGGCGCACCCGCACCATGTCGGTCCTGTTCATGATCGGCGTGCTGTCGCTGCAGAACCGCAGCGTGTTCCTGGGCGACGGCGGCGACAACGTCATCCACCTGATGTCGATCTACCTGGTCTTCACCCGGTGCGGACAGGTGTGGTCGCTCGACGCGCGCCGTGCGGCACGCGCGCGTGCGGCCGGACTCGGGGCCTCGGACGCCGACCGGGCCGGACCTGTCCTGTGGTGGGTGATCGGGCTCGCGCTCTCGGCGCTCACGTTCACGGGGAAGGTGAGCGGCGGCTGGCTGCTCCTCTTCTGGGCGCTGTGGATCGCCCAGGGGCTGTGGTGGTTCGCCGGGCGCCGCTCCGAGGACGGCGACGCGCGCCGGCTGTACGACGTCGTGGCCAGCCTCGCGCACAACGCGGCCCTGCTGATCATCATGGTCGAGGCGTGCCTGATCTACGCGACGGCCGGCTGGTACAAGATCCAGGGCGGCCGCTGGCAGGACGGCACCGCGGTCTACTACCCGCTGCACCTGGACTACTTCTCGCCCTGGCCCGCCCTGGGCGATCTGCTCAGCGCGTTCGGCCCCATGGTGTTGCTCGTGACGTACGGCACGGTCATCGTCCAGGTCGCCTTCCCGTTCACCGTCTTCAACCGCAAGGTGAAGAACGTGCTGCTGGTCCTCATGATCACGGAGCATGTGTTCATCGCGATCGTGCTGGGCCTGCCGTTCTTCTCGCTCGCGATGATCGCCGCCGACGCGGTGTTCCTGCCGACGTCCTTCCTGCGGCGGGTCGGCGGCTGGGCGGCACGCGCGCGTGAGCGCGTGGTCGGCGGGCGTGCGGGCGGCGACGCGGTGGTGCCGGAGCAGCGCCCGGCCGAGGACGCCGAGCCGTCGGCGGTGCGCACGTAGGCTTCCTGCCATGAGCAAGGCGAGCACGGCGGACGGGCACGACGAACTCCAGCGGGGCGCCGGCGGCGCCCTCGGCGCCGAGGAGGCCGTGCGGGCCTGGCGGCGCGCCGCCGACAGCGCCGTGCTCCTCGACGGGTTCCACGCCCTCAAGCACGCCCTGCGCTTCGGCGCCGACGTCCCCGTGGCGCTCGCCGTCGACAAGGCGGCGGCGCGCGCCCTGGCCGACGATCTCGCGCCCGATGTCGCGGGGGAGCTGGCCGCGCGGCTCGTGGAGGTGCCGGGCGACGTGCTGCGCGCCCTCGTGCCCCGGCTGCACCCCACCGGGGTCGCCGCGCTCGCCGGGCGTCCCGCGCGCGCGGACAACCTGGCCGCCATCGGCCGTACGGGACGCACCACCCCGGTGATCGTCCTCGACGAGCCGCGCAACCTCGGCAACGCGGGCGCCGTCATCCGCCTGGCCGCCGGATACGGGGCGGCCGGTGTCGCCACGACGGGCAGCCTCGACCCCTGGCACCCCATCGTCGTCCGGGGCGGGGCCGGGCTGCACTTCGCGACCGCCGTGGAGCGGCTGACCGTCGCCGAACTGCCCGACGGCCCGCTGTACGCGCTCGATCCCGAGGGCGCCGACATCCGCGGCCTGACGCTGCCGGACGACGCGCTGCTCGCCTTCGGGTCCGAGCGCAGCGGCCTGTCGGACGCCCTGCGCGCGCGTGCCGACCACCTGGTGTCGCTGCCGATGCGGCCCCAGGTCTCCAGCTACAACCTGGCCACCAGCGTCGGCATGACCCTCTTCCACTGGAGCGCGCACAGCACGCACGCGCCCTGAAGGGCTCAGGCGCCGTCGCGGCGGACCTCCACCACCCGGAAGCGGTTCGCCACGAAGGCGCCGTCGCACAGGGCCGCGTTCGCCGCCGGGTTGCCGCCCGAGCCGTGGAAGTCGGAGAACGCCGCCGTCTGGTTCACGTACACCCCGCCCGTCAGGTTGAGCGAGAGCTGGGCGCACTCCTCCAGGCAGACCTCCTCGACGGCCTCGGCCACGTCGTCGGAGGTGGTGTACGCGCCGACCGTCATGGCGCCCTTCTCGCGCACCGTGCGCCGCAGCAGCTCCAGCGCGTCCCCGGTGGAGTCCACGGCGACCGCGAAGGAGACCGGGCCGAAGCACTCGCTGAGATAGGCCGCCTCGGCGTCCGGCTTGGTGCCGTCGAGCTTCACGATCACCGGGGTGCGCACCACGGCGTCGGGGAACTCCGGGTTCGCGACCTCCCGCGAGGGCAGGGCCACTTCGCCGAGTCCCGCCGCTGCCTCCAGGCGGGCCTTCACGTCGGGGTTCACGAGCGCGCCCAGCAGCGCGTTCGCCCGCGCGTCGTCGCCGAGCAGGCCGCCGACCGCCGCCGCGAGGTCCGCGACCACCTCGTCGTACGACTTCGGTCCGGCGTCGGTGGTGATGCCGTCGCGCGGCACCAGCAGGTTCTGCGGGGTGGTGCACATCTGGCCGCTGTACAGGGACAGCGAGAACGCGAGGTTCGCCAGCATGCCCTTGTAGTCGTCCGTGCTGTCGATGACGACCGTGTTGACGCCGGCCTTCTCCGTGTAGACCTGCGCCTGGCGGGCGTGGGTCTCCAGCCAGTCGCCGAAGGCCGTCGAGCCCGTGTAGTCGATGATCCTGATCTCGGGGCGCACGGCGAGGGTCTTCGCGACGCCCTCGCCGGGCCGCTCGGCGGTGAGCGCCACCAGGTTCGGATCGAAGCCCGACTCGGTGAGCACCTCGCGGGCCGCCTGGACGGTGAGCGCGAGCGGCAGCACCGCGCGCGGGTGGGGCTTCACCAGGACCGGGTTGCCGGTGGCGAGGGAGGCGAACAGGCCCGGATAGCCGTTCCACGTCGGGAACGTGTTGCAGCCGATCAGCAGCGCGACGCCGCGCCCGACCGGGGTGAACTCCTTGGTCAGCCGCAGCGGATCGCGCTTGCCCTGGGGCTTGGACCACTGCGCCGCGTCCGGGGTGCGCACCTGCTCCGCGTACGCGTACGCCACCGCCTCCAGGCCGCGGTCCTGCGCGTGCGGGCCGCCCGCCTGGAACGCCATCATGAACGCCTGGCCGCTGGTGTGCATGACCGCGTGCGCGAACTCCATCGTGCGGGCGCTGATCCGGGCCAGGATCTCCAGGCACACCACGGCCCGCAGCTCGGCGCCCGCCTCCCGCCACGCGCGCATGCCCGCGCGCATGGCGGGCAGCAGCACGTCCGCGTCCGCGTGCGGATACGTGACCCCCAACTCGATTCCGTACGGCGAGACTTCACCGCCGACGAAGTCGTCCGTGCCGGGCTGCCCGAGGTCGAGACGGGTGCCGAGCAGGGCGTCGAAGGCGGCCTTGCCCTCGGCCATGCTCAGGCTGCCGCTCCCCTCGCCGCCGTAGGCCTTCGGGTGCTCGGGGTGCGGGGACCAGTACGCGCGCGTGCGGATGGTGTCCAGCGCCTGGTCGAGGGTGGGCCGGTGCTGGGCGATCAGATCGTGCGCGGTGCTTTCGGCGGCGGCCATGGCGGACCAACTCCTCCTCGGCGCCGGCTCCTCGTCGAGCCGGCGGGCCGGTTGGGACCGGGCGGTACGGGGCTGGGCGACGGTGCCCAGCAAGAGTTAGAGTAACCGAACGATCGGTCGGGACAAGGGGGCGGTGAAAAGCTGGGGAAAACCGGCCCATCGAGCCCCGGAGGCCCGGACCGGACGCACGTACGGGAGGATCACGCCATGACTGCACATGACCGCCTCGTCGGCGTGGTCGGCACCGGCACCATGGGTCAGGGCATCGCCCAGGTCGCGCTCGTGGCGGGCCACCCCGTCCGGCTCTACGACGCCGTACCGGGCCGCGCCCGCGCGGCCGCCGAGTCGATCACCGCGCGCCTCGACCGGCTCGTCGAGAAGGGGCGCATGGGCGCCGAGGAGCGCACGCTCGCCGTCGCGCGCCTGGAGCCCGCGCAGACCCTGCACGAGCTGGCTCCCGCGGCCCTCGTCGTCGAGGCCGTCCTGGAGCGACTGGACGTCAAGCAGGAGCTGTTGCGCGAGCTGGAGGACATCGTCGCCGACGACTGTCTGCTCGCCACGAACACCTCGTCCCTGTCCGTGACGGCGATCGGCGGCGCGCTGCGCGTGCCCGGACGCTTCGTCGGACTGCACTTCTTCAACCCCGCGCCGCTGATGCCGCTGGTCGAGGTCGTCTCCGGCTACGCCACGGACGTCACCGCCGCCACGCGCGCGTACGAGACCGCCCGCGCCTGGGGCAAGACCCCGGTGGCTTGCGCCGACACCCCCGGCTTCCTGGTCAACAGGATCGCGCGGCCCTTCTACGCGGAGGCGTTCGCGATCTACGAGGAGCAGGGCGCCGATCCCGCCACCATCGACGCGGTGCTGCGCGAGAGCGGCGGCTTCAAGATGGGCGCCTTCGAACTGACCGACCTCATCGGCCAGGACGTGAACGAGGCGGTGACCCGTTCCGTGTGGGAGGGCTTCTTCCAGGACGCGAAGTTCCGCCCGTCACTGGCCCAGCGCCGGCTCGTCGAGGCGGGTCGCCTCGGGGTCAAGTCGGGCCAGGGCTGGTACGCGTACGGGGACGGCGCCCAGGACGACGACCGGGCCGAACCGCACACCGCCGCCCCGGCCGCACCGCCCGCGCGCGTGACCGTCGAGGGCGATCTGGAGAACGCGGGCGAGCTGATCGCGATGATGCGCGAGGCGGGCATCGAGGTCACCCAGGAGGACGAGGACAAGGGCACCCGCATCGTGCTGCCCGGCGGCGGCCAGCTGGTGCAGGCGGACGGGCAGACGTCCGTCGAGTACCGGGACGTCGTCTACTTCGACCTCGCGCTCGACTACCGCTCCGCGACCCGCATCGCGCTCGCCGCCTGCCAGGACGGCAATCCGCGCACCCTGCGCGAGGCCGTGGGGCTCTTCCAGGCGCTCGGCAAGGACGTCAGCGTCATCGCGGACGTCCCCGGCATGATCGTCGCCCGTACGGTCGCCCGGATCATCGACCTGGCGCACGACGCCCTCGCGCGCGGGGTGGCCACCGAGGAGGACATCGACACCGCGATGCGGCTCGGCGTCAACTACCCCCTCGGCCCCTTCGAATGGAGCCGCAAGCTGGGCCGGAGCTGGGCCTGCGGCCTGCTGGAGGAGTTGCGCGACCGGGACCCCTCCGGGCGCTGCGCACCGTCCCTCGCCCTGCTCAGGCACTCGTACGACCCCAAGAAGTGGGAGGGCTCCGCGTGACCACAGCACGGCGCGACACCTACACCCCGCAGTCCCTGCTCGCGGTCGCCGTGACCGTGTTCAACGAGCGCGGCTACGACGGCACGTCCATGGAGCACCTGTCCAAGGCGGCCGGGATCTCCAAGTCGTCGATCTACCACCATGTGTCGGGCAAGGAGGAGCTGCTGCGCCGTGCCGTCAGCCGGGCGCTCGACGGCCTCTTCGGGATCCTCGACGAGCCGCCCGCGCGCGAGGGGCGTGCGGTCGAGCGCCTGGAGTACGTCACCCGGCGCATGGTCGAGGTGCTGACCGCCGAACTGCCGTATGTGACCCTGCTGTTGCGGGTGCGCGGGAACACCGCCACCGAGCGCTGGGCGATGGAGCGGCGCCGGGAGTTCGACCACCAGGTCGCCGAGCTCCTCAAGGCGGCCGCCGCCGACGGCGATGTGCGGGGCGACATCGAGGTGCGCCTCGCGACCCGGCTCGTCTTCGGAATGATCAACTCCATCGTGGAGTGGTACCGGCCGGGCCGCGGCGAGCTGGACAGTGCCGAGGTCGCCGAGGCCGTCGCGAAGCTGGTCTTCGAGGGGCTGCGCAAGGAGGGCTGAGCGGGGTCTCAGCCGTCCGCCGGGCCCGCGTCGCCCACGGTTCCCACGGTCCCCACGGCACCCACCTCCAGGGTTTCCTCCTCGAAGACCAGCAGCGTGCGCGTGCTGAGCACTTCGGGGATGGCCTGGAGCTTGGTGAGGACCAGTTCGCGCAGCGCCCGGTTGTCGCGGGTGTGCACCAGGATCAGGACGTCGAAGTCGCCGCTGACCAGGGCGATGTGCGCGGCCTCCGGCATCCGGCGCAGCTGGTCGCGGACCGTGCGCCAGGTGTTCTGGACGATCTTGAGCGTGATGTACGCGGACGCGCCCTGACCGGCCCGCTCGTGGTCGACGCGGGCGCCGAAGCCGCGGATGACGCCGTCGTCGATGAGGCGGTTGATCCGCGCGTAGGCGTTCGCCCGTGACACATGGACGCGCTCGGCCACGGAGCGTATCGAGGCGCGTCCGTCGGTCCGCAGCATCTGGAGGATGTCGCGGTCGATGGAGTCCAGGGGGCGGGCCCCGGCGCCGTCGGCCATTTGTTCAGATGCCATGTGCCCCCGCCTCCCTACCATGGACGTACTGCATTCATCTCAAGCTGTGGAGAACCGTTTGTCCACAGCCTGGAGGTGCCTGTAGCCAAAATGTGCCGACGACCGAACAATCGGTAGGTGAGGCGGGTCACATCCGACGCGCCCGCGAACCGCTCCCACGAGGAGGTGTCGTCATGACGGTCATGGAACAGCGGGACACCCGCACCGCACCGGTTCCGCCGCCCGCCTGGCAGCCGCGCACGGACCCCGCGCCGCTGCTGCCGGACGCGGAGCCGTACCGCATCCTGGGCACCGACGCCGCCGCGCAGGCCGATCCGGAGCTGCTGCGCCGGCTGTACGCGGAGGTGGTGCACGGCCGCCGGTACAACGCGCAGGCGACGGCGCTGACCCGCCAGGGCCGCCTCGCCGTCTACCCCTCCACGACCGGCCAGGAGGCGGCCGAGGTGGCCGCCGCACTGGTCCTCCAGGAGCGCGACTGGCTCTTCCCCAGCTATCGCGACACCCTCGCCGCCGTCGCCCGGGGCCTCGACCCCGTCCAGGCGCTCACGCTGCTGCGCGGCGACTGGCACACCGGTTACGACCCGCGTGAGCACCGCATCGCACCGCTGTCCACGCCGCTGGCCACCCAGCTGCCGCACGCCGTGGGCCTCGCGCACGCCGCCCGGCTCAAGGGTGACGACGTGGTGGCGCTGGCCATGGTGGGCGACGGCGGCACCAGCGAGGGCGACTTCCACGAGGCGCTGAACTTCGCCGCCGTGTGGCGGGCCCCGGTCGTCTTCCTCGTCCAGAACAACGGGTTCGCCATCTCCGTGCCGCTCGCCAAGCAGACCGCGGCGCCCTCCCTGGCCCACAAGGCCGTCGGGTACGGGATGCCGGGCCGCCTGGTCGACGGGAACGACGCGGTGGCGATGCACGAGGTGCTTGCCGACGCGGTCGCCCGCGCGCGTGAGGGGCACGGTCCGACGCTGGTGGAGGCCGTCACGTACCGCATGGACGCGCACACCAACGCCGACGACGCGACCCGCTACCGCACCGACGCCGAGGTCGAGATCTGGCGGGCGCACGACCCGATCCTGCTCCTGGAGCGCGAGCTGACGGAGCGCGGGCTCATCGACGAGGCGGGCATCCGGGCCGTGCGCGACGACGCGGAGACCATGGCGGCCGGGCTGCGCGAGCGCATGAACCAGGACCCGGCGCTCGACCCGATGGACCTGTTCGGCGACGTGTACGCCGAGCGCACCCCGCAACTGCGCGAGCAGGCCGCCCAGTTGCGGGCCGAGCTCGACGCCGAGGCGGAAGGGGGCCAGGCATGACCACGGTCGCGAAGCCGTCGGCGGCCGGCTCGGTCAAGCCCGCCACCATGGCGCAGGCGCTGGGCCGGGCCCTGCGCGACGCCATGGCCGAGGACCCGTCCGTGCACGTCATGGGCGAGGACGTGGGCACCCTGGGCGGCGTCTTCCGGATCACCGACGGACTCGCGAAGGAGTTCGGCGAGGACCGCTGCACCGACACCCCGCTGGCCGAGGCGGGCATTCTCGGCACCGCGGTGGGCATGGCGATGTACGGGCTGCGGCCGGTCGTGGAGATGCAGTTCGACGCGTTCGCCTACCCCGCCTTCGAGCAGCTGGTCTCGCACGTGGCGCGGATGCGCAACCGCACGCGCGGCGCCCTGCCGATGCCCCTCACCGTGCGCATCCCCTACGGCGGCGGCATCGGCGGCGTCGAGCACCACAGCGACTCCTCCGAGGCGTACTACATGGCGACGCCGGGCCTGACCGTCGTCACCCCGGCCACGGTCGCGGACGCGTACGGCCTGCTGCGGCAGTCGATCGCGTCGGACGACCCGGTGGTGTTCCTGGAGCCCAAGCGGCTCTACTGGAGCAAGGACACCTGGAACCCCGAGCGGCCGACGGACGTTGAACCGATCGGCACGGCAGTGGTCCGCCGCCCCGGGACCGGTGCCACGCTGATCACGTACGGACCGTCGCTGCCCGTCTGCCTGGAGGCGGCGGAGGCGGCCCAGGCGGAGGGCTGGGACCTCGAAGTGATCGACCTGCGCTCGCTGGTGCCGTTCGACGACGCCACGGTGGCCGCGTCGGTGCGGCGCACCGGGCGGGCGGTCGTGGTGCACGAGTCGACCGGCTTCGGCGGCCCCGGCGGGGAGATCGCGGCGCGGATCACCGAGCGGTGCTTCCACCATCTCCAGGCGCCGGTGCTGCGGGTGGCCGGGTTCGACATCCCGTATCCGCCGCCGATGCTGGAGCGGCACCACCTGCCCGGCGTGGACCGGGTGCTCGACGCGGTGGCGCGACTGCAGTGGGACCAGTGAACATGGGACCCGTGACAGGGCCGGCGAGGGGTCCGGTGAGGGACGGTGGGCTGATGGCGCAGGTGCTGGAGTTCAAGCTGCCCGACCTCGGGGAGGGACTGACCGAGGCGACGATCGTGAGCTGGCTGGTGCGCGTCGGTGACGTGGTCGCCGTCGACCAGCCGGTCGTGGAGGTGGAGACCGCCAAGGCGATGGTCGAGGTGCCGTGTCCCTACGGGGGCGTGGTCACCGCCCGCTTCGGCGACGAGGGGGCCGAGCTGCCGGTCGGGGCCGCGCTGCTGACGGTCGCCGTCGGCGCCGAGGGTGCCGCCGCGCCGGTGAAGGAGGGCCCGGCCGAGGAGAAGCCGGACGCGTCGGGGAACGTGCTGGTGGGATACGGGACCAGCGCGGCGCCCGCCCGTCGCAGGCGTGTGCGACCGACGGTGACGGACGGGGCCGGAGTGCCCGAGCGGCGTGCGCCCCGGCGCACCGAGCCCGCCGCCGTGCCGACTGCCGTGCCGATTGCCGAGCCGAGCGCAGAGCCCGCCGCGGGGCCGGTCGCCGTGATCTCGCCGCTCGTGCGCAGGCTGGCGCGGGAACACGGTCTCGATCTGCGGCAGTTGACGGGTTCGGGACGCGACGGGCTCATCCTGCGCTCGGACGTGGAGCGAGCCGTGACGGAGGGTTCTGCCGCAACGGCGGCCCCACCCGCACCAGCAGCACCAGAAACACCAGAGCACACAGCAACCTCATCGACCCCGACGTCGCCCCCCACCGCCCCGCAGGGCCACCGCACACCGCTGCGCGGCATCCGGGGAGCCATCGCCGACAAGCTCTCCCGCAGCCGTACCGAGATACCCGACGCCACCTGCTGGGTGGACGCCGATGCCACGGAACTGCTGCACGCGCGCGCGGAGATGAACGCCGCGACGGGTCCGTCCGCCGGACCGAAGATCTCCGTCCTGGCACTGCTCGCCCGGATCTGCACGGCGGCACTGGCCCGCTACCCGGAGCTGAACGCGACGGTGGACACGGCCCGCCGCGAGATCGTCCGGCTGGACGAGGTGCATCTCGGGTTCGCCGCGCAGACCGAGCGCGGTCTCGTCGTCCCCGTCGTACGGGACGCCCACGCGCGCGGCGCCGAGTCGCTGAGCGCCGAGTTCGCGCGGCTCACCGACAAGGCCAGGGCCGGAACCCTGACGCCGGGGGAACTCACCGGCGGCACCTTCACGTTGAACAACTACGGGGTGTTCGGGGTCGACGGCTCCACGCCGATCATCAACCACCCCGAGGCGGCCATGCTCGGCGTCGGCCGGATCGCGGCCAAACCCTGGGTCCACGAAGGGGAGCTGGCGGTCCGCCAGGTCGTCCAGCTCTCCCTCACCTTCGACCACCGGGTCTGCGACGGCGGCACGGCGGGCGGTTTCCTGCGGTACGTGGCGGACTGTGTGGAGCGGCCGGCGGTGCTGCTGCGCACCCTCTGACCGGCTCGGCACCCCGCCGACCGGGCCCGCTGAGCCGAGTCGGTGTCCCCGGGGTGGCAATGATCGGTTCTGCGCCCATACTCGGGGGATGACCGAAGCCGCCCCGCCGGGCCCGCGCAGCGACCCCGCGTACGACGCCGTCGTGCTCGCGGGCGGTGCCGCGCGACGGCTCGGCGGCGCCGACAAGCCCGGGGTGCGGGTCGGCGGCCGTGCCCTGCTCGACCGGGTCCTCGCCGCCTGCGCCGGGGCCCGGGACACCGTCGTCGTGGCCGCGCCGCGGCCGACCGCGCGCCCCGTCCGCTGGGCCCGCGAGGAGCCGCCGGGCGGCGGGCCGCTCGCCGCTCTGGGGGCGGGAGTCCGGGCCCTCGACGGCCCGGCGGGGACACGGCCGGACACGGTCGTCGCGCTCTCCGCCGATCTGCCGTTCCTGGAGCCGCGCACCGTGCGGCTGCTGCTCGACACGCTGGCCGCGCAGGACGCCGAAGGGGCGCTCCTGACCGACGGCGAGGGCCGCGACCAGCCGCTCGTCGCCGCCTATCGGGTGGCGCCGCTGCGCCGCACGCTGACGGCCCTGACCCGGGAGCACGGGGCGCTCACAGGCCTGCCGTTACGGCTGCTCACCCGGGATCTGCGGCTCGCCCGCCGCACCGATCCCGTCGCTCCCGCGGCCTCCTTCGACTGCGACACCTGGGACGACATCGCCGCCGCCCGATCACGGATCAGGGAGCATGGGCACGTGTTGGATGAATGGATCTCCGCAGCCAAGGACGAACTGGGCATCGACCTGGACGTCGACACCGGCGTCCTGCTCGACCTCGCCCGTGACGCCGCGCACGGGGTCGCGCGCCCCGCGGCACCGTTGACGACGTTCCTCGTCGGATACGCGGCCGGGCGGGCGGGCGGCGGCCCCGAAGCCGTGGCCGCGGCCGCCGCCAAGGCCGCCGCGCTCGCCAACCGGTGGGCCGAGGAGGCCGCCGCGGCGGACGCCGAGTCCGGCGACGCGGGATGAGCGGGCCGCACGCGCGCGCCGCGCACGCCGACCCGCTGGACGGCGACGTCGAGGAGGCGCTCGCCCTGGCCAACGGCGGGCGGGGCGTGCCCCGGCCCGACGACGCCCCGGCGGCCTCCGCCCCCACCACTCCGCAGACCGCCGCTCCCGCCCGCGCGGACCGCGACCGGCAGCCGACGCCGCCCGGCGCCCGCCCGGCCCCCGACACCCCGCGCGCCGCCGCTGCCCACGGCAAGCACGGCCACGGCGCGGGAACGTCCTGGTCCGCCGCCCGCCGCGCCGCCGCCCAGGCGGGCCGGTCGGCGGCCGAGCACCGGACCCGCACGGCCCGTACCGCCGGCGCCGCGCAGCGCCCGGCACCGGGCGCGTCACCGGCGACGGCACCCCATCCCCGTACAACCGAAAGGCCCGTCCAGGCCACCGCCGTCGACGCGCTGGACGCCATCGCGCCCGTGCCCGTGGACGAGAACCAACTGCCGCTCCCCGGGTTGCCGTTCATCGACCACGCGCCGCCACCGTCGTCCCCGGCGGGGACCGTCGCGGCCGACGGTGGCGAACCCGCGCGGATCCCGCCCGGCGCGGCCGGCATTCCGCTCGACGAGGCCCTGGGGCTCGTCCTCGCCGTGCCCCTGACCGCCCTGACCGACCTGCCGTCCTTCGACACGTCGGCCATGGACGGCTGGGTCGTGGCCGGTCCGGGCCCCTGGGACGTCCGGGACGAGGGGATCCTCGCCGGGCACGACCTGCCGCCGTCGCTGTCCGACGGGGAGGCGGCGGCGATCGCGACCGGCGCCCGGATCCCGTCGGACACCACCGCCGTCATCCGCTCCGAGCACGGGCATCTGGACGACCAGGGCCGGCTGCACCCGTTGCGCGACGTCACGCACGGGCAGGACATCCGGCCGCGCGGCCAGGAGTGCCGCAGCGGTGAGCCGCTGCTGCCCGCGGGCTCGGCCGTCACCCCGGCGGTGCTCGGTCTGGCGGCCGCCGCCGGTTACGACGAACTGGTCGTCGTGCCCCGCCCCCGGGTCGAGGTCCTGGTCCTGGGCGACGAACTGCTGACCTCGGGACGCCCCCGCGACGGCCTGATCCGGGACGCGCTCGGCCCGATGCTGCCGCACTGGCTGCGCGCGCTCGGCGTCGAGGTCACGGCCGTGCGCAGGCTCGGCGACGATCCGAAGGCGCTCCTCAAGGCGGTCCGGAAGTCCACCGCCGACCTCGTCGTCACGACCGGCGGCACGGCGTCGGGCCCCGTCGACCACGTCCACCCCACCCTGCGCGCCGTCGACGCCGAACTCCTCGTGAACGGGGTTGCGGTCCGCCCCGGCCACCCGATGCTGCTCGCCCGCCTCAAGGAGGGGCAGCACCTTGTGGGCCTGCCCGGCAACCCCCTCGCGGCCGTCTCCGGGCTGCTCACGCTCGCCGAACCGCTGCTGCGGGAGCTGTCCGGCCGGGCCGGGCACACGGAGGCGTACAGCGCCCCGCTCCACACCCCCGTCCACGGACATCCGGGCGACACCCGGCTGGTCCCCGTCGCCGTACGGCAGGACGAGGGCAGCGGGCACGACTGGGCGGTGCCGCTGCACTACAACGGCCCGGCCATGCTGCGCGGCATCGCCGCCGCCGACGCCCTCGCGGTGATCCCGCCGGGCGGCGCCCAGGAGGGCCAGGAGGTCGAGATCCTCGATCTGCCGTGGTCCTGGGGGTCACGATGACCGCCGGCCCCCGCACCGCCACCTCCCACATATCCGGGCCCCCTTCCGTCGGGGCCCTCAACTCGCGCGCAGAAGAAGGGTGTTTCACGTGAAACTGGCCGGCCATGACGCCATGGCGCGCCAAGCCGACGAGCGTACGACGACCTACCGGGTGAAACTGCCCCGGCGGGTCGTCGAGCGGCCGCTGCGCCAGGTCGCCCGCCGTGTCCTGATGGCGCTGACCGTGCTGCTGGCCACCGCGATGATCGTGTGGGCCGACCGCGGCGGCTACAACGACACGTCCGACGGCACGGTCGATCTCCTCGACTCCTTCTACTACGCGACCGTCACCCTCTCCACCACCGGTTACGGCGACATCGTGCCGGTCAGTGACTTCGCCCGACTCATCAACATCTTCGTCATCACGCCGCTGCGCGTGCTCTTCCTGATCATCTTGGTCGGCACCACGCTGGAAGTCCTCACCGAACGGACCCGGGAGGAATGGCGTCTGAACCGCTGGAGGTCCACCTTGCGTGACCACGTCGTCGTCGTCGGCTTCGGAACCAAGGGCCGCAGCGCCGTGGAGACGGTCTGCGCCACCGGTCTCAAGCCCGAGCAGGTCGTGGTCGTCGACCCGAGCGGCAAGGCCATCGAGGCCGCCACCGCCCTCGGCTACGCGGGCGTCACGGGCGACGCGACCCGCAGCAGCGTGCTGCTGCGCGCCGAGGTGCAGCGGGCGCGGAAGATCATCGTCGCCACCCAGCGCGACGACACCGCGGTCCTGGTGACGCTGACGGCACGGCAGCTGAACCGCGCCGCGAAGATCGTCGCCTGTGTGCGCGAGGAGGAGAACGCGCCGCTGCTGCGCCAGTCGGGCGCCGACGCCGTGATCACCAGCGCCAGCGCGGCGGGCCGGCTGCTCGGTCTGTCGGTGCTCAGCCCGCACGCGGGCATGGTCATGGAGGACCTGATCCAGAAGGGCAGCGGCCTCGACCTGGTCGAGCGGACGGTGACCAAGCCCGAGGTCGGGCTCAAGCCGCGGGACACCGACGACCTGGTGGTCAGCGTCGTGCGCGGGCACCGCATGCTCGGCTACGACGATCCGGCCGTCGGCACCCTCCAGCTCACCGACCGCCTGATCACCATCGCGCGGGTGACGCCCACCCGGCAGGTGGTGCCCGACACGAAGCCGTTGCCGTAGGCGACGGGAGTAGCCTCGCGGCCATGTATGCGATCACGATCCCGGAACCCGGCGGACCCGAGGCACTCGTCTGGACGGAGGTCCCCGACCCCGTGCCCGGCGAGGGCGAGGTCCTCGTCGAGGTCGTCTCCAGCGCCGTCAACCGCGCCGACCTGCTCCAGCGGCAGGGCTTCTACAGCCCGCCGCCCGGCTCCTCCCCGTACCCCGGTCTGGAGTGCGCGGGGCGGATCGCCGCGGTCGGGCCCGGGGTCGGCGGCTGGTCGGTCGGCGACGAGGTGTGCGCGCTGCTCGTCGGCGGCGGTTACGCCGAGAAGGTCGTCGTGCCCGCCGGACAGCTGCTGCCGGTGCCCTCCGGCGTCGACCTCGTCACGGCCGCCGCGCTGCCCGAGGTGACCTGCACCGTCTGGTCGAACGTCTTCATGATCGCCCACCTGCGTCCGGGGGAGACCTTCCTGGTGCACGGCGGGTCCAGCGGTATCGGCACCATGGCGATCCAGCTCGCGAAGGCCGTCGGCGCCAAGGTCGCGGTGACCGCGGGCACCAAGGAGAAGCTGGACTTCTGCGCCGAGCTGGGCGCGGACATCCTCATCAACTACCGCGAGCAGGACTTCGTCGAGGAGATCCGCGAGAACACGGCGGGCGCGGGCGCCGACGTCATCCTCGACAACATGGGCGCCAAGTACCTGAACCGCAACGTCGACGCCCTCGCCGTCAACGGGCGGCTCGCCATCATCGGCATGCAGGGCGGCGTCCAGGGCGAGCTGAACATCGCCGCGCTGCTCGGCAAGCGCGGCGCCATCACGGCGACCACGCTGCGGGCCCGCCCGCTCGCGGAGAAGGCGGCCGTCGTCGCGGCGGTCCGCGAGCACGTGTGGCCGCTGATCGAGGGCGGGCACGTACGGCCGATCGTGGACCGCACGCTGCCGATGAGCGACGCCGCGCAGGGCCACCGGATCCTGGAGGAGTCGGGCCACATCGGCAAGGTGCTGCTGACGAACGCGTAGCGGCCGGGCCCGTCCGGGCCCGGTCAGCGGCGCAGCCGCAGCGCCAGGAAGCCGAGCCCGAGCCCGGTCAGCAGCAGGCCCGCGCCCAGCGGCAGCACGTCGACGAGCGGCCCGCCGAGTTCCCGCCGCACGAGGGTCTGCCGTGCGGCGGCGGGCCGCTCGGTGTCGCGCGGCGCGGGGGTCGCGGCCGGCTCGGAAGTGGGCGGCGGCACGGGCTCGGACTCCCGCGGCGCGGGCAGCTCCCGGCCGGGCGGTGTCCGGCCCACCCCCGCCCGGCTGCCGGCGAGGGATCCGTGCGGCGAGGGCTCGGCCGCGTAGGCGACCCACCCCAGCACCACCGGCACCACGAGCAGCACGGCCAGCGTGCCGGCCGCCCACCGAAGCCGCCGCATGCCCTGCCCCTTCCGCCGCACGACCTGGAATCTGCCCCAAGACTCACATAAGTGGATAAAACAGGCACGCCGGATGTGGGGCCGGGCCGGGCGGTGGATCAATCCGTAACGGGGGCACCACGGTCATGTGAGTGCTCGGTGCGAGAGAATGGCGGCATGGAGATGCCGAGGAACGAACAGTCGCCGGAGAACCCGCAGATCTTGGTCGTGGGCCAGGACGGAATGGCTCTGGGTGGCGGCTCAGACGACGGCTCCCGCGAGGTCCCGGTGACGGAGATGGTGGAACAGCCCGCCAAGGTGATGCGGATCGGCAGCATGATCAAGCAGCTGCTCGAGGAAGTGCGCGTGGCGCCGCTGGACGAGGCGAGCCGGCAGCGGCTCAAGGAGATCCACGCCAGCTCCGTCAAGGAACTGGAGGACGGGCTCGCGCCCGAGCTCGTCGAGGAGCTGGAGCGGCTCTCCCTGCCCTTCACGGACGACGCGACGCCGACCGACGCGGAGCTGCGCATCGCGCAGGCCCAGCTGGTGGGCTGGCTGGAGGGCCTGTTCCACGGCATCCAGACCACGCTGTTCGCCCAGCAGATGGCGGCGCGGGCCCAGCTGGAGCAGATGCGCCGCGCGCTGCCGCCGGGCGTCGGCGGCGGTGACGAGGACGAGGACCCGCGCGCGGGCGGCCGCTCGGGCGGCCCGTACCTGTAGCGGCGGCCGCGGCACGACACACGTACGGACGACGGGTCCGGCCCGCGCGAGCAGCGCGGGCCGGACCCGTCCGTCGTCGTGCTCGCCGTCCGGCGTGAGCTTCGCCACCGGGCGGTAAGGCGGGATGCCCGTTAGGTGAGCGTTGTGCCAGGCAGTGGTCGTGGGACCGGCACAGAATTGGCGCGCACGATTTGCATGGCCTGCACGCCAACGGGTTTGATGTCCGGTCCGTCTCGGGCCGGGGCGGTGTCCGGAGCCTGTAGCGTGGCCGCGACGGAGACCGTAATTCACAACCGCGCGTACTCCGACGGGACACAGGAATCCGGCAGCACGGACAGAAACGACGGCGAGGACCGATGGCACAGGCAGGCGCTCAGGGCCCGTCCGACCCCGAGTCGACTGGCGGCGGTATGTCAGACGCGCCGGAGATGTGGGGCAATGGCGGGCTCGTCGGGGACGGCCGGTACCGGCTGACCCGCAGACTCGGCCGGGGCGGCATGGCCGAGGTGTTCGCGGCCGAGGACGTACGTCTCGGACGCACCGTCGCCGTCAAGCTGCTCCGCTCCGACCTCGCCGAGGACCCGGTCTCCAAGGCCCGCTTCACGCGCGAGGCCCAGTCGGTCGCGGGCCTCAACCACCACGCGATCGTCGCGGTGTACGACTCCGGTGAGGACTACGTGAACGGCCAGGCCGTTCCGTACATCGTCATGGAGATCGTCGAGGGCCGCACCATCCGCGACCTTCTGCTCAACGCCGAGGCGCCGGGCCCCGAGCAGGCCCTGATCATCGTCTCCGGGGTCCTGGAAGCGCTCGCGTACTCGCACCAGCACGGCATCGTGCACCGCGACATCAAGCCCGCGAACGTCATCATCACCAACACCGGCGCGGTGAAGGTGATGGACTTCGGCATCGCGCGCGCCCTGCACGGCGCGCAGTCGACCATGACGCAGACCGGCATGGTCATGGGCACGCCCCAGTACCTCTCCCCCGAGCAGGCGCTCGGCAAGGCCGTCGACCACCGCTCCGATCTGTACGCGACGGGTTGTCTGCTCTACGAACTTCTCGCGCTGCGGCCCCCGTTCACCGGTGAGACGCCGCTCTCCGTCGTCTACCAGCACGTCCAGGACTCCCCCGTGCCGCCCTCCGAGGTCTCGGACGCGACGCCGCCGGAGCTGGACGGGCTCGTCATGCGCTCGCTCGCCAAGGACCCGGACGACCGGTTCCAGACGGCCGAGGAGATGCGCGGGCTCGTCCAGTACGGGCTTCAGATGCTGTACGAGCAGGGCGGCCACACCGGCACCTGGAACACCGGCCCGGTCGACCTGCACGAGGGCGGCGGGACCCCGGCGATGGGCGTCGCGGCCACCACGGCCATGCAGCACCCCGGCGACAGCGGCACCGCCGCCCAGCCGATGCTGCGCCCGCCGGGCGACGACGGCGGCTTCGAGGGCGGCGGCAACAAGGGCGGCGGCCGCGGCAAGCTGTGGATCGTCGCCGTGCTCGCGGTGATCGCGATCGCGGTCGGCGTCGCCTGGGCGGTCAGCGACAGCGGTGGCGAGAAGGGCGGCGGGACGAAGCAGTCGCCGACGCCGACGCAGTCGGAGACGAAGAAGTCCAAGGAGCCCTCGCAGGAGGAGACCACCGAGGACACCGGGACGGACACCTCGGGCGGCTACACCGACCAGCCGCCCCAGCAGCAGACGACGCAGGCGCCCCCCACCCGGCAGCCGACCAGCGAGGCCCCGTCCGACACGGGCACGCCGACCGACGGCACCGACGGCGGTCAGAACACGGGCGGCGGCGGCACCGACGGCGGCACGGACGGCGGCACCGACGGAGGGACCGACGGCGGCACGGACGCCGGTACGTCGGACGGCGGCACGGACGCCGGGGCGACCGAGGGCAGCTCGGCGGGCAACGGCGGCGCGACGCCGACGCCCCCGACGGCCACGCCCTGACCGGCGCCCCTCCCGTCACCGGCGGCCCTGATCCGGACAGCCGGGTCAGGGCCTGTCCGGCGGATCTTGTCGCGGGCGCGGGCCACCCGGCTGCGACCTGATCCGCCGGACAGTCCCTAGGGCCGTCGTGTCGTCCGCAGCGCCGGCGGCTCCACCGCGGCGGACCCGCCCCGCAGCTCGTGCACCGTCATGAACTGCGGGGTCACGCGCAGATAGACCGGCTCGTAGACCTCGCCGTCCGCGTAGTGCGGGGCGGCTCCGAAGAGCTCCAGTTCCGCGGTGCTTGGCTCGGTCAGCTCACAGGTGCCGACGCACTGCACCGACCACTGGCCCGCCTCGCCGGGCCGCTCGGCGCCGAGGTTGTCCGCGCCGTACGCGACGACGCTGCCGACGCACGCCTGGTGGTAGTCGTATCCCCGGTGCATGCGCAGCAGCAGGCGGCCGTCGGCCACGACGTGGCGGGCGGCGGCGAGGAAGGGCAGGGCGCGCATGCTCGTGGCGACTCTCCCGTACGGCACTCGGGAGAGAAGCTCGAAGCCGCGGTCCAGGTCCGGCTGCGTCTCGGAGGGCATGTCACCACTGTGCGATGCCGACACCGCGCCGGGAAAGAGGAGCCCGCCCCCAGCGCGGGGGACCTACGTCCCGTGTGGGCGGGCATCCGGGTGAAGCGGTGGCGATGCGAACGCGCTCAGTGCTTCTCGGCCTGCAGCCGGGCGACGTACGCGGCGGCCTGGGAGCGGCGCTCCATGCCGAGCTTCGACAGCAGGCTGGAGACATAGTTCTTGATCGTCTTCTCGGCGAGATGGAGGCGCTCGCCGATCGCGCGGTTGGTCATGCCCTCGCCGATCAGGTCGAGGATCCGGCGCTCCTGGTCGGTGAGGCCGGCCAGCCGGTCGTCCTCCTTGCTCCGGCCGCCGTCGCGCAGCCGCTCCAGGACCCGGGCGGTGGCGACGGGGTCGAGCAGCGACTTGCCCGCGGCCACGTCCCGTACGGCCGTCAGCAGCTCATTGCCGCGGATGGCCTTCAGGACATAACCCGAGGCACCGGCCATGATCGCGTCGAACAGGGCCTCGTCGTCCGCGAACGACGTCAGCATCAGGCACTTGATCGACTCGTCCTGGGAGCGGATCTCCCGGCACACCTCGACGCCGCTGCCGTCCGGCAGCCGCACGTCCAGGACGGCGACGTCGGGCCGGGTGGCGGGGATGCGCACCAGGGCGTCGGCCGCGGTGCCGGCCTCGCCGACGACCTCGATGTCGTCCTCGACCGACAGCAGCTCGTGGACGCCCCTGCGGACCACTTCGTGGTCGTCGAGGAGAAATACCTTGATTTTTCCGTCTTCGCGCACGGAGTCAGTCTCACATATCAACTCACGCAGCGCCCTAGATGACCAAGGGGTGACCGGGATAACGTGCCGGTGTTCCGGCCCCCTGCCACGCTGATACCAGGTGCCGTCGCACAGCTGTTGACCTGCGGCGCTCCGTCCGAGATGCGATTACTAGGAAATCCAATCAAGCACTTAGTTGGAAATCCAAGCAAAATCGCAGGTCAGATGGGGTTTCGCAGATGTGTGACCCACTGGGTAACGTGCTGGGTGAAGGGTGCTTGCCGGAGCACTTGTCGCGCCTGTCTCCGGAACCTCGCACCCACCCCGTGCGTGGACGGATCAGGCGAGCCGAGCCGACTGGCCATCCGGCAATCCCGGGGGCCGGACCGACGGAGGAGCACACGTGACCGTTGACAGTGCTGCCAGCACTGGCGCAGCGCGCACCCCGCGCAAGCGGACTGCCGCGAGCAAGACCGCTGCGAGCAAGACTGCCGCGAAGAAGTCTGCCGCCGGCAAGACTGCCGCGAGCAAGTCCGCGAAGAAATCCCCCGGGAGGACCGCGGCCGCCAAGGGACAGCCGGACCTGGTCCAGCTGCTGACCCCCGAGGGCGAGCGGGTCAAGAACGCCCAGTACGACAAGTACGTCGCCGACATCACCGACGACGCGCTGCGCGGCCTGTACCGCGACATGGTGATGGCCCGCCGGTTCGACGCGGAGGCCGTCACGCTCCAGCGCCAGGGCGAGCTGGGCCTGTGGCCCTCGCTGCTCGGCCAGGAGGCCGCCCAGGTGGGCTCCGCCCGCGCGACCCGGGACGACGACTACGTCTTCCCGACCTACCGCGAGCACGGCGTCGCCTGGTGCCGCGGGGTCGAGCCGGAGAACCTGCTCGGCATGTTCCGCGGTGTGAACAACGGCGGCTGGGACCCCAACGCCAACAACTTCCACCTGTACACGATCGTCATCGGCTCGCAGACGCTGCACGCCACCGGCTATGCGATGGGCATCGCCAAGGATGGCGCGGACTCGGCCGTCGTCGCGTACTTCGGTGACGGCGCGAGCAGCCAGGGCGACGTCGCGGAGTCCTTCACGTTCTCCGCCGTGTACAACGCGCCGGTCGTGTTCTTCTGCCAGAACAACCAGTGGGCGATCTCCGAGCCGACCGAGAAGCAGACCCGCGTGCCGCTCTACCAGCGCGCGCAGGGCTTCGGCTTCCCGGGCGTGCGCGTCGACGGCAACGACGTGCTGGCCTGCCTCGCCGTGACCCGGTGGGCGCTGGAGCGGGCGCGCGACGGCGAGGGCCCGACGCTGGTCGAGGCGTTCACGTACCGGATGGGCGCGCACACCACCTCCGACGACCCGACGAAGTACCGGGCCGACGAGGAGCGCGTCGCGTGGGAGGCGAAGGACCCGATCCTGCGCCTGCGCACCTACCTGGAGAACCACACCGACACCGGCGCGGAGTTCTTCACGGACCTGGAGACCGAGAGCGAGACCCTCGGCCGGCGGGTGCGCGAGGCCGTGCGCGGCATGCAGGACCCGGACCGGATGGCGATGTTCGAGCACGGTTACGCGGACGGGCACGCGCTCGTCGACGAGGAGCGGGCGCAGTTCGCCGCCTACCAGGCGTCGTTCGCGGAGGAGGGTGCCTGAGATGGCCGTACAGAAGCTTCCGATCGCCAAGGCGATCAACGAATCCCTGCGCACGGCGCTGGAGACCGACCCGAAGGTCCTCGTCATGGGCGAGGACGTCGGCAAGCTCGGCGGTGTCTTCCGGGTCACCGACGGGCTGCAGAAGGACTTCGGCGAGGACCGGGTCATCGACACCCCGCTCGCCGAGTCGGGCATCGTCGGCACCGCGATCGGCCTGGCGCTGCGCGGCTACCGGCCGGTGGTGGAGATCCAGTTCGACGGGTTCGTCTTCCCCGCCTACGACCAGATCGTCACGCAGCTCGCGAAGATGCACGCCCGCGCGCTCGGCAAGGTCAAGGTGCCGGTCGTCGTCCGGATCCCGTACGGCGGCGGCATCGGCGCGGTCGAGCACCACAGCGAGTCGCCCGAGGCGCTGTTCGCGCACGTGGCGGGCCTGAAGGTGGTCACGCCGTCGAACTCCTCGGACGCGTACTGGATGCTCCAGCAGGCCATCCAGAGCGACGACCCGGTGATCTTCTTCGAGCCCAAGCGCCGCTACTGGGACAAGGGCGAGGTCGACACCGAGGCCGTCCCGGGCGATCTGCACAAGGCCGTCGTGGCCCGCGAGGGCACCGACCTGACGCTCGTCGCGTACGGGCCGATGGTGAAGGTCTGCCTGGAGGCCGCCACGGCGGCCGCCGAGGAGGGCACCTCCAT
This sequence comes from Streptomyces sp. HUAS MG91, assembly GCF_040529335.1. Taxonomy (GTDB): domain Bacteria; phylum Actinomycetota; class Actinomycetes; order Streptomycetales; family Streptomycetaceae; genus Streptomyces; species Streptomyces tabacisoli. Next base: position 4,165,610 of record NZ_CP159534.1, on the reverse strand, counting down.
CGAGGTCCTCGACCTGCGCTCCATCTCGCCGCTGGACTTCGACGCGGTACAGAAGTCGGTGGAGAAGACGCGGCACCTGGTGGTCGTGCACGAGGCGCCCGTGTTCCTGGGCTCCGGCGCGGAGATCGCCGCCCGGATCACCGAGCGGTGCTTCTACCACCTGGAGGCGCCCGTGCTGCGGGTCGGCGGGTACCACGCGCCGTATCCGCCGGCGCGCCTGGAGGAGGAGTACCTGCCGGGCCTCGACCGGGTGCTCGACGCCGTCGACCGCTCGCTGGCGTACTGAGGGAGAGGTCGAACGTCATGGTGCGCGAGTTCAAGATGCCCGACGTGGGCGAGGGTCTGACCGAGGCCGAGATCCTCAAGTGGTACGTACAGCCCGGTGACACCGTCACCGACGGGCAGGTCGTGTGCGAGGTGGAGACGGCCAAGGCCGCCGTCGAGCTGCCGATCCCGTTCGACGGGATCGTGGGCGAACTGAAGTTCCCCGAGGGCACGACCGTCGACGTCGGACAGGTCATCATCTCCGTGGAGACGGGCGGGGAGACGGGCGGGGACGCCCCCGCACAGCCCGCCGCCGAGGAGCCCGCGGCGGCGGAGGAGCCGAGCGGGCGCCAGCCGGTGCTCGTCGGGTACGGCGTCGCCGAGTCCTCCACCAAGCGGCGGGCCCGCAAGGATCCCGCGGCCGCCAACGGCACCGCGGCGGCGGTGCTCACCGAGCAGCGCCCGCTGGCCAAGCCGCCGGTGCGCAAGCTGGCCAAGGACCTCGGGGTCGATCTGGCCACCGTGATCCCGGCCGGTGCCGACGGGATCATCACGCGGGAGGACGTGCACGCGGCGGTCGCGGCGGTCGCGCCCGCCGAGCCCGAGGTCGAGGAGATCCCGGTCCCGGCGCAGGCCCCGGCCACGGCTCCGGCGCCCGCGCCCGCGGCCGCGTACGACACCGCGCGCGAGACCCGGATCCCGGTCAAGGGCGTGCGCAAGGCGACCGCGCAGGCGATGGTGGCCTCGAAGTTCACCGCGCCGCACGTCACCGAGTTCGTGACGGTGGACGTGACGCGCACGATGAAGCTCGTCGAGGAGCTGAAGGCCGACAAGGACATGGCCGGTCTGCGGGTCAACCCGCTGCTGCTCATCTCCAAGGCGCTGCTCGTCGCGATCCGGCGGAATCCTGAGGTCAACTCCTCGTGGGACGAAGCGAATCAGGAGATCGTCCAGAAGCACTACGTGAATCTGGGCATCGCCGCCGCCACGCCCCGCGGGCTGATCGTCCCGAACATCAAGGACGCCCAGGCCAAGACGCTGCCCGAACTGGCGTCCGCGCTGGGCGAGCTGGTGGCCACCGCGCGCGAGGGGAAGACCTCGCCGGGTGCCATGCAGGGCGGCACCGTCACCATCACCAACGTCGGTGTGTTCGGCATCGACACCGGGACGCCCATCCTGAACCCGGGTGAGTCGGCGATCCTCGCCGTCGGGGCGATCAAGCTCCAGCCCTGGGTGCACAAGGGCAAGATCAAGCCGCGGCACGTGATGACGCTGGCGCTCTCCTTCGACCACCGGCTGGTCGACGGGGAGCTGGGGTCCAAGGTCCTTGCGGACGTGGCGGCCGTGCTTGAGCGGCCGAAGCGCCTGCTGACCTGGTCCTAGACCCGTACGACAGAAGTCCTGGAGCCGTACGACAGAAGGGGCGCCCCGTCCGACGGGGCGCCCCTTCCGCTTGCCTCGCGGAACCTACCTCTTGAAGCCGTAGTCCATCAGCTTCTTGGCGTCCGACGTGCGCGCCGAGACCGAGGTCGACTTCAGGACCGTGCCGATCACCGTCTTACTGCCGCGGGTCGCCGCGAACACCAGGCAGTAGCCCGCCTCCGGGCCCGAGCCGGTCTTCACGCCGATGGCGCCCGAGTACGAGCCCAGCAGGGTGTTGGTGTTGGTCCACGACATGTAGCGGTAGCCACCGCTCTTCGTGGTGACCTTCTGCTTCGTCGACTTGGTCTTCACGACCGAACGGAACGTCGAGCTCTTCATGGCGCTGCTCGCGATCTTGGTGAGATCGCGCGGCGTCGAGTAGTTCGAGCCGTTGCCGATGCCGTCGAACGAGTCGAAGTGGGTGTTCTTCAGGTTCAGCTTCTTGGCCTCGGAGTTCATCTTGCCGATGAACGACTTCACGCGTGCCGAGCGCGTGGAGCCCGAGCCGAACTTGTCCGCGAGGGCGTACGCCGCGTCGCAGCCCGAGGGCAGCATCAGCCCGTAGAGCAGCTGGCGGACGGTGACCTTGTCGCCGACGATCAGGCGGGCCGACGAGGCGCCGTTCTTGACTATGTAGTCGCTGTACGCCTTCTGGACCGTGACCTTGCTGTCCAGGTTCAGGTTGCTCTGGGCCAGCACCACCTTCGCGGTCATGATCTTCGTGGTGGAGCCGGTGGACCGCCGGGTGTCGGCGGCCTTGGTGAACAGGGTCGACCCCGTTCCGTTGTTCATCACGAAGCCGCCCTTGGCGGCGATGGTCGGCTTGGCCGGCGCCGTGGCCGCCTGGGCGGAGGTGGTCACCACTCCGCCGGCGAGCACACTTCCCGCGACGAGAACAGCCATGCCCGTTATGCGTCTATTCAACTTGTACGCTCCAAATGCCCCTGAGGGGCGGCCCGTTGGGATGGGGCGCCCGCACAGAAGAGACGAATGAGGCGGGAGAAGGGTTGCACGGTTCCGCGCACCTTTCTTCGTCCCGCATGGTGGACGGTGGTCGGCTTGCGTACGTGTTGTATCTATGATGTGCGCATGCCCTCGACCGTCACCGAAAAACGACCGCCCGCCGCAGAGCGCGTCTACGACCACGTGAAGCGCGCCGTGCTCGAACGCCGCTACGAGGGAGGGACGTTGCTCACCGAGGGCGAGCTGGCCGAGGCGGTCGGCGTCTCCCGCACGCCGGTCCGCGAGGCCCTGCTGAAGCTGGAGGTCGAGGGGTTGCTGCGGCTCTACCCGAAGAAGGGCGCCCTCGTGCTGCCCGTCTCCGCGCAGGAGATCGCGGACGTCGTGGAGACCCGGCTGCTCGTCGAGGAGCACGCGGTGCGCAAGGCCGTGCCCGCGTCGCCGTACCTCATCGACCGGCTGGCCGAGCTCCTCGACCAGCAGCGCGCGCAGGTCGCCGCCGGCGAACTCGCCGAGGCCGCCGCCACCGACCGCTGCTTCCACGCGGAGATCGTCCGCAGCGGCAACAACGCGATCCTCTCGCGCGTCTACGACCAGATGCGCGACCGGCAGCTGCGGATGGGCGTCGTCGTGATGCAGGCCCACCCGGACCGCACGGCGAAGACGCTCGCCGAGCACGAGGAGATCCTCGACGCGCTGCGCGCCGGGGACGTGGAGGCCGCCGTCGCGGTGGTGCGCCGGCACGTCTCGCGCGTGCGCGACCTGGCCCGGGGTGAGGAGCGATGAGCAGTTCCGCCGCCGCCCCGTCCCTGCCCGGCGATCCGCCCGGCGGCCGGCGGGCCGTCGTCGTGTGGTCGATCGGTGTCGCCGTCTACTTCGTCGCCGTCGTCTTCCGTACGTCGCTCGGGGTGGCCGGGCTCGACGCCGTCGAGCGCTTCCACATCAACGCCTCGGCCCTGTCGACCTTCTCCATCCTCCAGCTGCTCGTGTACGCGGGCATGCAGATACCCGTCGGCCTGATGGTCGACCGGCTCGGCACCAAGAAGGTGCTGACCATCGGCGTGGTGCTGTTCACCGTCGGACAGCTCGGCTTCGCCTTCTCGTCCTCGTACGGCATGGCGCTCGCCTCGCGCGCGCTGCTCGGCTGCGGGGACGCCATGACGTTCATCAGCGTGCTGCGGCTCGGCACGCGCTGGTTCCCCGCGCGGCGCGGTCCGCTGGTCGCGCAGCTCGCAGGTCTGGTCGGCATGGCGGGCAATCTGGTCTCCACCCTGGTGCTCGCCCGGCTGCTGCACGGGGTCGGCTGGGAGACGGCGTTCGCGGGCAGCGCGGTGCTCGGCGTGCTCGTCCTGGTGCTGATGGTGCTGTTCCTGAAGGACCACCCCGAGGGGTTCGAGCCCGCGCCGCTGCCGACGACGCACAAGGGCGCCGCGTACGTGCGCGCCCAGATCGCCGCGTCCTGGCGGGAGCCGGGGACCCGGCTCGGCCTGTGGGTGCACTTCACCACGCAGTTCCCGGCGATGGTGTTCCTGCTGCTGTGGGGGCTGCCGTTCCTGGTGGAGGCGCAGGGCCTGTCGCGCGGCACGGCCGGCGAGCTGCTGACGCTCGTCGTGCTCTCCAACATGGTCATCGGGCTCGTCTACGGGCAGATCGTCGCCCGGCACCACACGGCCCGGCTGCCGCTGGCGCTCGGCACGGTCGCCGCCGTCGCCGTGCTGTGGGCGGCGCCCATGGCCTGGCCGGGGCGGTCGCCGATGTGGCTGCTGCTGGTGATGTGCGTGGGGCTCGGCGCGTGCGGGCCCGCCTCGATGATCGGGTTCGACTTCGCGCGGCCCGCCAATCCGCCGGAGCGGCAGGGCACCGGCTCCGGAATCGTGAACATGGGGGGCTTCGTCGCCTCCATGACGACGCTGCTGGCCGTGGGCGTGCTGCTCGACGCGACCGGGGACAACTACCGGATCGCGTTCGCCGCGGTGTTCGTGCTGCAGGGAGTCGGGGTGAGCCAGATTCTGCGGTTGCGGAAGCGTGCCGCCCGGGCCGAGCGCGAGCGGCTCGTCGCTTCCCGGGTCGCCTCGGTGCACGTGCCCGTCTGAGGCGGGGGGCGGAGGAGCGCTGTTTCCGGGGTCAGTGGGTGATGACCAGAGCGTGGAGGATGGCCGAGGCCAGGTCCTGGTCGCCCTCGATCTTCACGCGGTCCGCGACCGCCTCGGGGGTGACCCGGCCGCAGGACAGCCGTACGTACGTCTCCCAGTCCAGGGCGAGCGTCACCGCCGGGCCGAGCGAGGGGGCGCCGTCGATCGTGCCCCTGCCCTCGGCGTCCACGCGGACCGTGCGCAGGAACTCCACCGGGCCGTGCACGTCGAAGACCACCGCGGAGTTCGGCGGGGCGCCCGCGTCCTTCGCGACGATCTTGGAAAGCACGGCGAGGAGCATGTCGCGGGTGACGTGCGCGCCCGGGGAGTCCAGGTTGCCCGGCTTGCCGAGCGCCCACCGCAGGTCCTGCTCGTGCGCCCAGATGTCGAACGCCCGCCGCCGCAGGGCGAACTCCAGCGTCTCCTCGACCGCGCGCGGGCCGCGCACGATGGTCTCGGGGTCACGGGACTCGTTCCGCAGCTGCCGGGAACGGCGGATGATCGTGTACTCCAGCTCGGAGGCCATCTCCGGCGCCGTGTGGTGCCGGCGGACGTCGACCTGGACCTCCGTGTAGCGCTGCGCCTCCGTCTGGACGTGGTACAGGTCACGGGGCAGGGTGTGGATGGGCCGCGGGTCGCCGAGCATCTCGCAGTCCACGCCGATGACGTGCGAGACGATGTCCCGCACCGACCAGCCGGGGCACGGGGTCGCCCGGCTCCACTCACCCTCCGCGAGCGGTGTGACCAGCTCGGATATCGCTTCCACGGAGTGGGTCCAGGCGTCGGCGTAGGACTGAAGGCTGGGGTGGAGACTCACGGAAGGGAACCCCTTGAACGGTTGGTGCGCGGTGGGTACACGGGCGGTGACTCAGGGCTGCGGGCACGTGCGGCGTGGGTGTCTTGGGAGGCTAAGTTACGCTGCCCCGAGGCACCCCTGCAGTGCTTTCGTGTGACGATCGTAGGCCGTTGTTGACGTGAAGCCGACGGCTCGAATGCCAGGACGGTGGTACTGTGCGCGCCTCTCTCATCCAGATCGCAGTAAACGAGGACGAATCGGTCAACTCCCGCCGGGACCGTGTCAGTTCGCTGGTACGTGATCAGGCCGGATCCGCCGACCTCGTCGTGCTTCCCGAGCTGTGGCCGACCGGGGCTTTCGCCTACGAGCTGTTCGCGTCCGAGGCCGAGCCGCTGGAGGGGCCGACCTTCGAGGCGATGTCCAAGGCGGCGCGGGACGCGGGCGTGTGGCTGCACGCCGGGTCGATCCCTGAGCGGGACCCGGACGGGCCGCTGTACAACACCGCGCTGGTCTTCTCCCCCGACGGGGAGCTCGCCGCCGCCTACCGCAAGATCCACCGGTTCGGCTTCGACAAGGGCGAGGCCGTGCTGATGAGCGCCGGGCGGGAGCTGGTGACGGTCCGTCTTCCGGAGACCGTCGCCGGGGTGACGACCTGCTACGACCTGCGCTTCCCCGAGCTGTACCGGGGGCTCGTCGGGCTCGGCGCCGAGACGCTGATCGTCTCCGCCGGGTGGCCCGAGCGGCGGCGCGCGCACTGGACGCTGCTCGCGCAGGCGCGGGCTGTCGAGAATCAGGCGTTCGTACTGGCCTGTGGTTCGGCGGGGACGCATGCCGGGGTGCCGCAGGCCGGGCACAGTGTCGTGGTGGATCCGTGGGGGGAGGTGCTCGGCGAGGCGGGTGCCGGTGAAGAGGTTCTCCGCGTCGAGTTCGATCCGGGCCGGGTCGGGGAGACCCGGGAGCAGTTCCCGGCCCTGAAGGACCGCCTCCTGGGCCTGGACCCGCCCCGCCGCTGACCGTTCCCTTCGTCCCCGGCCGCGGGCCGGTGGCCGCTTCTCGCGCAGTTCCCCGCGCCCCTGAGATGCGCACTTCGTGCGGCATCTCATCAAGAGAGGCGCGCGGACCTTAAGCCTCAAGAGAGGCGCGCGGGTCGCGGCCTCGGGGGAGGCTGCGCGGAGCGCATGCCTCAGGGGCGCGGGGAACTGCGCGACCAGCCACGACGAAAGGCGCACCCGGCGACGGTCAGTCCACGACGCCGCGTTCCTTCTCCGCCAGATGGATCACGCAGACCGCGACAGCGATCAGCAGCGCCGGGTCGGCGTCCTCCCGGATCACGTTCACCCCGTACGTGTCACGCACCCGCAGCCACCGCCGGGAGATCTCGGCGAGGAGCTCCCCCTCGTACTCCACGGCGAACTCGCGGTCCAGGATCTTGCCGCTGACGTCGAGCTCGGTCTCACCGTCGGCGAGCGCGACCCGGTAGTGGTTGCGCAGCAGGGAGAGCCGCTTGCGCCGGACGCGCGCCAGCTCCTCGTCGGCGCGCTCGATCACCATCGTGTCGCGCAGCGCGAACATCTTCTGGTGGATGTCGATGAGGACGCGCCCGTCCGGCCCCTTCAGCTCGAAGGTGTCGCGCAGCCGCATCGCCTTGCCGTCGACGAGGAACGCCTTGTGGCCGTTCTCGTCCTCGATCCAGTAGTCCTCGCCGATGGCGAAGAGCCGTTCCCTCACTTCGTAGCGCATACGTCGAGAGTTCCCCCGACGCGCCGTCAGGATCCCTCCCCGATCCCTAAAGGAGCAGCGGCGGCCCAAGACCCGTAGCAATCAAGACAGTTCAGTGGTAGCTGCAACCATTAGAGGAACGGGTGGGTCCTAAGAGGTGGACGTGACTTTACGACCTGACCAATCGAAGGAACTCCCCTCATGGCACGTGCACGCATTCGTCTGACCGCACCGCTGATGGCCGCCGCCCTCGTCGGCGCCGGGTTCGCCGCCCTGTCGCTGGCCCCGGGACAGGCGGCCGCCGCCACCGCGGGCAAGGCCGACCGCGCCGACGACTTCAACGGGGACGGCTACGCCGACCTCGTCTCCGGCGCCGCCGGCGGCACCGTCTCGGGCAAGGCGGGGGCCGGCTACGTCGCGGTGACCTACGGGTCGCCGACCGGCCTGAAGGCCACGAACAAGATCCTGATCAGCCGCTCGACCGCCGGTGTCCCCGGTTCCGCCGCCGCCAAGGAGGGCTTCGGCGCGTACGTCACCAAGGGCGACCTCGACGGGGACGGCTTCAGCGACCTCGTCATAGGCAGCACCAAGTCCACCACCGGCGCCGTCGTCCTGTGGGGCTCCGCCTCCGGCCTGACCGGCGGCACCGGCATCGCCACGTACGGCCGCACGCCCCAGGTCGGCGACTTCGACGGCGACGGCAAGGCCGACCTGGCGCTGCTCGCCGCGATGGGCTCCTACGGCGACGACCCCGAGCACCAGGCCGCCGCCCTCTGGAAGGGCCCGATCACCCGGGCCGGCGCCCCCGCCAAGAAGCTGAACTTCATGGACAAGTCCGAGTGGTGGGGCTACGGCAAGGACGACGCGACCTGCGTCGACGACCCGTCCGGCTGTGTCGACGGCCCGGACTCGACGACCGGCCCGGTCTTCTTCGAGGCCGTCGGCGACCTCAACGGCGACAGCCGCGACGACCTCGCCCTGCGCTCGTACAACGGCGACGGCATGTGGAACAACACCGTCCTGTACGGCAGCGCCGCGGGCTTCAAGCGCGGCTGGGCCCCGGAGACCCAGGGCGCCCTCGCCGCCGGTGACGTGAACGGCGACGGCATCGACGACCTGGTCGTCGGCTCCGACCCCGAGGACTCCGACATCGGCGACACGATGCAGAAGGTCACCCTCGCGTTCGGGTCGAAGGACGGCCTGAAGGGCGACCGCACCCAGGAGTTCGACCAGTCCCTGCCCGGTTTCTACGGCGCCCAGGAGGACGGCGACCACCTCGGTTCCTGCGTCGCGGTCGGCGATGTCACCGGCGACGGCAAGGCCGATGTCGCGCTCGGCATCTCCGGCGAGGACTTCAGCGGCCAGACGGACGCGGGCGCGGTCGCGCTGCTGCCCGGCTCGGCGAACGGCGTCACCGGCACCGGCTCCGTCGTCCTGAACCAGAACTCGGCGGACGTGCCGGGCGTCGCGGAGAGCGGCGACCTGTTCGGCTCCGACTGCGCGCTGCTCGACGTGAACGGCGACGGCAGCCGCGACCTGGCCGCCTCCGCCACCGGCGAGAACGACTCCTCCGGCGCGGTCTGGACGTTCCCGGGCTCTGCGAACGGCGTGACCGGCACCGGCTCGATCGCCCTCAACCCGACCGACCTCGGCGCCCCCGACGCCAAGGCCTTCTTCGGCAGTCCCCTGAAGTAAGCGCCCCGAAGGCGCGCGGGGAACTGCGCGACCAGCCAGGACGAGACCGCGGACGCGTCTGCTCATGACCGGGCAGACGCGTCCGCGGTCTTTTGACGCCCGGATGCTCAACGAGCGAAACCCGCCCACTTCACGTCTCCTGAACACATGACCAGGGACGACGAACTCGCCGCACTGAAGGCCCGGGTACGCGAACTGGAGGACGAGCGGCCTCGGCGCCGCCGATCCCGCCCGAAATCGGCCCTCGCCGTCGTCCTGGTCGTCCTCGCCGCGCTCCTCACCCCGCTCGGCGTGGTCGCCGTCTGGTCGAACGCGCTGATCGGCGACACCGACCGCTACGTCCAGACCATGGCCCCGCTCGCCGACGACCCGGATGTCCGAACGGCCGTCACCAACCGGGTGACCACGGCCGTCATGGACCGGATCGACGTCGGCGACCTGCTCTCCGGCGTCGCCCCCGCCGACCGGCCCCTCCTGGAGAAGGCGCTCGGCGCCGCCGACGGCCCCCTGACCAGCGGCCTCACCTCCCTGGTCCGCACCACCACCGAGAGGTTCGTGGCGAGCCCCGCCTTCACCACCGTATGGAAACAGCTCAACCGCACCGCCCACGCCGCCGTCGACAAGGCCCTCACCGGCCACGACGACGGCGCCGTCCAGATCAAGGACGGCGAGGTCACCCTCGACCTCGCCCCGGTCGTCGACCAGGTCAAACAGTCCCTCGTCGACCAGGGGCTCACGGTCGCCGGGAACATTCCCGAGGTGCACACCAGCATCACCCTGATGCAGTCCACCGGCGCCCTCGCGAAGGCCCGTACCGGCTTCCGCCTGCTCCAGCTGCTGTCCTGGGTGCTGCCGCTGCTCGTCGTCCTGCTGGCCGCCGGCGCCGTCCTGCTCGCCCGCCGCAGGCGCCGCGCCCTGATCACCGCCGCCCTCGCGGTCGCCGCGGGCGCGCTCGTCCTCGGCCTCGCCCTGTGGATCGGCCGCGCCGTCTACCTGGACGCCCTGCCCGCCGACGTCTCCCAGCCCGCCGCCGGCGCCGTCTACGACACCCTGGTCCGCTTCCTGCGCACGGCCGTCCGTGTCGTCGCCGTCCTCGGCGCGGTCGTCGCCCTCGCCTCCTGGCTGAGCGGCCCCGGCCGCTGGGCGGGTGCGGTGCGCGGCGCGTGGACCGGCGCGATCGGCTCCGTACGGGAGACGCTGACCACCGGCACCTTCGGCCCGGTCGGCCCCTGGGTCCACCGGATGCGCACCTGGCTGAACCTCACGGTCGCCGCCGTCGCCGCGGCCGTACTGATCGCCTGGTCCTACCCCACCGGACTGGTGGTCCTCTGGATCGCGGTCGCCGCCGTCTGCGCCCTCGCCGTGATCGAGTTCCTCGACGCCCCTACGCTGCCGCCGCCCGCCCTGCCGGAGGAGTCCGCAGACGGCGCGCCACCGGCCGCTCCCGCGCGATGACGCACCCGGCGGAGATCCCCACGCACACCACCGTGAACAGCACGATCAGCCACGACAGCAGCGAGAAGACCAGGCCGAACGGCCCGAACTCGGCGAGCGAACGGTCCAGCGTGCGCGGCATGTAGAGACGCGAGGCCCACGACAGCGACACCACACCCACCCCCGTGAGCAGCGCGCCCGGCAGCAGCGGCAGCCACGGCACCCGCCCGCCCAGCAGCAGGTGCTGCGTCCACCACCACAGCAGCACGCTGGCGGCGTACGACAGCGGCAGGCCCAGCCACGGGCCCGCGCCGAAACCGCCGCGCAGCAGGTTCTGCAGGATCACGACGGCGAGCCACACGCACAGCCACGCCACCCACCGCCACGCGATCAGCTTCAGGCCGGCCGACGGCAGCCCCCACGCCCGCTCGCACACCCGCTGCAGCGCGCGACTGCACGCGGTCGCCGACGCCAGCATGACCAGCGCGCCGACCACCCCCGACGTGTCCCGCACCGCCGAATCCGTGCCCCCGTCGCCGTACACCTGCCGCACCTGGTCGAGCGAGTCGCCGCTCAGCCCGAGGGCGCCGCGCGCCGACTCCAGCATCTGCTCCCGTACGGCGTCGGGCGCGAACGCGGCGACGACGAACAGGATCGGGATCGCCGTCAGGAACGTCTGCGCGGCCAGCCGGGTCGCCGAGTCCAGCAGGTTCACGGCGACCAGTTGCCGGGTCAGCCGCGTGACGAACGGGAACTCCTCCCGGATCTCCTTCGCGCGCGCGGCGGCCCACGCGGTCGCCCGGCCGACGGTGCTCGTGTCGCTCATAGCTGATCAGCATGCGCCGGGGCGGAGGGACCTGAGGGGAACGGCGCACAGAAGGGTGTGGTTGTCTTGAATCATGTCGAAGCGTGCACGTGTCCGGGCCCCTGAACTGGTGGGCAAGGGCGGATGGATCAACACCGACGGCGAGCTCCGGGGCCTGGCCGACCTGCGCGGCCGCATCGTCATCCTCGATTTCTGGACCTTCTGCTGCGTGAACTGTCTGCACGTCCTCGACGAGTTGCGGGAACTGGAGGAGAAGCACCGGGACACCGTCGTGATCATCGGGGTGCACTCGCCGAAGTTCGTGCACGAGGCCGAGCACGCGGCGGTCGTCGACGCCGTCGAGCGGTACGGGGTGGAGCACCCGGTGCTCGACGACCCGGAGCTGGCGACCTGGAAGCAGTACGCGGTACGGGCCTGGCCCACGCTCGTCGTGATCGACCCCGAGGGGTACGTCGTCGCGCAGCACGCCGGCGAGGGACACGCGCACGCCATCGAGAAGCTGGTCGGCGAGCTGGAGGCCGAGCACACGGCGAAGGGCACGCTGCGGCGCGGCGACGGCCCGTACGTGGCGCCCGAGCCGGTCGCGACCGACCTGCGTTTTCCCGGCAAGGCGCTGCTGCTGCCGTCGGGGAACTTCCTGGTCAGCGATACGACCCGGCACCAGCTCGTGGAGCTGGCGGCCGACGGGGAGTCCGTCGTGCGGCGGATCGGCAGCGGTGAGCGGGGCTTCGGGCCCGAGTCGTTCAACGAGCCGCAGGGGCTCGCCCTGCTCGACGCGGACACCGTCGTCGTCGCCGACACCGTGAACCACGCGCTGCGCGCCGTCGACCTCCCGACCGGCGCGATCAGCACCCTCGCGGGCACCGGCAAGCAGTGGTGGCAGGGGTCGCCGACCAGCGGTCCGGCGCGCGAGGTCGACCTGTCCTCGCCGTGGGACGTGGCCGTCTTCGACGGCAGGGTGTGGATCGCCATGGCGGGCGTGCACCAGCTGTGGACGTACGACCCGCGGGCCGGGACCGTCCAGGTCGCGGCCGGTACCACCAACGAGGGGCTGGTCGACGGTCCCGGCCCCGAGGCCTGGTTCGCCCAGCCGTCCGGGCTCGCGGCCACCGAGGACCGGCTCTGGGTCGCCGACTCGGAGACGTCCGCGCTGCGCTGGGTGGACCTCGACGGCGTCGTGCGCACCGCGGTCGGCACCGGCCTGTTCGACTTCGGGCACCGGGACGGCGACGCCGGACAGGCCCTGCTCCAGCACCCGCTGGGCGTCACCGCGCTGCCCGACGGCTCGGTCGCGGTCTCGGACACGTACAACCACGCGCTGCGCCGCTACGACCCGGCGACCGGGCAGGTGACCACGCTCGCCACCGATCTGCGGGAGCCGAGCGACGCCGTGCTGGCCGGCGACTCCGGCGAGATCGTCGTCGTGGAGTCGGCGCGGCACCGGCTGACCCGGCTGCGGCTGCCCGAGGAGGCCGTGCGCGTCGAGTCCGTCGCCCACCGCACCCAGCGCGCCGCCACCGAGGTGGCGGGCGGCAAGCTGCGGCTGGACGTCATCTTCCGGGCGCCGGCCGGGCAGAAGCTCGACACCCGGTACGGGCCCTCGACCCGGCTCCTCGTCTCGGCGACGCCGCCCGAACTGCTCGTGGCCGGTGACGGGCCGGGCACCGACCTGGCCCGTGAGCTGGTGCTGAACCCGGCGGTGCCGGAGGGCGTGCTGCACGTCTCCGCGATGGCCGCGTCCTGCGACGACGACCCCGCCAACGAGTACCCGGCCTGCCACGTCCACCAGCAGGACTGGGGCGTGCCGGTCCGGGTCGCCGAGGGCGGGACGGACCGGCTGCCGCTGGTGCTGGCGGGCCTCGACGCCTGAGCCGCCCGGGCCGCCTGGGTGACCGTCAGTTCGCGTACGGCATCCGGGGGTTCCAGGACAGCACCTCGATGCCGTCGGCGCGCTTGCCCGCGTACTCGACCTCGCCGGGCGTCTTCAGGGTGACGAAGGCGCCGGAGGCGTCGGCGTCGTTCATCACCAGGGAGAGCCGGATCGACGTGAAGTAGTCGTCGTCGGCCTTGACCTCCTGGTAGACGGGGAGCGCGGAGTAGATCGTGCCGCCGGCCGGGACGAGCAGCGGCTGCGGGGGCCGTACGTCGTCCTTGGCGACGGGCGCGTTGCCGTTGGCCTCGCCCGGCGTGACGATCGGGAACTTCTGCACGGTGCAGGCGCTGCCGGACTTGTTGACCGCGGTGATCAGCAGGTGGTCGCCCTGCTGCTCGGGGTTCTTGCGCTTGAGGGTGTAGCCGAGCGAGGTGACCTTGCACTCGGGCGTCTTCCTCGCGGCGGTCCCGCCCGTGGCGCCCTTGCCGCTGGAGCCGCTCCTGGCGGCGTCCGCCTCGGACGTGCCGCCCGCCTGTCGCTTACCCGTGGCCTTCGCGGTGCCCGAGCCGGTGCCCGAGCCGGTGCCCGAGCCGGTGTCCGTGCTCGCTGCCGCGCTCGTGTGCGTGGTCGCGGCGCCTTCGTCCTTGGTCCCCGTCGCGTCGCCGCCGGAGCAGGCGGTCATCGTCAGGCCGAGGACCACGGCGGCGGTGGCGAGGACGGTCGTGCGGGTGATGGTGCGGGCCATGATGGAGCTCCCCCGATTCGTGCGCCCGCCTTCTGGAGCGGCGGGCGGCTCGTGTCTCCCAAGGTGCCCGCCGCGATCGCCGTCCGGTCGCCCTCGCGCTAGCGCCCCGTCGCCGTTTGGCTGTCGGCCCGCGCCAACTGGGCGTCCGCCCGGCGCGCACCCTCCTCGAAGCCCCGCCGCAGCGCGTCCTCGCGGGCCCGGCACAGATCGGCGCGGGCCTCCTCGGCGCGGCCCAGCGAGAGCAGCGCGGCGCCGCGCGAGACCCGCAGCAGGATCTGGCGCAGCGGCGCGAGCCCTTCCGCGGCGGCGCCGGGCAGCGCGAGGCCCCGCTCCGTGCAGACGAGTACGGCCTGATGGTCGTCGAGGGCGAGCAGCCGGCGGGCCAGGTGCTCCAGGGCCAGCAGTTCGGTGAGCACGTCGTCGGCGGCGCGGGCGAGTTCCGCGGCGCGCGTCAGATGGGCGAGGGCCGCGGGGCCCGGTGCGCCGGTGCGGTCCAGGGCGAGGGCGAGATTGACCAGCGCGGTGGCCTCGCTGGACGGGTCGCCCGCGCGGGCGGCGAGTGCCGGGGCCCGCTCCAGGTGTTCCAGGGCCTGGGCGAGCCGCCCCTCCTCGGTGAGGACCCAGCCGTACAGGGCGCGCACCCGCGCCTCGGCGTCCGGGTCGCCGAGCCGCACGGCGGCGGCCAGGCCCTGTTCGAGCAGCGGTATCCAGTCGTCGCGCACGTATCCGACGATCGACGGCCACTGGAGGACGACGAGCCGCCAGGCCCGGTCGTCGAGTCCCGCGGCGAAGGCGGCACCGGCGGCCGCCGCGAGGTTCTCGCGCTGTGCGGCGAACCAGCCGAGCGCGGCCGCCCGGTCGGGCAGCGCGGGCCCGCCCGTGTCGGCCCGCGCGTCCGGCGGCGGCGCGCAGCAGGGCCGGTCGTCGGGTTCGGCGACGGCGGCGGCGCGCAGGGCGGTGCGGACGTAGTGGTCGAGGAGGCGGACGAGGGGTTCACCGGCCGGTTCGGACGGGTCGTCGGCCGCCTCCTGCTGGGCGGGACCGCGCGCGAACAGGCGGACCAGGTCGTGCATCCCGTACCGGCCCGGGGTCCGCTCCGTCACCAGGTGGGCGGCGGCGAGCCGGTCCAGGGCGGTGGCGGCGTCGGCGGGCGGGGTCGCCGTGAGCGCGGCGGCCGCGTGGCGGTCGAGGTCGGGGCCCGGGAGCGTGCCGAGCCTGCGGAAGAGCAGCCGGGCGTCCGGGGGCAGGGTGCGCAGGGTGAGGCGGAGGGCGGCGGCGACCCCGGTGTCGTCGACGTCGAGGAGCGACAGGCGGCGCTGTTCGTCGGCCAGTTCGTCGGCGAGGGCGGCCAGTGGCCACTGCGGCCGGGCGTTGATCCGGGCCGCCACGACGCGCAGTGCCAGCGGCAGGCCCGCGCAGAGCGCGGCGAGCCGGGCCGCGGCGGCCGGTTCGGCGGCGAACCGGTCCTCGGCGCCGGTGGCGGCGGCGAGCAGCGCGGCGGACGCGGGACCGTCGAGGACGTCGATGCCGACGGTCCTGGCGAGTTCGCTGACCGCCAGACCGTCGAGGCGCAGCCGCGAGGTGACCAGGGCGGCGCTGCCGGGACCGGCCGGTAGCAGCGGACGGACCTGGGCGGCGGTGCGGGCGTTGTCGAGGACGACGAGCGGGCGGCGCGCCTCCGTGTGCGTCCGGTACGCGGCTGCCAACGCGCCCTGCGTCTCGGGCAGTTCACGGGCCGGAACACCGAGCGCGATCAGGAACTCGCGGAGCACGTCGGCGGTCTCCGGGCCGCTGTCGCCGGTCTCCTCGTCGCTGAAGCCGCGCAGATCGGCGAAGAGCACGCCCTCGTAACCCTCGCGTGCGGAATGCGCCCAGTGCAGGGCGGCCGCGGTCTTGCCGACCCCGGCGGGGCCGGTGATGACGACGACGGCGTGCTCGCGGCGCGCGGCGGCGCCGATCGCGGCCAGTTCCCGGTCGCGCCCGACGAAGCCGCGCGGTGGGCGGGGCAGCAGGTCGGGGCCGGGGGACCGCCCGGAGGCGGGTGGGGGCGCGGGCGTGGGCGTCGGTGCGGGCGGGGGCGCGGCGCCGCCCGCCAGGATCTCCGCGTACGCCTCGCGCAGCGCGGCGCCGGGGTCGACGCCGAGTTCGTCGGCGAGGAGGGTGCGGGTGCGGTGGTACTGGTCGATGGCGTCGGACTGGCGGCCCGAGCGGTACAGCGCCCGCATCAGGGCCCCGGCCAGCGACTCCCGCATCGGATGGGCGACGGCCTCGGCGTGCAGCAGCGACGCGGCCCGGGCGTGGTCGCCGAACTCGCCGTAGGTGCGGGCCAGTTGCTCGACCGCAGAGAGCCGCGCCTCCTCCAGGCCGTCCGCCGCGACCCGCAGCGGGCCGCCGGTGGCGACGCCGACGAGCGCGGGCCCGCGCCACAGCGCCAGCGCCTCCCGCAGCAGGGCGGCGGCGTCGTCGGGGGTGCGCTGGTCGCGGGCGAGCCGGACCAGTTCCTCGAAGCGGTGCGCGTCGAGCAGGGACTCGGGCATCTCCAGGACGTAGGCGTCGCCGCGGGTGACGAGCCGGACGCCCCATTCGTCGGCGCCGCCCTGCGCGAGCAGCGCCCGCAGCCGCGACACGTGTCCCTGGGCGACGGTTCTGGCCCGCGCGGGCGGGCCCTCGGGCCAGAGCGCGTCGATCAGCTGGTCGAGGGGGACGGCGGTGTTGGGGCGCAGCAGCAGCGCCGCGAGCAGGCTGCGCCGCTTGGCGGGCCCGAGCGGGAGTTCCCCGCTCCCTGTGGCCACGGCGACCGCGCCGAGCAGCCGGAACTCCACGACAGTGCTCCCCCTCGAACCCCGAAATCCCCGCGACTGCGATGTCCACAGGGTACGTGGGGGAGCCACTGATCTGTCAGATGCGCCGGTCCCGCTCGTCGTCCTCGATGACGGTGGTGCGGCTGTGGGGGCCGACCACGCTGCGGCGACGGCCGACGCTGCGGAACACGAAGAGTCCGATCAGGCCGACGATCATCAGGATCCAGCCGACGAGGTCGACGTTGACCCCCTTCATGTGCCAGTCGGTCGCGAAGGCGAGGATCGCGCCGACGGCGACCAGGATGATGCAACCTCCCATACTCATGAGGTTCCCTCCCCAAAAATCTGTGTGACGCACGGGTGGTGGAAGCCCCGGGTACCCGGGGCTTCAGCCATCACACAGAAGTTCGGAACTCAGCCTTCCAGGAAGGCCCACAGCGCGTTCGCCAAGTGGAACGGGTCGTCCGCGCCGCACAGTTCGCGCACGCTGTGCATCGACAGGATCGCCGCGCCGATGTCGACGGTCTTGATCCCGTGCCGGGCGGCGGTGATCGGGCCGATCGTCGTCCCGCACGGCATCGCGTTGTTGGAGACGAACGCCTGGTAGGGCACGCCCGCCTTCTCGCACGCGGCGACGAACACCGAGCGGCCCACACCGTCGGTGGCGTAGCGGTTGTTGACGTTCACCTTGAGGATCGGGCCGCCGTTGGCCCGCGGGTGGTGCGTGGGGTCGTGGCGCTCGGCGTAGTTGGGGTGCACGGCGTGGCCGGTGTCGGAGGAGAGGCAGACGGTGCCGGCGAAGGCGCGGGCCCGGTCCTCCAGGGAGCCGCCGCGCGCGAAGACCGACCGCTCCAGGACGTTCCCGAGCAGCGGGCCGTCGGCGCCGGTGTCGGACTGCGACCCGTTCTCCTCGTGGTCGAAGGCCGCGAACACCGGGATGTACGGCAGCTCGTCCCGCTTGCCGACCTCGGTGAGGGCGGCGGTGCAGGCGTGCACGGACAGCAGGTTGTCCATCCGCGGGCCGGCCACGAGCTCCTTGTCGCGGCCCAGGTAGGCGGGGGCCTCGATCGCGTACGGCATCAGGTCCCAGCCGGTGATCGAGCCGCGCTCCAGGCCGTACTCGTCCTCGACGAAGCCCAGCAGGTCGCCCTCGTCGACGTCGCTGCCCAGGCCCCAGATGGGCTGCATGTGGCGCTGCTTGTCCAGCTTCAGGCCGTCGACGTTCACCCCGCGGTCCAGGTGCACGGCGAGCTGGGGCACGCGCAGCAGGGGCCGGTCGATGTCGATCAGGCGCTCGCTGCCGTCGCGCAGGGTGATGCGGCCGGCGAGGCCGAGGTCGCGGTCGAGCCAGGAGTTGAGGAGGGGACCGCCGTAGATCTCGACGGCGACCTGGCGCCAGCCGTTGCTGCCCATGTCGGGCTGCGGCTTGACCCGCAGGTTCGGGGAGTCGGTGTGGGCGCCGACGATGCGGTACGGGGTGTGCGGCTGGGCTCCCCGCGGCACGTACCAGGCGATGATCGCGCCGCCGCGCGTGACGTACTTTCCACCGGTCTCGCCGTCCCAGGCGTCGGTCTCGGCGACCTGCTTGAATCCGGCCTTCTCCAGGCGGGCCGCTGCCGTCGCCACCGCGTGGTACGGGGTGGGGCTTGCCGCGAGGAAGGTCAACAGGTCGTCGGTGTGGCCGCGGTCGAAGGGGCCGGTGGATGTGCTCATGCCGCCAGGGTAGTGCGGGCTGTAGCGGGCCTGCCTGCGGCGGCCCTGCGCCGTCCCGTCTGCCCGACCATGTCCTCTTGCGCCTGCCGGCCGGTGGGGCGTCTCGCTGTCGGGTGCGGGTCGAGTGTGGCTGGCCGCGCAGTTCCCCGCGCCCCCGGAGCCTTGCGCTGCGCGCGGCTCGTCGGGTTGTCGGGTGCGGCTTTCGTCGTGGCTGGTCGCGCAGTTCCCCGCGCCCCTGAGGCATGCGCTGCGCGCAGCCTCCCCCTGAGGCTGCGCTTCGCGCGCCTCCGAGGAAGGGCGGGTGGCGCGCCTCTGATGAGATGGCGCACGAAGTGCGCATCTCAGGGGCGCGGGGAACTGCGCGACCAGCCCCCACCGGCGTGCACCTGGGACACGACGGGAGAGGCCCGTCGTCCCTCGGGGGGACGACGGGCCTCGGGGTGGGTCCGGGTCGGCGGAGCCTAGAAGGCCGCCTCGTCCAGCTCCATGATGTCCAGCCCCGTCTCGCTGGTGCCCTGGGCCAGCTTGCGGGCCCCGGTGACGCCCGGCAGGACGTTCGCCGCGAAGAACTTGGCGGCGGCGACCTTGCCCTGGTAGAACGCGGCGTCCTTGCCCGCCACACCCTCGGAGAGCCGCTCGGCGGCGACCGCGGCGCCCTTCAGCAGGAGGTAGCCGACGACGACGTCACCGGAGGCCATCAGCAGGCGGGTCGTGTTCAGGCCCACCTTGTAGATGTTCTTGGCGTCCTGCTCGGTGGCGGCCAGGTCGGTGAGCATGACGCCCACGATGGCCTCCAGCTCGACGGCGGCCTTGGCCAGCGACTCGCGGGCCCCGGCCAGCTCCGCGCCGCCGGTCTCCACGGCGAGGAACTTCTTGATCTCCTCGGCCAGACCGTTCAGCGCGGCGCCCTGGTTGCGGACGATCTTCCGGAAGAAGAAGTCCTGGCCCTGGATGGCCGTGGTGCCCTCGTAGAGCGTGTCGATCTTGGAGTCCCGGATGTACTGCTCGATCGGGTACTCCTGGAGGAAGCCGGAGCCGCCGAAGGTCTGCAGCGACTGGGCCAGCTGCTCGTAGCCCTTCTCCGAGCCGTAGCCCTTCACGATGGGCAGGAGCAGGTCGTTCAGCGCGTGCTCGGTCGAGGCGTCCTCGCCGGAGGCCTCCTTGACCTGGATCGCGTCCTGCACCGAGGCGGTGTAGAGGACGAGCGAGCGCATGCCCTCCGCGTACGCCTTCTGCGTGAGCAGCGAGCGGCGCACGTCCGGGTGGTGTGTGACGGTGACCTTGGGCGCGGCCTTGTCGCCGAAGGCGGCCAGGTCGGAGCCCTGGACGCGCTCCTTGGCGTACTCCAGCGCGTTCAGGTAACCCGTCGACAGCGTCGAGATCGCCTTCGTGCCGACCATCATGCGGGCGAACTCGATGATGCGGAACATCTGGCGGATGCCGTCGTGCTTGTCACCGATCAGCCAGCCCTTGGCGGGGTGCTGGTCGCCGAACGTCATCTCGCAGGTGTTGGACGCCTTGAGGCCCATCTTGTGCTCGACGTTGGTCGCGTACACGCCGTTGCGCTCGCCCAGCTCGCCGGTCTCCCAGTCGAACTCGAACTTCGGGACGAGGAAGAGCGAGAGGCCCTTGGTGCCGGGGCCGTGGCCCTCGGGGCGGGCGAGGACGTAGTGGAGGATGTTCTCCGACATGTCGTGCTCACCGGACGTGATGAACCGCTTCACGCCCTCGATGTGCCACGAGCCGTCCTCCTGCTGCACGGCCTTGGTGCGGCCGGCGCCGACGTCCGAACCGGCGTCCGGCTCGGTCAGCACCATCGTCGAGCCCCACTGCTTCTCGACGGCGATCTCGGCGACCTTCTTCTGCGCCTCGTTGCCCTCCTCGAAGAGGATGCCGGCGAACGCGGGGCCGGAGGAGTACATCCAGATCGCCGGGTTCGCACCCAGGATCAGCTCGGCGAAGGCCCAGATCAGCGAGCGCGGGGCGGTGGTGCCGCCGATCTCCTCGGGCAGGCCCAGGCGCCAGTACTCGGCGTCCATGAAGGCCTTGTAGGACTTCTTGAAGGTCTCCGGGATCGGCGCGGTGTTCGTCTCCGGGTCGAAGACCGGCGGGGTGCGGTCCGCGTCCGCGAAGGACTCGGCCAGGTCGTTCTCGGCGAGACGGGTCGTCTCCTCGAGGATGCTCTTGGCCGTGTCGACGTCCATCTCCCCGAACGGGCCGGTGCCGTACAGCTTGTCGCGGCCGAGCACCTCGAAGAGGTTGAACTCGATGTCGCGGAGATTCGACTTGTAGTGCCCCATGGCGACGGCTCCGTAAAGGCTCGGGAGGGATCGACCGCGGCCGATCTCGTATGCATACCAACTAGTAACCCACAGGATGCTACCCGCCGGTAATAAGAATCAACCCCTCTGGGGCCAACTGTGACGGAACGCTCGGCCTCACGCGCCGGTCGCGCGCAGGAATTCCACCATCAACGCGCCCCAGGCGTCCGGCAGTTCGGCGAACGGGAGGTGCCCGGTCGGTATCTCCGCGACCTCCGCGCCCGGTATCGCGGCGGCCAGCTCCCGCTGGGCCCGCGGCGGCACCAGGCGGTCCTCCGTGGTCACCACCACCAGCGTCGGCACGGTGATCCGGGCCAGCTCCGCGCGGACGTCCGCCCGTGTGACCAGGTCCGCGTGGTCGCCCGCGCCGGGCGGGGCCGTCGCGGCCAGCTCCGCGACGGCCGCCTCCACCTCCGCGTCGCTCAGCGCGTGCAGTGCCCGGGAGGACAGGGCGTACGGGAACAGGAAGCGGGCGAAGGTGTCCGGGTCGCCGGCCGCGGCGAGGGTGCGCCAGGTCTCGGCGGCCAGCCGCAGCTGTGGTGACGGATGGCCGAAGGTGGCCGTGAGCAGCAGGGCCGTCACCCGCTCGGGGTGCCGGGCCGCGACCCGCACGGCCACCGGGCCGCCCAGCGAGTACCCCGCCACGGCGAACCGGTCCAGGCCCTCGGCGTCCGCCGCGGCCACCAGCTCGTCGGCCAGCGTGTCCAGCCGGAGCGGGGAAGCGGCGCGCGGGGTGGCGCCCGTGCCCGGGTAGTCGACGCCGACGACCGTGCGGTCCGCCGCCAGGGCCGGGAGCACCGGGCCGTAGTTGGTCTCGATCGACCCGCCCCCGCCGTGCGCGAGCAGCAGCCCGGGTCCCGATCCGCGCACCGTCCGCGCGTACGGCTCGGCCTTCCGGGCCTCGTGCGTCGTCGTCCGATCCGTGTCCGTCATGGCTGTTCCTCCCCTCGGGGCGCGCGGCTGCCCGGCGCCCACGGCTGTGACGAGGCCGACGCGTTTTCTGTATCGGCCACTACACAAATACCGTAGCAGCGTCGCCCCTCCTTTATCTATCCCTCGCTACAGAATTACCGCCCGGCCCCATCGCGCCGTCCGTCCTCGGTACTCTTGCCCCCATGTACGGATACGAGCGGACCCCGGGCGGGGCGGGCGGTCAGCAGCAGTACGCACCGCCGCAGCAGGGCATGCCCCCGCAGGCCGGCATGGGCGGATACGGGCAGCAGGCGCCGCCGCTGTACCCGGAGCCGTCGCCGCCGTCGCTCGCCGACGCGGTCCGCGCGTTCACCACGGGCTCGATGTCCGCCGAGGACTTCCAGCAGATCTTCGCGTCGTCGAAGGTCTACTGCCCCCGCGGTGACAACCCGGGCTTCCTGGCGCTGCACAACACCCAGCAGCCGGTGATCCCGATGTTCACCACGCTCAAGGAGCTGCGCCGGTACGCCGGCAAGGAGTCCAAGTACTTCGTCATCACCGGCGCCGAGGTCATCGACCTGCTGCCCACCGGATACGGCTTCGTCCTCGACATGGAGGGCGAGCACCGGATGGTCTTCGACGCGAAGGCGGTCGAGCAGATGGTCGACTTCGCCATGCGCCGCATGTACGGCTGAGCCGCCCGCGGTCGAGCGCCCGGAACCCGCGCCCGTCACTCCCGCACGCCGAACGCCCGGAGGGAATGCCCTCCGGGCGTTCGGCGTTCCAGGTGGCAGAAAGTTCTACGTTCAACTAATATCGAGGCACGAGGAACCGAGGAGGTCCCCAAAATGCCCGCTGTGACCGTCGAGAACCCGCTGACCCTGCCCCGTGTGACGGCGCCGGCCGACGCCGTGGCGCGCCCCGTGCTGGCCGTGACGACCGCGCCCACCGGCTTCGAGGGCGAGGGCTTCCCGGTGCGCCGCGCGTTCGCCGGGATCAACTACCGCCACCTCGACCCGTTCATCATGATGGACCAGATGGGCGAGGTGGAGTACGCGCCCGGAGAGCCCAAGGGCACGCCCTGGCACCCGCACCGCGGCTTCGAGACCGTCACGTACATCATCGACGGCACCTTCATCCACCAGGACAGCCACGGCGGTGGCGGCACCATCACCAACGGCGACACCCAGTGGATGACGGCCGGCTCGGGCCTGCTGCACATCGAGGCGCCGCCGGAGTCGCTCGTCATGTCCGGCGGTCTCTTCCACGGCCTCCAGCTGTGGGTGAACCTGCCCGCCAAGGACAAGATGCAGAACCCGCGCTACCAGGACATCCGCGGCGGCCAGGTCAAGCTGCTCACCACCGCCGACGGCGGCGCGCTGCTCCGCGTCATCGCCGGTGAGTTCGACGGCCACGAGGGCCCGGGCATCACGCACACGCCGATCACGATGGTGCACGCCACCGTCCGCCCCGGCGCCGAGGCGACCCTGCCCTGGCGCGAGGACTACAACGGACTCGTCTACGTCCTCGCCGGGCGCGGCACCGTGGGCACCGACCGCCGGCCCGTCCACATGGGGCAGACGGCCGTGTTCGGCGCGGGCTCGTCCCTGACCGTGCGGGCCGACGAGTCCCAGGACTCGAACACCCCCGACCTGGAGGTCGTGATCCTCGGCGGACAGCCGATCCGTGAGCCCATGGCCCACTACGGCCCGTTCGTGATGAACACCAAGGCCGAACTCCAGCAGGCCTTCGACGACTTCCAGGCCGGCCGCCTGGGCGTCGTCCCCAGCACGGAGCGTCTGCCGCACACCAGCTGACAGCACGTCACCCGCGTGGCCCCGCCCGGAAGGTCGGGGCCACGCGCGCGTGATCGCCTGGGAGAGTGCAGACGACCCGAGAGCCCCAGGAACCGGCCGCAGGACCCCCGAGAGGCGCGCCCCTGCTCCCCGAGGGGGCCCGCCGCACCGCCGCCTGGTGCACGGTGGCCCTGCTCGTCACCGGCGTCGCCGCCGTCGGCATCTGGCTCTGCGTCGTGTTCAAGTCGGCGGTCACCCCGGTCCTGCTCGCACTGCTCGGCACCGCGCTGCTCGCCCCCGTATTCGAGTGGCTGAACCGGCGCAAGGTGCCGCGCGCGCTCGCCGCCGCGCTGACCTGCGTCGCCCTGATCGCCGTCGTCGGCGGCGCCGGGTACATCGTGGTCAAGGCGCTCATCGACACCGGCGACCAGATCGTCGACTCCGTGCAGGACGCGGGCGACTGGATCCGCGCGCACTTCGGGCTCTCCGGCGCCGACGACCTCGGCAATGTCGCCGACAACGCCAAGGACCTGCTCTCCAAGTGGGGCTCCAGCCTGGCCGGCGGCGTCCTCACCGGCCTCTCCGTGATCGGCTCGCTGCTTGCGACCTCCGTGCTCGCGCTGCTGCTCACGTTCTTCTTCCTCAAGGACTCGAACCGTGCCGCGGGCCTCGCCCACGCCGTCGCCCCGCGCGCCGCCGGCGAGGTCATCGAGGCGATGGGGCGCCGCGCCTTCGAGGCGATCTCGGGCTTCATGCGCGGGACGACCTTCATCGCGCTCATCGACGCCCTGTGCATCACCATCGGCCTGCTGATCCTGCGGGTGCCGGGCGCGGTGGGCCTGGGCGCGCTCGTCTTCGTCGGCGCCTACATCCCGTATCTCGGCGCCACCATCTCCGGCGCCGTCGCCGTCCTCGTCGCCCTCGCCGACCGGGGCTTCGTCATCGCCCTGTGGACGCTCGGCGTGATCCTCGCGGTGCAGCAGCTGGAGGGGCACATCCTCCAGCCCATGATCCAGTCGCGCACGGTGCAGATGCACCCGGCGCTGGTGATGCTGGCGATCGCCGCGGGGGCCTCCGTCGCCGGGATCCTGGGGATGCTGCTCGCGGTGCCGCTGACGGCGGCCGCGTTCGGCATCATCGGAGAGCTCAAGGGCCGTTACGGGAGCCCGTCGGAGCCGGCTGTTTCACGTGAAACCGCCGATTGAGTGACGCCCACCGGGCCGATCTCCTCCACGCCGGACTCCTCCGCGCCGCTCTCCTCGGGCTCGTACAGCTCGAACCAGATGCTCTTGCCCTCGCCGCGCGGGTCGACGCCCCACTTCTGGGCGAGCAGCTCCATCAGCACCAACCCGCGCCCGGACGACGCCAGTTCGCCCGGTCTGCGCTTGTGCGGGAGGTCGTCCGAGGCGTCGGCCACCTCCACCCGCAGGCGGCGCGGGCCCTCGCAGCCGCGGCCGACCTCGGCGACCAGCAGGGCGTCGCCGTCGGTGTGCACCAGCACGTTGGTGACCATCTCGGAGACCATCAGCACCGCCGAGTCGACCTGGTCCTCGTCGGCCCAGTCGTGCAGCAGCTCGCGCAACTGCTGGCGGGCGACGGCGATCCGCTCCGGCTCGGCCTGCGCGATGGTCATGGCGGTGCGCCGGGCCGTGACGGGCACCCGCGACGCGGTCGCGCGGCGCAGCAGGAGCAGCGCTATGTCGTCCTCACGGCGGTCGGCGAGCGGGCCCGTGGTGTGGTGCGAGGACGGGCCGTGGACCGCCTGGACGAGGGCGTCCGCCAGCAGCTCCAGGTCGTCGGCGGGGACCGCCTCCAGCGTCGTACGGATCCGGGCCCAGCCGGAGTCGAGATCGTGCCCGCCCGTCTCGATCAGGCCGTCCGTGCAGATCAGCAGCGTCTCGGAGGGTTCCAGGGCGAGCCGGGTCGTCGGGTAGTCGGCGTCGGGGTCGATGCCGAGCGGCAGGCCGCCCGCCGTGGGGCGCATCATCACCGTGCCGTCGGCGGTGCGTATGGCGGGGTCCGGATGGCCCGCGCGGGCGATCTCCAAGGTGCCGGTGACCGGGTCGGCCTCGACGTACAGGCAGGTCGCGAAGCGCGGGTCCGTCGGGTCCGCCGCGTCGGCCGTGATCCCGTACAGGAAGCGGGAGGCGCGGGAGAGGACCGCGTCGGGGCGGTGGCCCTCGGAGGCGTAGGCGCGCAGCGCGATCCGCAGCTGGCCCATGAGGCCCGCCGCCTGCACGTCATGGCCCTGGACGTCACCGATGACCAGGGCGATCCGGCCGCTGGGCAGCGGGATCATGTCGTACCAGTCGCCGCCGACCTGGAGGCCGCCGCCGGTCGGGACGTAGCGGGCCGCGATGGTCATGCCCGGGATCTCGGGGCCGATCGTGGGCAGCATCGACTTCTGCAGGCCGTCGGTCAGCGCGCGCTCCGACTCGGCGACCCCGGCCCGGGAGAGGGCCTGCGCGAGCATCCGGGCCACCGTGGTCAGCACCGAGCGCTCGTCGGGGGTGAACGTGACCCGGTAGGCGAAGCCCGCCATCCACGCGCCGATGGTGCGCCCGGCGACGATCAGGGGCAGGAACGCCCAGGACTGCCGGTTGAAGCGGGCCGCGAGCGGCCAGGCCGCCGGATAGCGGCGCCGGTACTCCTCGGGCGAGGAGAGGTAGACGGCGCGACCGGTGCGGCAGACCTCCGCCGCCGGGTAGTCCGTGGCCAGGTCCATGTCGGTGAAGGGACCCTCGGCGCCGGGCTGGTGCCCGTGGTGGCCGATGACGGTGAGCCGGTCGCCCGCGACGCCGAACACGGCGAGGCCGTCCGGCGAGAACCCCGGCATGGAGAGCCCGGCCGCGACCCGAAGCACCTCGGCCGTGGAGTCGGCCTCGGCGAGGGCCCGCCCCGCGTCCAGCAGGAACGCCTCGCGGGAGCGGCGCCAGTCGCCCGTGACGGGGGCGCGGGAGGAGGCGCCGGGCGGCGGCTCGGCGACCTCCTGGAGGGTGCCGATCAGCTCGAACAGGTTCGGTGCGTCGCCGTGCGTCACGGGCTTGGAGCGGGTGCGCACGGTCCGGATGACCCGGCCCTGGTCGTCCATGACGCGCAGCCGGGCCTCGGCGAGGGTGCCCTCGGCGACGGCGAGCCGGATGATGCCGTCGATCTCGTTCCAGTCCACCGGGTGGAAACGGGCGCGGGCGCCGGACTCCGTGAGGGTCGTCGTCCGCGCGGGCAGCCCGACGAGGCGGGCGGCCTCCGTGTCGAAGGTGACCGTGCCCGCCCTGTTGTCCCAGCGCCACAGGCCGGTCGCGAGAGCGGCGAGGACGTCCTCCACCGGAGGGAGGGGGTCACCAGTGCGCATTGCTCCACTCTAGGAAGAGGTGATCGGTCACTGCCACCGAGAGTATTCGCCGAGCGATCTTCGGGCGGCCGGTACCCTTGGGGAGATCCGGGTTGTCTCCCCGGGAACCCCAAGCGCAAAGGCTGGATGAACGACGATGCATCGGTACAGGTCCCACACCTGCGGCGAGCTCCGCGCCTCTGACGTCGGCTCCGACGTCCGGCTGAGCGGCTGGCTGCACAATCGCCGAGACCTGGGCGGCATCCTCTTCATCGATCTGCGCGACCACTACGGCATCACGCAGCTCGTCGCCCGCCCAGGCACGAAGGCCGCCGAGGTCCTGGACAAGCTCACCAAGGAGACCGTCGTCCGCGTGGACGGCAAGGTCGTCTCCCGCGGCGCGGACAACGTGAACGGCGAGCTGCCCACCGGCGAGATCGAGATCGAGGCCGCCGAGGTCGAGGTCCTGGGCGCGGCCCAGCAGATCCCCTTCACGATCAACGCGGACGACGGCGTGAACGAGGAGCGGCGCCTGGAGTACCGCTTCCTCGACCTGCGCCGCGAGCGCATGCACAAGAACATCATGCTGCGCAGCGCGGTCATCGCCTCGATCCGCTCGAAGATGGTCGCCCTCGGCTTCAACGAGATGGCGACGCCGATCCTCACCGCGACCTCCCCCGAGGGCGCCCGTGACTTCGTCGTCCCGTCCCGTCTGAACCCCGGCAAGTTCTACGCGCTGCCGCAGGCCCCGCAGCAGTTCAAGCAGCTGCTGATGATCTCGGGCTTCGACCGCTACTTCCAGATCGCGCCGTGCTTCCGCGACGAGGACGCGCGCGCGGACCGCTCGCCGGGCGAGTTCTACCAGCTCGACATCGAGATGAGCTTCGTGGAGCAGGAAGACGTCTTCCGCCCCATCGAGAAGCTCATGACGGAGATCTTCACGGAGTTCGGCGGCGGCCGCGAGGTCACCTCCCCGTTCCCGCGCATCCCGTTCCGCGAGTCGATGCTGAAGTACGGCAACGACAAGCCGGACCTGCGCGCCAAGCTGGAGCTCGTCGACATCACCGACGTGTTCGAGGGCTCGGAGTTCAAGGCGTTCGCCGGCAAGCACGTGCGCGCGCTGCCGGTGCCGGACACGGCGTCGCAGTCCCGCAAGTTCTTCGACGGCCTCGGTGACTACGCGGTCGAGCAGGGCGCCAAGGGCCTGGCCTGGATCCGCGTCGGCGAGGACGGCACGTTCGCGGGCCCGATCGCCAAGTTCCTCACCGAGGAGAACGTCAAGGTCCTCACCGACCGCCTCGGCCTGAAGGCCGGTCACGCCGTGTTCTTCGGCGCGGGCGAGTTCGACGAGGTCTCCAAGATCATGGGTGCCGTCCGCGTCGAGGCCGCCAAGCGCGCCGGCCACTTCGAGGAGGGCGTCTTCCGGTTCTGCTGGATCGTCGACTTCCCGATGTACGAGAAAGACGAGGAGACCGGCAAGATCGACTTCTCCCACAACCCGTTCTCCATGCCGCAGGGCGGCATGCAGGACCTGGAGGAGAAGGACCCGCTGGACATCCTTGCCTGGCAGTACGACATCGTCTGCAACGGCGTCGAGCTGTCCTCGGGCGCGATCCGGAACCACGAGCCGGACATCATGCTCAAGGCCTTCGAGATCGCCGGCTACGACCGGGACACCGTCGAGCACGAGTTCGCGGGCATGCTCCGCGCGTTCCGCTTCGGCGCCCCGCCGCACGGCGGGATCGCCCCGGGCGTCGACCGCATCGTCATGCTCCTCGCCGACGAGCCGAACATCCGGGAGACGATCTCCTTCCCGCTGAACGGCAACGCGCAGGACCTGATGATGGGCGCGCCCACCGAGCTGGACGAGTCGCGCCTGCGCGAGCTCAACATCCAGCTGCGCAAGCCGGTCGAGAAGAAGTAGCACCGCGCCGCATTCGAGGGGCCCGGAACCGTACGAACGGTTCCGGGCCCCTCGCGCGTCGGCCGCCTCACCCCGAGCGCGGCACCACGAGCCCCGACTCGTACGCCGCCACCACCGCCTGCGCCCGGTCGCGCACGCCCAGCTTGGCGAGCACCCGGCTGACGTGGGTCTTCACGGTCTCCCCGCCGACCACGAGCCGTACCGCGATCTCCTGATTGGACAGCCCCTCGGCGATCAGCCGCAGCACCTCGCGCTCGCGCGGGGTCAGCGCGTCGACGGCACGGGCCTGTTCCGGCAGCGCGCGCGGGCGCAGCCTGGTGAACTCGGCGATCAGGCGCCGGGTGACGGTCGGCGCGAGCAGCGCCTCGCCCGCCGCGACCACCCGGACCGCCTCGAACAGCCGCTCGGCCTGCATGTCCTTGAGCAGGAAGCCGCTGGCGCCGGCCGCGAGAGCGTCGTACACGTACTCGTCGAGGTCGAAGGTCGTCAGCATCACGACGCGGGTGGCGGGCTGTTCACGGGTGATGCGGCGGGTCGCCTCGATGCCGTCCATGCCCGGCATCCGGACGTCCATGAGAACCAGGTCGGGGCACACCTCCCGGCACACCCGCACCGCCTGGGCGCCGCCGTTCGCGCTGCCGACGACCGTGAAGTCCGGCCGGCTGTCGAGCAGGGCGCCGAATCCGGCGCGCACGACGTCCTGGTCGTCGGCCACCACGATGCGGACGGGGGCGTTCACGGGGTGTCCGGGGCGCGGACCGGCAGCGTCGCCTCGACCAGGAATCCGCCGGCCGGGGCCGGGCCCGCGTGCAGGGTGCCGCCCGCCATGGCGGTGCGTTCCCGCATGCCGAGCAGGCCGTGGCCCCCGCCGCGCGGCGGTTCCGCGCCGGGACCGCAGTCACGTATCCGGAGTCTCAACTCTTCCTCCCCGTAGATGAGTTCCACGTCCGTCGCGGCGTCGGGAGCGTGCCGTCGGGCGTTGGTCAGGGCTTCCTGGACGATGCGGTACGCGGTCAGTTCCAGGCCCGGTTCGAGGGGGCCGGCCGGGCCGCGCACGATGAGCCGGACCGCGCCGCCGGACGTCTCGCGGGCCTCGTCGACGAGGGCGAGCAGCTGGTGGAGGCCGGGCTGCGGGGCCCTGGCGCGGGCCGCCTCCTCGGGCACGTCCTCGCGCAGGACCCCCAGCAGGCGGCGCATCTCGGTGAGCGCGAGCCGGGCCGTGTCGCCGATCGCCAGGAACTTCTCCGCGCCGGCGGGCGGCAGCCCCGGGGTCGTGTAGCGGGCCGTCTCCGCCTGCACCGAGATCGTCGAGATGTGGTGGGCGACGATGTCGTGCAACTCCCTTGCGATACGGGCCCGTTCACCGAGGGCGGCATGCGCGAGGGCGGTGTCGGCGTGGGCCCAGTCGGCCGCCGTGCGGTGGTCGTGCTCGGCGCGGGTGCGGCGCGCGTGGCCCGCGGTGAGGACGGTGACGGCGCCGACGAGGAGGGCCGTGCCGTGGGCGCCGCCGGCCAGCGCCCAGCCGGCGAACGGGACGGCGAAGGCCGCCGTGGTGCGGCCCGTCGAGTGCCGGCCCACCGTGTACAGGACCGCCGCCAGGGCCGGGAGGCCGGAGAGCAGGAGGCGATCGTACGTGGCCGGGGTGAGCAGTGCCGCCGTGGTGACCGTCACCGCGGTGAGGAGGGGCTGGGAGCGGAGGAAGGCGAGGGGGACCGTGGTGGCGAGGGCCAGGGCGAGGAGGCCGAGGAGGGTGTCGGGGCGGGTGGGGGTGGCCGGGGTGAGGCTTTCCGCCAGGGCCAGGGTCGTGAGGGTCGCTGCCGCGGTCAGGGGGAGGTCGGGGTGGGTCAGGGCTCTCCGGGCGGTTGCGGTCCCCTTCATGCGGGTCATTATCGGGGGCGGGGTCCAGGGTGGGCGTCCCCCTGCGGGGGGAGCAGGGCTTGCTGTTGGGTGCGGGCCGCGCAGTTCCCCGCGCCCCTGGGCGGGTTGTTGTTCGTCCGCGGGCCGGTGGCCGCTTCTCGCGCAGTTCCCCGCGCCCCTGAAGCCTCGCGCCGCGCGCGGCTTCCCCCGGGCGGGGGAGACGAGGGAGGGGAAGTGGGCGCTGTGGTGGGATGTTCGGGCGGGGGCGGGTTTCTACCTTGCTGGTATGACGGGATTCAGGGACGGACCGGCCATCGAGGCGCGGGGACTGTGCAAGCGGTACGGCGGGGCCGTGGCCGTGGACGGGCTGAGTTTCACGGTACGGCCGGGGCGGGTGACCGGGTTCGTGGGGCCCAACGGGGCGGGGAAGTCGACGACGCTGCGGATGCTGCTCGGCCTCGACGCCCCGGACAGCGGCACCGCGCTGATCGGCGGAAAACCGTACACGGCGCTGGACGAACCCCTCGCCACGGTCGGCGCGCTGCTCGACAGCGAGGCGCTGCATCCGGGCCGCCGGGCCCGCGACCACCTGCTCTGGCTGGCCCACTACAGCGGATTCAGCACCCGCCGCGTCGACCTCGTCCTGGACCAGGTCGGCCTGACCCCCGCCGCGCGCAAACGTACCGGAGGCTTCTCCCTCGGCATGCGGCAACGGCTCGGCATCGCGGCCGCGCTGCTCGGCGACCCGCCCGTGCTGATCCTCGACGAGCCGGTCAACGGACTCGACCCCGAGGGCGTCCAGTGGATCCGCCGCTTCCTCAAGTCCCTCGCCGCCGAGGGCCGTACGGTGCTCATCTCCTCCCACCTGATGAGCGAACTGGAGGACACCGCCGACCACCTCCTCGTGATCGGCCGCGGCCGGCTGCTCGCCGACACCGACGTGGCCGACCTGCTCGACGAGGTGTCCGGCGAACGCGTCGCCCTGCGCACGACCCGGCGCGCCGACGCGCTGATGGTGCTCAGCGGCGCCGGGGCCACGGTCGTCATGAACGGCCCCGACTCCCTCACGGTCACCGGGCTGCCCGCGCAGCGGGTCGCGGAACTGCTCGGCGCGGACTCCGTACCGTTCTCCGAACTCACCCGGCACCGCGCCACGCTGGAGGAGGCGTACATGGAACTGACCTCCGAGACCGCCGAGTTCACCGCGCGGGAGGCGTCATGAGCGGGCCGGTGCGGGCGCTGCGCGCCGAGTGGACCAAGCTGCGGTCCGTGCGCAGCACCGCCTTCGCGCTCGTCGCCATGGTCGCCCTGCTGCTCCTGATGACCGTCGCCTCGGTCAGTGGCAGCGCCACCAGCTACGACGGGCCCACGGCGTTCGACAGCCTGGCCTTCGCCCACCGGCCGGTCATGTCCGCGGCCGGCGACGGCACCTTCACCGCGCGCGTCGCGAGCCAGAAGGACAGCCACTCCTGGGCCAAGGCCGGGCTGCTGCTCAAGGACGGCACCACGAGCGGATCCTCGTACGCGGCCCTGATGGTGACACCCGGGCACGGGCTGCGCCTGATGGCCGACGGCAGGCACGAGCTGGCCGCCGCCGAGGACGTCGAGGCGCCCGTCAGTCTGCGACTGACCCGCGCGGGCCCGCGGGTCACCGGCGCCTACTCGTCCGACGGGCGCACCTGGCACACCGTCGGCACCCTGACCGTGGCGGACCTGCCCGCGACGGGCGTCGAGGCGGGCGTCTTCGTCACCTCGCCGCGGCGCACGGTCGAGAAGCGGACCGGCCCCACCGAGACCGTCGCCCACCCCGTGCCGACGACCGGCCGGGCGACGTTCGACCACCTCGCCATGCCGGTCGGGCAGGGCGGCTGGCGGCGCACCGACATCGTGCAGCCGCCGCTGCGGGGCGAACCGCCGACCGACGCGCCCGCCCCCGGCACCCTGCGCCGCACCGCCTCCGGCGGCCTCGCCCTCACCGGCAGCGGTGACCTCGGCGGGCTCGGCATGGGCGGGGTCGGCGCGGGGCCCGGCGTCGACCTCGTCAAGCAGTCCCTGGACGACGGCACCCAGCTCGCCGCGCTCGCCGTGATCGCGCTCGGCGTCCTGTTCGTCACGTCCGAGTACCGGACGGGCACCGTGCGGACGACGTTCACCGCGAGCCCGCGCCGCGGCCGTGTCCTGGCCGCGAAGGCGGCGGTGCTCGGCGCGGCCGTCTTCGCGGTGGCGCTGCCCGCCACGGTGGCGGCGTTCCTGCTGGCCCGCCCCTACCAGCGGGACAACGGCTTCCGCCCGCCCCTCTTCGACAACCCCTCCCTGACCGATCCCGCCAGCATCCGCGCGGTCGTCGGCAGCGCCGCCTTCCTCGCCCTGACCGCCGTCCTCAGCCTGGGCGTGGGCGCGCTGCTGCGCCGCACCGTCCCGGCGATCGTCCTGATGTTCGTGGCCGTGGTGGTGCTGCCCATCGTGGCCTCGACCACGTCCATCGCCCTCGACGAGGCGATCGGCAGCGCGACTCCCGTGGCCGGTCTGGCGATCCAGCAGACCAGGCACCTCGTCGAAGACGCCACCACCCCCTGGGCGGGCTTCGGGGTCCTGTGCCTGTACGTGGCCGTGGTCCTGGCCGCCGCGCGCCTCAGGCTCGTACGGCGGGACGCATGAAGCGGCCGACGGCCCGCGCCCTGCACGGCGAGTGGACCAAACTCCGCACCGTGCCGGGGCAGTTGTGGACGCTGCTCGCGCTGCCCTGGACGATGACCGGCTGCACGGTCCTCGTCGCCGCGGCCGCCCACCCGGAGGAGTCCGGCACGCTCGACCCGACGGCGCTGTCCCTCTCCGGCGTCTACCTCGCGCAGACCCTCGCGGTGCTCGTCGCGGTGGCGGTGGTGTCGGCGGAGTATCCGCGCACGATCCGTACGACGCTGCTGGCCAATCCGCGCCGCGGCCAGGTCTTCACCGCGAAGACCCTGCTGGTCGCGGCGGCGGTCGCCGGCGTTGCGGTCCCGGCGGTGACGCTGTCGCTGGCGGCCGGCCGGTGGACGCTCGACGGAGTTCCCCAACTCCCGCCGACATCGGGCGAGCTGTGGCGGGCGGCGTTCGGTACGGCGGCCTATCTGCTGCTGACCGCGCTGCTGGCCGCGGGGATCGCCCTGATCGTGCGGCACGCGGCGGCCGCGGTGGGCGTGGCGCTGACCCTGCTGTACGGCCCGTACCTGGCGATCCTCATCGTCAAGATGCCGGACCACGTCCTGCACACCGTCCAGAAGGCGTCCCCCATGACGGCCGGTCTCGCGGTCCAGACGGTCCTGGGCACCGGCACGGCCCCGCTCTCCCCGGGCGAGGGGCTGGCCGTCCTCGCGGGGTACGCGGCGGCGGCCCTGGCGGCGGGGTGGGGGGTGCTGCGGCTGCGGGATGCCTGAGGCACGTGCCCGGATCGGGTGACGCCCGCCGTGATCCGGGGACATCCGTGCGGGGCCCGCGCGATGCTCCGGCCATGGTGAAGACAACCGTTCAACCGGCCGCGGCGGCCTGCGGGCACGTACCGTGGAAGGCACCACCGATCCCGGAGGAGGCCGTCGTGGGTGTCGTCGAGGAGCAGTCCCCTGTGGGTCTGGGCCAGGAGGACTTCGAGGAACTGGCCCGGCACGCCATACGGACGAACGAGGCACTGAGGCTGGAGTTCATCGGCGGGAAACTGGGGGTCAAGGGCGTGCCGGACGGCGATCACAGCACGATCATCGAGTGGTTGTCGCGGCTGTGCATGCAGGCCGACGGTGGCTGGTGGCTCTACACGGAACAGGGCCTGCACGTGGAGACGTACCGCAACGGCAATGCCCGCCCGGACGGCTCGCTCGCGATGAGCGGTACGTTCGCCGGCCAGGGCGAATGGGCCTCCACCGACGGAGTGCTCATGGTCGTCGAGGTGACCTCCGCCGACAGCGACACCAACCGCCGTGACCGCGTCGAGAAGCCCATCGCCTACGCCGAGTCCGAGATCCCCGTGTACCTGCTGATCGACCGTGACACCGGCGAGGTCAAGGTCCACTCGCAGCCCGACGGCGTCCGCTACGAGCAGGTCGTGACGGTGCCGTTCGGCAAGACGGTCGCGCTGCCGGACCCGGTCGGCATCGAGCTGGACACCGAGCCGCTCAAGGAGTGGGTGCGCTGAGCGACTCGGCAGAACGAGAGGCGGCCCGGAACCCCACGGTTCCGGGCCGCCTCTCGTGACGACTGCCCTACGCGGCGGGCTCGCCGCCGAAGCGCTCCTTGTACGACGCCAGGTCCTCGTCCGTGATCTTCGCGAAGAGGACCGGCGGGACGGTGAAGGCGGTGCCCGCCGGGACCGTCGTCAGGGCCGTGGCCTGCTCGCCACTGACCCACGTGGCGTCGTCACCGGGCAGCGCGAACGCGGCGCGCATCGCGGCCGCCGACGCGGGGATGAACGGCTCGGAGACCACCGAGTAGAGGTGGATGAGGTTCATCGCGGTACGGAGGGTCAGGGCGGCGCCCTCCGGGTTCGTCTTGATCTCGAGCCAGGGCGCCTTCTCCTCCAGGTAGGAGTTGCCCGCCGACCACAGCGCGCGCAGGGCCGCCGCGGCCTTGCGGAACTGGAGGGCCTCCATCTGCTCCTCGTACTCGGCGAGCAGGCGGGAGATCTCCGCGCCCAGGTTCGCCTCCGCCTCGCCCGGCTCGCCGCCCGCCGGGACGTCGTCGCCGAAGCGCTTGCGGGAGAAGGACAGGACGCGGTTGACGAAGTTGCCGAGGGTGTCGGCAAGGTCCTTGTTCACCGTCGCCGTGAAGTGCTCCCAGGTGAAGGACGAGTCGTCCGACTCCGGGGCGTTGGCGATGAGGAAGTAGCGCCAGTAGTCGGCGGGCAGGATGTCCAGCGCCTGGTCCGTGAAGACTCCGCGCTTCTGGCTCGTGGAGAACTTGCCGCCGTAGTACGTCAGCCAGTTGAAGGCCTTGAGGTAGTCGACCTTCTTCCACGGCTCACGGACACCCATCTCCGTCGCCGGGAACATGACGGAGTGGAACGGGACGTTGTCCTTCGCCATGAACTCCGTGTAGCGGACGTCGGCGGCGCCCTCCGGCTCGTACCACCACGACTTCCAGTCGCGCGTCTCACCGGCCGGGGCCTGGTCCGCCCACTCCTTCGTCGATCCGATGTACTCGATCGGGGCGTCGAACCACACGTAGAAGACCTTGCCCTCGGCCGCCAGCTCCGGCCAGGTGTCCGCCGGGACGGGCACGCCCCAGTCCAGGTCGCGCGTGATGGCGCGGTCGTTCAGGCCCTCGGTCAGCCATTTGCGGGCGATGGAGGACGCCAGATGAGGCCACTCGCCGGCCACCTCGTCGATCCACGCCTCGACCTCGCCCTGCAGCTTCGACTGGAGCAGGAAGAGGTGCTTGGTCTCGCGGATCTCCAGCTCGGTGGAGCCGGAGATGGCGGAACGCGGGTCGATGAGGTCGGTGGGGTCCAGGACGCGCGTGCAGTTCTCGCACTGGTCGCCGCGGGCCTTGTCGTACCCGCAGTGCGGGCAGGTGCCCTCGACGTAGCGGTCCGGGAGGAAACGGCCGTCGGCGGGCGAGTACACCTGCCGGATCGCGCGCTCCTCGATGAACCCGTTCTCGTTCAGCTTGCGGGCGAAGTGCTGGGTGATCTCCGCGTTCTGCGGGGAGGAGGACCGCCCGAAGTGGTCGAAGGCGAGCGCGAACCCGTCGTAGACGGCCTTCTGCGCGTCGTGCGCCTGCGCGCAGAAGTCCGCGACCGGGATGCCCCGCTCCTTGGCGGCCAGCTCGGCCGGGGTGCCGTGCTCGTCCGTCGCGCAGATGTAGAGCACGTCGTGACCGCGCTGGCGCAGGTAACGGGCGTACACATCGGCCGGGAGCATGGACCCCACCATGTTGCCCAGGTGCTTGATCCCGTTGATGTACGGAAGGGCGCTGGTGATGAGGTGTCGAGCCATCGGGGGCTGCTCCCGGGTTGTGACGGGGGGCGGGGACCTTCGTCGAGGTCCGCCGCCGTCGGAATCTAAAAATCGTAGCCGACATGGGTGGGCCGCCCGCGCGGTGTTTTACTGCGCGGACGGCCCGGGCGGTGGCGCGCGGCGCTTACGGGCGCCAGGTGGCCAGCAGGCCCGCGTACAGCTCGGCGTCGGTCAGCTCCAGCGGGGACTGGCCCGCGTGGAAGTATCCGGCGTTGTCGGCCTTCAGCTTGCGCAGGTAGTCGAAGCCCTTGGACTCCGGGTCGCCGAACGCCACGAACTGGAAGTGGATCGGGTGGCTCGCCGCCTTCGCCAGGGCCTCGTTCGCCGGGCGCTGCACGTCCGGCGGGCCGTCCGTCTGGAAGACCACCAGGGCGGGCGTGGTCGGGTCCGCGCTCTTCTCGTGGTGGGCGACGATCTCCTCGATCGCGCGGTGGTAGCTGGTGCGGCCCAGGCGGCCGGCCGCCGCGTGCCACTCGTCGATCTTGCCGGTGTGGCCGTCCGTGTCCAGCGTGAGGTCGCCCGTGGCGTCGATGTCCGTGGAGAAGAACACCGTGTGCACGGTCGGGGTCTCCCGCTCGTCCAGGTGGGCGGCGAGGGCGAGGGTCTGCTCGGCGAGCGCCGCCGCCGATCCGTCCTTGTAGTACGGGCGCATGGACCCGGACCGGTCGAGCACCAGGTAGACCGTGGCCCGGGCCCCGGTCAGCCCGTTCTTCTTCAGGGCGGCTCCGGCGGCCTTGTAGGCGGCGGCGAGGCCCGGAGCGCGGGTCTTGACGCGGGTGGCCGGGTGGGCCGGGGCGGCCGTGGTGCCGCCGGCCTCGGTGTCGTCGGCCGTGGCGGGGGCGGCTGCCGGGGTGGGCCGGGCCTCGGTGGCGGTGGCCTTCGCGGCCGGCTCGGGCTCGGGCTTCGCGTCGGTGGCGGGCTTGGCCTTGGGCCTGGTGGTCTTCGTGGTCTTGGTGGTGGCCTTGGTGGTGGCCTTCGTCTTGGCAGCGGGCTTGGCGGCCGGGGTTTCGGCGGCGGGCTCGACCGCGGCTTCCGGCTTGGGCTCGGCCTTGGGCTCAGCCTCGACGGGGGCCTCGGGGGCCGCCTTCGGCTCGACCTCGACCTCGGCGGCCGGCTCGGGCTCGGGCTTCGCCTCGGTTTCCGGGGCGGCCGGAGTTACGGCGACGGGCTCGGGCTCGGTCTCCGCCTCGACCGGCGTCTCGACGGGGGCCTCCGGCTCGGCCTTGGCCTTGGTGTCCGTCTCGGCCGGGGCTTCGGCGGGGGGCTCGGCCTTGGCCTTTTCCGCGGCCGGGGCCTCGACGGCGGGCTCGGCCTTGGGCTCTTCCTCGACCGAGGCCTCGGCAACGGGCTCCGGCTCGGTCTCGGCCTTGGTGTCCAGCTCGACCGGCGTCTCGGCGGGGGCCTCCGGCTCAGCCTTGGCCTCTGCCTCGACCGGAGCCTCGGCAGCGGGCTCCGGTTCGGCCTCGGCCTTGGTGTCCGTCTCGGCCGGGGCCTCGGCAGCGGGCTCGGCCTGGGCCTCTTCCTCGACCGGGGCCTCGGCGGCGGGCTCGGCCGCGGCCTCGGCGACGGGCTCCGGCTTGGCCTCTGCCGGGGTCTCCGCCTCGGGCTCCGGCTTGGTGGTCGTCGGCCGGGGCGGGGCGGAGGTGATGTGTTCGTCGCCGACCGGGCTCGCCGGCTTCGGCACGGTTACGTTGTCGAACGCGGCGGCGACGAGGTCGTCGGCCGCGCCGGCCTTCTTCGGGGCGGGGACCCTGGCCGGTGCTTCCTCGGTCGATGTGGGGGCGTCGGCGGCGGGGGCCGGTGTGGCCTCCGGTTCCGGCGCTGCCGCGGCCTCGTCCTTCTTGCGGGACCGCCCGAACGCGTTCCGCAGCAGATCCAGAATGCCCATGTGCGCAACCTTCCGCATGAATTGGTCGAGTTGGTCCCGGTGCCCCTGGAACCCCTGGCCAGGGCGGACACGTAAGGTTAGCCGCCGCCGACGGGGATCTTGGGCAGGGGCGAGCCGATCGACCTCGCCGGATCACCGGCGATCTGCGGAACTCGATTCCGGGGAGGCCCGGTTGGAGTCAGCGCTCGCTGTCGCGGCGGTACAGCGCGAAGCCCAGACTCGCCGCCCCGGTCGCGGCGATCCCGGCGCCCGCGGCGATCAGCGCCGACCCGCTGGTGTCGGCCGGGGCCGCCGACGGCCGCGCGGTGACCGTGCCGTCGGCGCCGGGCGCGACGACGTAACCGTGCGCGTGGGAGGGGGCGTTGCCCTCCTGCGCCGCCAACTCGCGCGATCCCGCCGGGCCGGTGTCCGCGGAGGCCGTCGTGGCGGCGAGGGTCAGGGCGGCGAGGGCGCCGGCGGCGATGGTCGCGGTGCGAAGGACGCGGCGGGTGTGGGGGGTGGCGCGCATGGAGATCGGTCTCCGTCGGTCGGGCGGTGTTCGGGCGGTGTGCGGGGTGCGTTCTCGAACGTAGGGCGCGGGGCACGCGGCCTTGTGTGCGTCACCCGTACGTTGTGTAACAGCGGCGCCCGGCGCCCCCGAACCGTACGAAAGACCAGGCCGGTGGTCCCGGCCCATGGTCACGGGCCTGCCGGGACCTAGGTCCCGGTCCCCCGCGCCGGTGGCGCCCGGTGCCGTGATCGGGGAAGCTCGCGCACATGGTCTCAGTGGTGCAGAACGTCGCGATCGACTGTGCGGACGCCTATGAACTGGCCCGGTTCTGGAGCGCCGTGACCGGCAACCCGGTGGATCCGGAGGACGGGCCGGGCGCCCACGAGACGCAGGTGCTCATGCCCGACGGCCCGGCGCTCTATTTCAACCAGGTGCCCGAGAAGAAGGCGGGCAAGAACCGGATCCACCTGTGCCTGCGCCCCGAGACCTCGCGGGACCAGGAGGTGGCGCGGCTGACCGGGCTCGGGGCGGTCCTCCGCGCCGACCACCGGCAGCCGGACGGCTCGGGCTGGGTCGTGCTCGCCGATCCCGAGGGCAACGAGTTCTGCGTGCTGCGCAGTGCGGCCGAGCGCTGACCCCTGTCAGGGCCCTTCGGCGACGCCGATCGCCCGCGCGGCCGCCACCTCCTGCCGTACGTGTTCCAGGACGCCGTCCTGCGCTCCGGCCGCGCCGAAGTCGGCCCGCACCTCCCACAGCACCACCGAACTGCGCAGCCCGTCCGCCAACTCCCGCAACTGGCCGACCACATGGGTCACCTCGGTCGGGGACGGCGGCGGGAAGCCGTGCCGGACCCGGACCCGCGCCGCGGTCGTCGCGTCCACGATCCGCTCCACCGCGACGACCAGCGGCCACCACGCCGCCGCCCGCTTCCCCGTCGGCGGCGGCTCGGTCAGCGCCCGCTGGAACTCGGCGCGGACGACGGACAGGTCCCGGTAGAGGCGGCGCCGCATCCGCGCCCGTACGGCCGGATCGGCGGCGCCCGCCGGACCGAACGCGCACTCCACATAGTCGGCCGCGTCCGCGACGGCGTCGGCGAGCCGGTCGCCGATCCGGGTGTGCCAGCTCTCCGGCCACAGCAGATAGCCCGCGACGAGCGCGATGGCGCAGCCCATCAGGCTGTCGAGCAGCCGGGGCCAGAGCAGCGCCGTGCCCTGGTGGTTGAGGATGTCGGACAGCAGCAGGATCACCGGGGTGATGGCGGCGGTCTGGAAGCCGTAACCGCGCGGGGTGAGCGCGGGGATCAGCGGGGCGAGCAGCATCATCACCGGCACGTCCCACCAGCCGATCGGCACCTGGGAGAGCACGGCGGCGGCGAGGACCAGGCCCGCCGCGGTGCCGAGGGCGCGCAGCACGGCCCGCGAGAACACCGACCCGAAGTCCGGCTTCATGACGAACGTGATGGTCAGCGCCACCCAGTACGAACGCGGCACCGGCACGATCGACACCAGCGCCTGCGCGAGGCCGATGCAGAGCGCGAGGCGCAGCCCGTAGCGCCAGGAGGTCGCGGAGAGCAGGACGTTGCGGGCCGCGCGGCGGGCCCGGACCCGGAGCGCGGCCGGGCGGCCGAGGCGGTCGTCGCTGTCGGCGTCGGTGACGTACGTGAAGTCGGGGTCGCCGCGCCGGGAGGCGACCTCGGCGGCGTGCCGCAGCGCGTGGTCGACGGCGCGCGAGGCCGGGCCGTCCGGCTCGGGCAGGCCGAGGGTGCCGACGTCGTCCGGGCGGGCCGCGGCGATGGTGTCGGCGAGGTGCCGTACGGCGGCGGGTACGGACGGCGGCAGCGGGATGCCGCACTGGTGGGCGGCGGGCGCGGCCTCGACGATCGGCGTGACCGCGTTCAACTCGCTCATCAGGCGTACGAGTTCGGGGTTGCGGCCGTGGGCGAGGGCGCGGCGGGCGAGGATCAGGTCGTAGGACTGGTTCAGGGACTGGGTGACGGCGATGCGGGTCTCGGCGTAGGCGAGGTCGTCGGTGGCGGCGGCCTCCAGGAGATTGGCGACGCTGCGGTACGTCGCCGCGACGGCGGCTCTCTCCGGGGCGCCTGCCCGCAGGGGCCAGGCCAGCAGGGCGAGCAGCAGGACCAGCAGGCCGCCGCCGGTCATCAGCAGCGGCGCCAGCCACCAGGCGCCGGGCATCGGGAGGCCGGCGCCGACCACGCAGTTCAGGAGCAGGAGCAGGCCGGAGACCGAGGCGACGGCGCCGATCGTGGAGATCATGCCGGAGATCAGCGCGACGGCGGTGACGACGGCCACCGCCGGCCAGCCCTGGCCGAACACGGCCGAGCCGAGCGTGATGCCCACGGCGCCGAACAGTTGGGGGACGGCGATGTTGAGGATCCGCATGCGGTAGGCGTCCGCGGTGTCTCCGATGACTCCGGAGAGGCCGCCCATCGCGGCGAGGGCGCCGTAGGTGACGTGGTTCGTGGCGAGGCCCGCCGCGAGGGGCAGGGCCAGTGCCACGGAGGCTCGTGCCACGGCGGGCCAGGGGGTGGGGGCCCGCTGGGGTCGCAGCGTTCTGACCAGCCAGTCGGGCGGGGTGATGCGGGGTGGCATGGGCTTCATTATGTGCGGGTGGCCCGGCGCTCTGATCGGGTTGTCGTTCGGCTGCGGCCCGGTGGCCTCTTCTCGCGCAGTTCCCCGCGCCCCTGAAAGGCCTGCGGCCTTCAGGGGAGGCTGCGCGGGGAACTGCGCGACCACCCCCCGTCGGGCCTCAGGACGTCACCGGGTCCCCGAGCGGAGCGGGGCCGTGGTCAGGGACCAGATGACGAAGACGCCGATGCCGATCGAGATCACCGACCAGACCGGGGCGTACGGCAGGAACATGAAGTACTCGACGATGTACAGCGCGGCGAGTCCGATGCCCGCGCCCCGGGCCCAGTCGGCACCCTTGAGCAGGCCCCAGCCGACGAGCGCCACGAGAACGCCGATGACCAGGTGGATCCAGCCCCACGCGGTGAGGTTGAAGGAGTACGTGTAGTCGCCGATCCGGCCGTAGACGTCGTCCTTGGCGATGCCCGCGATGCCGTTGAGGATCCCGAGCACGCCGCTGACGAGCATCAGGACGCCGGCGAACATCATGCCGCCGGTCGCCCAGCCGCCGCCGGACGCCTGGGCCGGTTCGGGGCGGGGCGGCGTGCGGTGGTCCGCCGACCATGCGGGTCCGGGCTCCTGCCCGGGGGTGGTCTGGCTCATGGGGCACCCTCCTTCTGCGTCATCGGAAGGCTCCCTCCGGGACGGCCCGGCGGCATGCCGGACGCCGCCGAACGGGTGACCCCGCGCCGCCGGCCGAATCCGGACCGCCCCGTGAACCAGGCCACCAGCGCCACGGCGAGCCCCACGCCGACGAGCACCCAGGACGCGGTGCGCAGGGTCGCGGTGAGCGCGTCGTACACCGCGCCGGCCGCCGCCTCGTCGGAGCCGTCGGCGAGGTCGCCGAGGGTGAGCGAGCGGGCGATGGCGAGGGCGAGCAGCAGGGCGCCCGCGCCGAGCGCCACGCCGATCCCGGTGGCGGTGACCGCGCGCCGGCGGCGTACGGCGAGGGCCAGGCCCGCGACCGCGAACACGACGGCCGCCAACGGCAGCCACAGACCGGCCACTTGCAGCATGTGGAGCCCCTTGCGCAGTGAGTCGAGGTCGTCGGCGGGCAGCAGGGTGATCTCGGTGTGGGGGACGGGCAGCTGGGTCGCGAACGGCACGTTCTCGTCCTGGAGTTGCTGCTTTACCTGCTCGGTGACCGGGGCGAGGTCGAGGGTGACGGGGCCCGAGCTGTCGTCGTCGATGGCCTGCTGCACGGCGTCGTGGGCGGCCCGGTTGGCGGTGTTCCACGCCTTCTGGAAGGCGGCGGTGCCGGTGAACGAGACGACGGCGTCGTGCAGATACTTCTCGACGGTGGACTGGAGCGGGCCCACGTCGAGGTTCTTCATGACCCCGTCGGTGACCGCGTCCGCGACGGCGTTCCGCACGTCCGGCTGGGTGGCGAGCGGCGCCATCGCCGACACATAACGGTCGCTGTCCCCGATCTCGTACTTCGCCCAGGTCGACAGGGTGCCCAGGGGCACGAGCAGGCAGGCGAGGACGAGCAGCACGGGAGACAGGAGGGTTCGGGTCACCGTTCCAGGCAAGGGCCCGCTCCGGCGGGGCGCGAGCGGACCGGGGCCGCTCCGGTGGTCCGTTGGGCCGAACGGGTGTTTCCTGGATGGGGGAGCTTGGAGGCCGATCATGCGTCGTACGCCCATGGCCCTTGCCGCGTCCGCCCTGCTCACGGGTGGCGTGCTCGCCGTGTCGGCGGCGGCTCCCGCCAGTGCGAACAGCGGTGGCGGAGACGTCGTCTGGGGCACGGTGGCCTCGTCCACGGACCTCAATCTCCGGTCCGGGCCCAGTACTTCGGCGTCCGTCGTCTACCGGATGGCGCCGGGCAGCCAGGACCGCATCGAGTGCGTGACGCACGGCTCGACCGTGCACGGCACCTCGGACTGGTACTGGTTCACCGGAGCCCACGGCTGGGCGAGTGCCGCCTATGTGTCCATCAGCGCCAACCCGCCGGACTGCTCGGGAACCTCGGTGCCGTGCCCGCCCGAGCACCAGCAGCGGCACGACAACAGCCCGAGCACCTTCTACTTCCGCTCGGACTACCGCGTCGAGTTCGGCGTCACCAACTAGGAGGCACCACAGCCGCGACGAAGGGAGCGGGGAGGCCGGACGGCCTCCCCGCTCCCTCGTGCCGTCCCGGCGTCACACCGGGTCGGCCGCCGTGTAGTAGCGGTAGTAGACCATCGCGCTGGTCGCCGCCAGGACGATGAGGCCGAGGATGATCGGCCAGAGCACCAGGTCCGAGCCGAGGGAGCGCAGGAAGCCGACGGCGATGCCCGCGAAGGCTCCCCAGGTCACCGCGCGCAGCCCGAGATGGCGTCCGGCCTGCTGCCGGGACCACTGGTGGATGCCGAAGCAGAGCGCGGCGACGATGATGCCGGTGACGAAGCCGAGCGCGACGTTGCCGCCGGTCACGCCCCGCCCGAAGCGTTCGATGTTCGCCGCCCAGAAGCCGTAGAGGATGCCGGCCACCGCCGGGACCCACACGGCC
Organism: Streptomyces sp. HUAS MG91; assembly: GCF_040529335.1. Lineage (GTDB taxonomy): Bacteria > Actinomycetota > Actinomycetes > Streptomycetales > Streptomycetaceae > Streptomyces > Streptomyces tabacisoli. The sequence continues at coordinate 4,121,591 of NZ_CP159534.1, read as the reverse complement.
GAACTGCTGAGGGAGAAGCCGGAAGCGGCGCGCCTGGGCGCCGGGGCCGCATGCTGAGCCATGACGGGCTCCTTTCCGCGGATGCCCGGGGAGCCCGGGGAGGTCCGCGCGTTCCTGCGAGGGTTCCCCCGTTCTCCATTGACCTCTGATGGCGTACGTTCCGCAACATGCGCACCACGAGGCGTCGTGCTTCGCTGTGATCATGTCCCTCAACATCGTGCTGTTCGGAGCCACCGGCATGGTCGGCAGCCGCATCGCCGCCGAGGCCGTGGAGCGCGGCCACCGGGTCACGGCCGTCAGCCGCTCCGGTGCCTCCCCCGTGTCGGGCGTGACGGCGACCGCGGCGGACCTGTCCGACCTGGAGCGGGTGGCGGAGGAGGTGGCCGGGCACGACGTGGTGGCCTCCGCGGTGGCGCCGCCGCGCGACGGCAGCGACCCGAGGGCGCCGTTCCTCCACCTCAACGAGACGCTGGTCGCCGGGGCCCGCAGGGCGGGCGTGGGACGCCTCGTCGTGGTCGGCGGCGCGGGCAGCCTGGAGGTGGCCCCGGGCCAGGCCCTGGCCGACCAGCCGGGCTTCCCGGACGCCTTCATCGGCGAGGCGCTGGCCCACCGCGACGTCCTGGCGTTCCTGCGCACGGTCGAGGACCTGGACTGGACGTACATCTCACCGGCGGCGGAGATCGCCCCCGGGGAGCGCACCGGCGAGTTCCGGATCGGCGGCGACCGGCTGATGGCGGACGCCGACGGCAACAGCCGGATCAGCGCCGAGGACTACGCGATCGCCTTCGTCGACGAGGTCGAGCGGGACGGACACGCGCGCTCGCGCATGTCGGTCGCGTACTGAGACTCCTCGGCGTCCTCCGCATACAGGGCCGCGCTGTCGGCGGGCTCGTACAGCACCGCGTCCGAGGGCGTCACGTACGGCGCCACGCGCCCCGCCGTCCGCCGGATGACGGTGATGGCGGTGTCGTCGCTGGGCGGCCCGTGCCGGTGCCCGTGCAGGTCCAGGGCGATCCGGCGCAGCAGTTCGCCGGGCGGCGCGTCCGCGGGCAGCCGCTCGACGAGGCCGGGCAGCCGCTCCCGTACGGGGTAGAAGACGCCGTCGTCGTCCCGGCACTCGGTGACGCCGTCGGTGAACAGCACGAGCGTGTCGCCGGGCCGGAACGGCAGCCGCACCGGCTCGGGCAGCTCCGCGCCGAGCGCCCCCATGCCCAGCGGCACGCCGGGCGGCACGTCCGGGGTGTGCACGCGGCCGTCCGCGCCGACGACCAGCGGCGGCTCGTGGCCGAAGTTCACGATGTCCACGGCGTCGACGCCGGGCGGGAAGTGCAACAGCAGCGCCGTGGAGAACGCGTCCGGCAGCTCCTCCTCGCCCATGACGCGGGCCCACGCGCTGTAGCGCTGCATGGCGATCTCCAGGCGGCGGGCCACCTCGCGCTCGTCGGCCTCGTGGTACCCGGCCTCGCGGAACGCGCCGAGCAGCGACGCCGACGCGGACACCGCCGGAAGTCCCTTGCCGCTGACGTCGCCGAGGACCGCGCGCACGCCGTGCGGGGAGGGCTGGAAGTCGTACCAGTCGCCGCCGACCCGGGCCGCGCGGGCGGCCGGCTGGTAGAAGTCGGCGATGTGCAGATCGCCGACGTGGTCGGGCAGGGCGCGCATCACGGCCCGCTGGGTCGCCTCGGCGATGTCGACGACGGCCTGGATGCGGGCCTGCTGCTCCTCGCGGCGGCGGGCGATCAGCACGCCGAGCAGTCCGCCGGTGCCGATGAGCAGCGGGCCGACCACGGCCCAGCCGCCGGACGGGGTGGGGTCGATGAGCTGGAGCGCGATGTAGAGGGCGAGCATCACTCCGGTGACGACGGCGGTCGTCATGACCGAGGTGAGGACCGCCACGGCGATCGGTACCAGACCGAGCAGCGCCCGGGTCCGGAAGTCGGCCGGGGTGGCCAGGCCCAGCGAGATGATGCTGACGACCGACACCAGCGAGACCAGCAGCGCGGCACGCCAGCGGGCCGTGGGGCGCACGGTCGTCCGTGCCACACGGGTGGGCGAGGTGAAGCTGCTGGAGCCGGAGAAAGGCATACGTGTAAAGAGTCCGGGGACTTAATCGGCGCGGGTAGGGCCGAAGGTCCGTACGCTCCTGAGACCCGCGTCTCACCCGTTTCAGTGGAGCGGGACGGCCACGAACCGTGAGGTGACCCGCAGGTCCGCCTCGATCCGGGCGGCCGTCGCGCGCAGCGCCGCCGCCCACGCGGTGCGCTCGCCGCGGCCCCGGTGGGCGGTGACGTCGAGCGCGGAGACGACGCGTCCGTCGCGCCCGCGCAGCGGCACGGCCACCGACCACAGCCCGTCCTCGGGCCCGTCGGCGACGGCTTCCCCGGCACCGGCCAGCACCTGACCGGCGGCGGTCGCCCCGGCCGGCAGGCGGGTGCCGACGGCGATGTCGACGCTCATCACCCGGCGCGGCGCGACCCGCGCGGTGCACCACGTCCACTCCCCGTCGGACCCGTCGGGCACCGAGAGGCCCACCGACTCACCGAGCGTCTCCGACAGCGCGGCGAGGTGCGGTCCGGCGATCTGCGGCAGCGTCGTCCGGGACAGCGGAGCGCAGCCCAGGGCGAGCACGCGCGGGGTGAGCCGGTGGAGGCGGCCGTCCCGGCGCACGTAACCCAGGTGCTCGTACGTGATGAGGGCGCGGCGGGCGGTGGCTCGGGAGAGCCCGGTGGCCTCGGCGATCTCGGTGAGCGTCAGCGCGGGGCGCCCGCCGCTGAACACGGTGAGCACGGAGAGCCCGCGAGCCAGGGCCCGCACAGGGGCACTGTCAGCCCCTCCGGCGTTTGCGGAGCGGGGTCCGGGGCGGAGCCCCGTGGCATCGGCATCGGCACGGAGCACGTCCTCCATGGCCCGTACACAGGACGCCAGAGGCCCCCGCACGGCCTCCGCCAGGCCCTCAGCCGTGTGCCGACTGGTGTGGCTGACCACGCTCACCGCGCACACGGCCTCCCCGGAGGCCCCCCGGACCGGCATCGCCACCGCGATCAGCCCGGGTTCGACGAGCTGGTCGTCCACGGCGGGGCCGGTGCCCCGCCGGAAGACGAGCCCCGGCGCCGAGCCCTCCCCGGGCAGCGGATCGCCCACCCGGAAACTGATCGACAGCGCGCGGCGGCGCAGCACCTGGTGGACGAAGCGGATCTCGTCGCCGTCCGGCACGGCGAGGGAGACGGACTCGTCGAGCTCGTCGGCGAGCCGGTCGGCGAGCGGGCCGAGCAGCTCGGGCACCCGCAGCGCGTCCAGGCAGGCGTTGGCGACGGCCATGAGCGGCGGGGCGAGGGAGGCGTCCCGCCCGTCGAGGCGGAGGTGGCCGAGGTGGGCGAGGGTGGCGCAGATCCGGTCGACCGTGGAACGGGCGAGTCCGGTGGCCCGGGCCAGCTCGGCGAGGGCGAGGGTGCCGTCCGCGTCCGTGAGGCGCCGCAGGACGTCGAGGCCGCGCAGCAGCGGGGCGACGGCCTCGGCGGGCGGGGGCGCGTGGGTCGCGGACGGGGACGGCACTTCGAGCACGGGGCAACGGTAAGGGACTACCGGCCGAGCAGCTCCACCACGCGGTCCAGCGCCGCCGGGGCGAGATGGCGGCGCAGGGCGTCCGCGATCTCCTGGGGCGTCGAGCGGCTGTCGAGCTCGATTACGCCGTAATCGTTCTTCCGGCGCTCGCGCTTCTCCTGGCGGGCCGCGGGGACGGTCGCCCCGGTGACCGGTCCGGGCAGCTCCTGCTCGTCGCGGGGGAGCCGGGCGATGCGCCGGGCGTCCTCGACGGAGACCCGGCCGTCGGCGAGGGCCTCCTGAAGGTCCTCGCGCAGCTTCATCAGGGACAGCCGCTGCGAGATGAACCCCTGGGTCTTGCCGATGCGGGCGGCGACCTGCCGCTGGGAGTAGCCGTACGCGGTGATCAGGCCCTGGATCGCCTGGGCCTGCTCCAGCTCGGTGAGGTCGTCGCGCTGGACGTTCTCGATGAGCGCGTCCTCGTCGGAGCGGGTGGCGTCGTCGCGGACCAGGACGGGCACCTCGTCCAGGCCCGCCAGCCGGGCGGCGGCGAGCCTGCGGTGGCCGTGCAGGACCACGTACGGGGAGGAGCCGACCGCCTCCTTGTGGTGCGGGTGGGCGGCGAGGAAGACGGTGGCCGGGACGACGCCGAGGGCCTGGAGGACCCCGCGCTCGCGGACCGTCTCGGCGAGTCCTTCCAGGTCGCGCAGCTCGTGGCGCGGGTTGTCGGGGTTCTCGGCGAGGTCGCCCACGGAGACGGTCAGCGGCTTGGTGCCGGGGCGCCCGCGCACCGCCGTCGCCATGGCCGGTTCGCCGTCCGCGGCCGCCGCCAGCAGGGAGGACAGATCGGTCCTGCGGCCCATCAGGCGGTCACCTTCTTCTTCGTACGGGACTTCGCGCGCGGCTTGCGGGCGGGCTTCGGGATGGCGGCGAGGCCCACTTCCAGGGCGAGCCGGAAGAAGTCCTCGCGGGCCTGGAGGGCGACCTTGTTGGCGCCGTACTGGGTGACGACGAGGCCGTCCGCGCTGGCCCGGGTGTGCAGCTTGTAGTGGCGGACGACGGTGCGGGCGAGCGGCCAGCCCTGGCCCTCGACGAAGGCGCGGGTCTGCTCCAGGTCGGCCTTGCCGTCGCGCGGGTCCCAGTTGTTGATGACGACGCGGAACGGCAGCCCGCGCGGCTTCACGACCTTCTCGACCGTGCGCTGGGTGGGCTGGAAGCCGAGCGGCTCGGGCTCGATGGGGACGATGACGTCGGTGGCGTTGGAGAGCACCGCGCGCAGCGCGTCGGCGGCCGCGCCCTTGCCGAGCGGGTCGGCGCCGTCGCCCTCGGCGAGGTCGAGCCAGCCCGGGGTGTCGACGAAGACGTGCTGCGCGGACGGGATGCGGGACAGGGCGGCCAGGCCCGCGAGGTCGTCGTGGGCCTGCACGAAGTCGAAGGGGAGGCCGTCGCCGACGCGCTCGGACCACCACACGGCGGAGCCCTGCGGGTCGATGGAGACGGCGACGACGGGCGGCTGGCCGTCCCCGCCGGAGAGGGGGCCTCCGAGGACGTCGGCCGTCACGGCGGCGAGGTTCACGGCGAGCGTGGACTTTCCGACGCCGCCCTTCTGGTTGAGGATCGCGTGTACGTGTGCCACGAAAGCTCCCGGATCGGTAGGTCACCGATGAAGTGGGGTATAGGGGGTCATTCGTGGTCACTGTGGCAGCGCGGCCGCCGCGAGCCGGGGTGTACACGCCGTCAGGCGCGCGAGGAGATGCCCCAGATGTCGGGCGGGACGACGCCTTCGCGCCGGCCGTCGGGGCCGATCACATGGGCGCCCAGCTTGTGCGCGCGCAGCGAGACCTTGGTGTCGGCGATGCGCAGTCCGGTCCCGGCGCGCACCAGTTTCTCGGTGTAGCCGGGCAGTTCCTCGACGCGATTCAGCCAGGCGCAGACGAAGAGGTTGTGCGGTCCGGTCACGGCGGTGACGGTGCGGGTGCCGCGCAGCCTGGACACCGCCGCGGCCACCGGGACGAGCTGGTCCGGGGGGACGTCGGCGCAGATCAGGGCCCAGACGGGGCGGCCGGAGTGGCGCGGGGCCGGCTCGGTTCTGAACAGCACGCCGTCGGTGGCCGTCAGCCGGGCGAGGCGGCGGCGTGCGGTCGATTCGCTGGCGCCGATCCGCTGGGCGAGGGTGGCGACGCCGGTCCTGGCGTCCTCGGCGAGCGCGAGCAGCAGGCGCTGGTCGACCGGGTCGGGCGTGGTGAGGGGCGCGGCGCGCGCGGTGCGGGCCGGGCGGGGGCCGAGCTCCCGCACCGCGCGTGCCTGCCGGGGCGTGAGCTGGTCCAGGCGGGTGGGCGTCGCCGGGATGTACAGGGCGGTGACGACATGGGTGCGGGTGGCGCGGACGCCGGGCAGCTGGTGCAGCCGGTTCACGACGTAGGCGTCGAGGGCGGCCGGGTCGGGTGCGGCGACGTACGCGACGAGGTCGGCGACGCCGGTGACGTGCTGCACGGTCAGGGTGCCGGGGTCGGTGGTGAGGGCGGCCGCGGTGGCCGGCACGGTGCCCGCCGCGCACTCGATCCTGATCCAGGCGCTGGTCACCGCAGGGCTGCCCGCCGTCAGCGCGCCCGGCAGCACTCCCGACCAGGCGTGGCCGCGCTCGGTGAGCCGGGCCCAGCGCCGGGCCAGGGTGTCGGCGGCGGGGCCGAGCACCTCGGCCAGTTGCGCCCAGGTGGCGCGCGGGGCGAGCTGCAGTGCGTGGATCAGGGTGAGATCGGCCTCCGAGATGGCGGATTCCCTTGTGCGCACTGCCCCTCCTCGGTGGTTGTCCTGGTCAGCGCGTCGCCGCGCCCCACGCCGTACGAACATGGACCCCAGGCATATGCATTAAATAGGGCATGCGGGCCTCCCACCGACTGAACGGGCCTTTGTGGCCGGAACCGGGGGATCGGTAACGATGACGCCGCACCACGCCGAGGACGCGCCGGACACCGGCCAACTCGTGGGCCGGGCCCGGGATCTGGCGGCCCTGCTGTCCCGGCTCGCCACCGCCCGCCTGGTCTGTCTGACGGGGCTGCCCGGCGTGGGCCGCACCCGGCTCGCCCGGGAGGCCGTGGGACAGTCGCGCCGCGAGGTGGTGTGGGAGTCGGGCGCCGGGTACGAGCCGGAGATGCTTCCCGGGGTCGGGGCGCGGCTGCGGCACCGGTTCGCCGGGGCGCGCGGCCCGCTGCTGGTGCTCGACGACTGGGACCACCTCGGCGGCGCGGGCACCGCCCTGGTCGCCTCGCTGCTCCTGGACCTGCCCGAGCTGACGGTGCTGGTCGTCGCGGAGCGCCCCTGCCATCTGCGCGGCGAGACCGTCATGGTGCTGCGCCCGCTCGCGGGGCCCGTGCCCGGCGAGGAGGACGCGGACCGGCCGTCGGAGGCGATCGAGCTGCTGCGGGCGGTCCTCGGTGACGCGGCCGTGGCCCGGGATCCGCGGGGCGCGGCCCGGTTGTGCCGGAGGTTCGGCGGGGTGCCGGGGCCGCTCCTGGAGGCGGCCCGCGCCTGGGCGGCGGCCGGCGGCGACGCGGACGGCGTCGGCCCGGGGGAGCGGCAACGGGCCGCCGCCGCCCGCTCCTACGCCCGCTGCTCCCGCGTCGAACGGCTGCTGTGGCGCAGGCTCGCCGTCTTCGAGGACGGTTTCCAGCGGGAGGCGGCGCCCGAGGTGTGCGGGGGTGGCCCGCTGCCCGCCGCCGAGGTGCCGGCCGTCCTCGACCGCATCGCCCCGCACGCCCTGATCCAGGACCCGCACTCCGGCCGCTACCATCTCCCGCCCGCCCAACTCGCCGTAGCCCAAGAGGAGTTGGAGCTGTCCGGTGAGCGCTGGGCGGCCGTCCTCGCGCACCGCCGCTGGGCGCTCGGCGTCGCCCGGCAGGCCGCCGAGTGGTGGACCGCCGGCCGCCAGGACGAGGCCGCTGCCCTGGCCCGGCGCGAACTGCCCGGCCTGCGGGCGGCCATGGACCCGGCGACCTCGCCGCTCTCCCCGCGCGCCGAAGCGGCCACCGCCCTGGACGTGGTGGTGCACCTGTGGTTCCTGTGGACGGCGTGCGGACACACCGCCGAGGGCCGCACCCTGCTGCGCCGCGCCCTGGCCGAGCACCAGGCTCCCCCGCCCGCGCGGGCGCTGTGGCTCGCCGCCCGCCTCGAACTGGACCTGGGCGCGCCCGAGCGGGCCGACCCGCTGCTCACGACGGCCTGGGCGGCGGCGGTGCGCGCGGGCGACGACCACTGCCTGGGCCTGCTCGCCGGGCTGCGCGGCGCGGTGGCGCTGTGGCAGGGCCGCGCCGAGGCGGCGGCCGTCGAGCTCCGTACGGCGCTCGAACTCATCGGTGAGGGCGACGCACCGGACTTTGGACCCGGACCCGCGCAGATCCGGGCCGCCCTGGCCCTCGCGCTGGTCCGCACCGACCCCGAGGCCGCCCTGGAGGCCGCACAGCCGGGACCCGCCCACCCCGGCGCGGCACGGGACGACTGGGCGGAGGCGTGGACGCGGTACGCGCGGGCGGAGGTGCTGCGCTGGGCGGACGACCCCGCGTCCGCGCAGGCCCTGGCCCGCTCGGCGCTGCGCACGTTCCTCGCGTACGGCTCGCGGATCGGCGCGCGCTGCGCCGGGGAACTCCTCGCCGACGCGACGGCACTGCGCGGCGACGGCCCGCTGGCGGCCCGACTCCTGGGCGCCGTCGACGCCTTCCACGAATCCCAGGTGCCGCACTCCCCCTACCTCGCCCCCGTCCGCCGCCGCGCCGAGTCACTCCTCGACGGACTGCTGCCGCCCGCGCGCAGGGCGGAGGCGTACGCGCACGGCGCGCGCACCGGGCTCGCCGGACTGCTGGCGCGGGAGAACCCGGCCGGGCCGGACGCGAATCCGGAGATCTCGTGGCGTCCCGAACCGTGGGCCGGGGTGGGCAACGGCTCTTCCTCGTGGACCGGTTGACCGGTTCCGGCCCGGCGGCCCGCTCAGGGTGAGACGCGTTCCGTGCCCGCCTGGGCCGGGGACGGTTCGTAGGTCGTCGCGTTGCCGGCCCAGCCCGCCACGCCCAGCAGGAGGAAGGCGCCGACGAGGACCTGTCCGGCCGTGCCCACCATCAGGGGGCGGGTCGCCGAAGGGCCGCGGACGATCCCGATGACGGCGTCCGCCGACCGCTGGTCGCCGAAGAGCCGCTTCGGGTACGCGGAGGTCAGCAGCAGTACGTACGCCGACACCCGCATCCGGTAGCGCACCACGGCCGCTGTCGCCTCGAACAGCGGCTGCGGCATCCGCCCGAGGACCAGCACCACGATCCACGACACCAGCGCCACGGCCCACCATCCGGCGACGGCGAGGGAGGCCACCACGGCCGCCGGGATCACCAGGAGCAGCCGGAAGAACACCGCGGCCCGGTTCAGGGCGGTGGAGCGCAGCCGCACCTGGACCGGGTAGCCGCCGGGCTCCCCGAGCACCTGGAACGGCGGGTAGCGGTCGGTGAGCAGCATCGCCGCCGCGTCGAACCGGGTCGCGTACCCGACGAACCCCGCGAGCCACTGTTCCAGCGAGTCCGGGACCCGGCCGAGGATCAGCGTGGCCACCCATGCCACGACCGCCACGCAGAACGTGACCACGCCGAGGACGGCGAGCAGCACGGCGTGCGGCAGCAGGAGCAGCAGCCGCAGCAGCACCGTCAGCCGGTGCTGCCGGCCGGGCGACGGCACGTCGAGTTCGGGCAGGGGCTCGGCACCGGGAACCAGGGGGACGGCGCCGTACGGGGAGGAGGAGGCGGCCATGGCCGCCACTCTGCCCAGGTTCCCCCGGCGGGGCACCCGGTGGCGGCCGATCAGGTGGCGGGCGGACCCCCTCGGCACCCTCAGGGTCCGGTCGGGGACTTTCGCGTGGTGGGTGCGGGCAGCGGGGCGCGGGGAGTCGTGGGGAGCAGCGCCGGGGTCGCCAGGAGCAGCACTCCGGCCACCGCCAGCGCCGGGCGGGTGCCGATCAGGGAAGCCAGGGCGCCCCAGGCCAGTGTCAGGGTGGCCGTCACCGCTCTGCCGGTGACCGTCCACGCCGACAGGACCCGGGCCAGACGGTCGGAGTCGGTGTGCTGGAGGCGCTCCTTGGCGAGGACCGGGTTGTAGACGCCGATGCACGTGATCAGGCCCAGCTCGACCACCATCACCGTCACCAGACCACCGGTGCCGGTGCCGGTGAGGGCGAGCCCCACCGGCCAGCACACTCGCGCGGTACCGCTCCAGCGCAGGACGCGCTGCTCCCCGTACCGGCGTACGAGGCGTGACGACAGGCGTGAGCCGATCAGGCCGCCGACGCACGGGACGCCGTAGGCGAGGCCGTACTCCCAGGCGGGGAAGCCGAGTTCGCGCAGCATCAGGACGGCCATCAGCGGGGCGCCGACCATGATCAGGCCGTTGACGAGGGTCGAGTTCAGGAACAGGGCGCGCAGGTACGGGGTGCGCCAGAGGTGGCGCCAGCCCTCGGCGATGTCGGAGCCGCTGATCCGGTTCGAGGCGGCGGCGGGCGGCGGTGGTTCGGGGCGGCGGATGCGGCGGACGCCGGCCGCCGACAGCAGATAGCTCACCGCGTCCCCGACGACGGTCGTCAGCGGGCCGAAGAGGCCGATCGCGGCGCCGCCGAGCGGCGGGCCGAGCGCGGTCGTCGTCCAGGTCGTCGACTCGAAGCGGGCACTGGCCGTCAGCAGCCCCTCCCGCGGGACCAGCGCCTTGAGGTGGGCGCCGCTCGCGGCCCGGAAGACGATGTCGGCCGTGGCCACGACCACCGACACGAGCACCAACTGCGTATAGCTCAGGGCGTGCAGGGCGTACGCGAGCGGGAGGGTGAGCAGGGCCGCGCAGCGCGCCAGGTCGGCGCCGACCATCACGGGCCGCTTGCGCCGGAACTCCACCCACGGCCCCAGCGGCACCGCGAAGAGCGCGCCCGCCGCGATCCCGGCCGCCGACAGGAACGACACCCGCACCGGGCTGCTGTGCAGCACCGTCACCGCGATCAGCGCGAACGCGTCGAAGGCCAGCATGGAGCCCGCCGAACTCACCGCGAACGCCGCCCACAGCCACCCGAAGTCCCGCCCGAGCCGCTCGGCCCTCCCCTTGTCCATGACCTGGGATCCAAGCCGCTGCCCGGGCCCGCGATCAAACAACCGACACGGCACCCCCGTACAACCCGTGGTTGTATGGCGGGGTGGATCCGGAAGCCGTACGCACCTTCCTGGCCGTCGCCGACGAGGGGCAGATCCAGCTCGCCGCCGCCGACCTCGGCATCACCCAGCAGGCCGCCTCCAAGCGCATCGCCGCCCTGGAGCGGCAGCTCGGCGTACGGCTGCTGCTGCGCACCCCGCGCGGGGCGCGGCTCACCCTCGACGGCACCGCGTTCCTGCCGCACGCGCGGGCCGTCCTCGCGGCCGTCGCCCAGGCGGAGGCGGCGGTACGGCCCGGGGCGCGCCCGCTGCGCGTGGACGTGCTCGGTACGCGCGTGAGCACCGCCGGGCTGCTCCAGGACTTCCACCACGCCCATCCGGACGCGGCGCTCGACGTGGTCGTGGTGCGCGGGGCGGCCCGGGCCGCGCTCGAAGCGGTCCGGGACGGGGGCGTGGACGCCGCGTTCTGGGCGCACAGCCTGCCCGCCGGGCGGCTGCCCGCGCCGGTGCGCACGGCGCGGGTCCTCGACGAGCCGGTGGTCCTGGCGGTCGGCCCCGCGCACCCGCTGGCCGGCCGCGAGACCGTCTCCCCCGCCGAGCTCGCGGGGCTGCGGATCTGGATGCCGGGCCTGGATCCGGCGGCCGAGTGGGGCGCCTACTACGCCCGGTTCGCGGCCGCGTTCGGCATCCGGCTCGACGCGTCGGGGCCCGCGTTCGGCATGGAGCACATGGCGCGGACGATCACCGCCTCCGACGACCTGGGCACGTTCATCGGCACCCGCACCCCGCTCGTCCGCCCCACCGGTTTCGGCCTGCGCTTCCTCACCGTCACCCGCCCCACGCCCGTCTACCCGCACTGGCTGCTGTGGCGCGACGACAACCCGCACCCGGCGCTGCGCTCCCTGCGCGCGTACCTGACCGGCCGCTACGCGTGCGAGCCGGTGCCCGACGACGAGCTGTGGGTGCCGGACTGGCCGGCGAACCGGCCACCGGAGTCACCCGAGTAGCCCGCGCGGCCCGCCACCACATGCGTGAACGGAGTGCGGGCCGCAGGCTCGGACCATGCGTACGCGAACCCCTCTCGCCTTCTGCCTCGCAGCAGTTCTCCTGCTGACCGCCACCGCCTGCGGGGACGACGACAGCAAACCCGACCCCATGCGGGACGACCAGTGGGCCCTCGACGCGCTCCACCTGCCGGACGCCTGGTCCACCTCGAAGGGCGACGACACCGTCATCGCGGTCGTCGACACCGGCGCCGACCTGGACCACCCCGACCTCAAGGGCCGCCTCGTGGACGGCCACGACTTCGTCGACAACGACGACGAGCCCAAGGACCTCAACGGCCACGGCACCCATGTCTCCGGCATCGCCGCCGCCCACACCGACAACGGCGTCGGCATCGCGGGCGGCGCCCCCGGCGCCAAGATCATGCCGGTGCGGGTGCTCGGCGCCGACGGCTCCGGCTCCAACGACAACATCATCAAGGGCATCAAGTGGGCGTCCGACCACGGCGCCGACGTCATCAACCTCTCCCTCGGCGAATCGGGCCTGATGGCCAAGCTGCTCAAGGGCGGCATCCTCAACGCGGCCATCAAGTACGCCTACGGCAAGGGCGTCACGGTCGTCGCGGCGGCCGGCAACGACGGCGACGACGTCCAGACGTACAAGGTGGGCACCCCGGTCCTCGTCGTCGGCGCCAGCGACACGAACGGCGCTCCGGCCTCCTTCTCCAACTTCGGTGTGGACGACGCCGTCTCGGCCCCCGGCGTCGACATCCTCTCCACGCTCCCCACCTACCGGACGAAGGAGACGCTGAAGGACACCTCCGGCTACGGAAAGCTGTCCGGCACGTCCATGGCGTCCCCGTACGTGGCCGCCGTCGCCGCCCTCCTGCACCAACAGGGCCTGAAACCCGACGAGATCATGTCGACGATCCGGTCCACCGCGAAGAACCCGAAGAACGTGAGCAAGCTGGGCCTGGGCATCGTCGACGCCGAGGCGGCCGTCAAGAAGCACAAGTGACATTTGTACGGGGCGAGTGAGGACGGCTCGCTCTGCCGGGGGACCCCCCTGTTCCGCGAAGCTCAGTGGTGTCGGAAACGGACAGCCACTCAGGGGGACACGGACATGAGCACGGACACGGCGACGCGCACGCAGGCTCAGGCTCACGCTCAGGACCGGGCCCGGGCGGCGGTGGACTTCAGGGGGCTGCCCGCCTGGTACTTCCCGATCGCGGGCTGCTTCGCCGGGATCTTCGACGTCGCCCGCGCCTACCCGACCGCGTACGGCGTGATCCCGGTCCTGATCGTCCTCAACCTCGTGCTCTCCCTCACCGTCCTCAAGACGCGGATGCGCCTGATGAAGGCCCTGTGGAAGAACAAGCGCACCCGGCTCCTCGCCCTCGGCCTGGTCGCCGTCCGCTTCGCCGTGCACGCGCTGCTCGGCGCGGCCGGACTCGCGGTCGGCACGGCCGTCGGCGGGGTGACGGTCGGCATCGTGACGGCCGCGCTCGGCACCGCGATGGCCTACGGCGACCAGTGGCTGATCCTGCGGACCCTGCGCGCTCAGTCCTGACCGTCGGGGGTGTGCGGGCCGGCGGGGGGCTGCTCCCTCGCCCGGCGCCTGCGCACGTTCCGCATCCGGACCGCCGCCGCCAGCACGATCAGCGCGACTCCGGCGCCGACCACGGTGATCGCGCCCGTCGACACCGAGGCGACGTCCACCTCGAACGTCATCGGCTCGCCCCACGGCCTGCCGTCGCTGGTCGTGTAGAGCCGGGCCGTGAGCTGCGCCTTGCCGTTGGCCTTCGCGGTGACGGAGAGCTGGTTGGTGTGGCTGGCCGAACCGGCGGCCTCCACCGCCAGCGTCCCGTCGTTGATCCGCAGCCGCTCCGCGTCGCTGGAGGTGACCCGCAGTTCGAGCCCGGCGACCGGCTGCTGGAGGCCGTTGTCGACGGTCACCGGGATCGTGGCGTCGCCCGAGGTCACCGTGACCGTCGACTTCGGCACCATCCGCAGCGAATCCACCGACGTGTCGAGGAACGACGTCGTGCGCCGCTGGAACGTCTCCTGGTCGGCGTCGTCCAGCGCCCGCCAGGCCGTCGACAGGGCGCGGGCCATCGCCGCGTGCACGGAGGCCGTGGTGACCTTCGGGTCGGCGAGCACCTTCGAGAGCGTGGCCAGCCCGTCCAGATCGCCCGCCACGGCCTGGAGTTGAGCGGACGTCAGCTCGCTGGCGCGCAGCCGCGACGGATACCCGGAGGACGCGCCCGCCTGCCCGGTCACCGGATCGTTGTCGGCGGTGCGGATGCCCTCCGGCTCCAGCCAGCCGTCGTCGGTCCCGGAGTCGATCGCGGCGGCCAGCGCGTTCGCCGCGGTGCCGGACAGCTCGCGGGGCGGGACGACCACGGGGCGGGTGTTCGCCTTCAGGAGCGCGGTGACCCGGTCGACGGTCTTGGGATCCGGGGTGTCGGGCTTCTCCGACGCGGAGGCGGAGGGGGACGCCGAGGGGGAGCCCGACGCGCCGGAGCCGCTGGGGGACGGGCTGGGCGTCGCGCCCGGCGACGTGGGCGACGGCGTACCGGACGGGGACGCGCCGGGGCTCGGCGACGTGTCCTTGTCCTCGTCCTTGATGCGGGCCAGCGCCGTCGTCACGTCCGCGTCGTACGGCAGCGCCGTGATCGCGTCGGCGCCGTCGCCGAGGGTCACCGGGTCGGCGCCGGCCGGGGTGAGGCCCTGGCCCGAGGCGAGCATCCAGGTCAGGCCCAGCTTGCCCGCGACCCCGGTGATCCGGGTGTCGAGGGCGCCGTCCGCGGGCCAGCCGAGGCCTGTCCTGGTCCCGGTGCCGAGGAGCGAGTCGACGTCCTTCTTGGCGTCCTCCGCGAGGTTCCCGACGACCTCGGTCAGATCGTCGGTGTCGCCGGACGGATGGTGGGCGAGGGAGGCGAGGTCGGTGTCCGCGTACGGCAGCAGCCACACGTCCCGGCCGCGCACCGCGCTCTTCAGATCGGCCAGCCACTCCCGGGCGGCGCTCTGCCCGGTGCCCTGCGTGCTGTTCTGCGGGTTGGTGGACTCGGCGCTGTCCGCGACGCGGTAGCCGCGCGCCATGGCCCGCGCGGCGAGCACCAGATCGGGGTCGAGCACCCAGCTCACCTCGCGGCCCCGGCCGGCTTCGACGACCTCGCGCAGCCGCCCGCCGTCCGCGAACAGCCCGGCCAGCTCGTCGGAGTCGAAGACCGCCCGCGCGTCGTCGCCCGAACCGAGCGCCGCCGCCGTCATGTGCGGGGTCGCCGTCACCGGCCACACCACGGCGGCGTGCCCGGTGTCCGCGGCGTCCGCGCTGTCGTCGGCCGCCGCGTGCGCCGGCACCCCGGCCGTCGATGCCCCCAGCACCATGGCGGACACGACCCAGGCCCGCGCCGCCCCGTACCTGGCCATGTGCGTCTCGTTCCTCCCGCTCGGTGTCCCGGTGGTCCGAGGTAACACCGTGGAAGGGGCGGTTCCGCGGACCGTGCCGCCGGGCGGCGCGTCGGTCCGCCACCGGGTGGGCCGCCGGAACACCCGCCGCGTCAGCCCTCGGTGGCCTCCAGGACGGAACCCACGCGCAGCAGATTCCCGTCCGGGTCGACGAGCGCGAACTCCCGCATCCCGTACACCGTGTCGTCCGGCTCGACGAGCCGCGGCGTCGCGTACGGGTCGGCGCTCAGCCCGGTCGCGCGCCACTCCTCGTACAGCGCGTCGGCGAGGTGCGCGCCCCCGTCGAGCCGCAGGTACGCCCCGTGCGCCGTGGTCAGGGGATCGGTGCGGGGCGCGTGGAAGAAGTGCAGTTCGGCGTCGTCGCGTACGAGGATCAGATAGCCGTCGTCGGGCAGGTGGGTGGTGGCGGTGAAGCCCAGGGCGGCGTAGAAGTCGACGGTCAGCGGCAGCGCGCGGCTCGGCATGATGGGCGCGACGCGGCCGGTGACGGCGGTGCGGGCGGTACGGGGCACGGGGGGTCTCCCTGGGGCGCTCGGCGGGGGAGCCGATGTCGCCCGATAGAGTGCGGCTTTCGACCTTGACGTTCTTGACGTTTCGGTTTCTCTGTCCGTTTCTGTTTGCGAGCATGACGCACCCGGCACGAGGTACCTGGCAGTGACTCCCGCGCATCCGACACCCGTGACGGTCGTAGGGATCGGCGCCGACGGCTGGCCGGGCCTGCCGGCCGTCTCCCGGGCCGCCCTCGCCGACGCCGAGGTGATCATCGGCGGCCCGCGCCAGCTGGCCCTGCTCCCGGACGACGTCTGCACGGGCGAGCGCGTCGCGTGGCCGTCCCCGCTGCGCCCCGCCGTGCCCGCCCTCCTCGACCGCCACCGGGGCTCCCGGCTCGCGGTCCTGGCCAGCGGCGACCCCATGTTCTACGGCATCGGCCGCACGCTCACGGAGACGGCGGGCGCCGACGCCTTCCGGATCCTCCCGCACCCCTCCTCCGTCTCCTACGCGTGCGCCCGCATCGGCTGGCCGCTGGAGGGCACGGAGACGGTGTCGCTGGTGGGCCGCCCGGCCGACCGGCTCGCGGCCGTCCTGCACGACGGGCGGCGCGTCCTGGTCCTGTCGGCGGGCGCGGACACCCCGGCGACGGTCGCGGCGCTGCTGACCGACCGGGGCTTCGGCCCGAGCCGGATGACGGTCCTGGAACAGCTCGGCGGCCCGGCCGAGGCGGCGCACGAGGGCGTGGCCGAGGAGTGGACGCACCCGCCCGGCGACGCCCTGAACGTCATCGCCGTCGACTGCGTGCGCGCCCCGGACGCCCTCCGCCTGGGCGCGGTGCCGGGGCTGCCCGACGCCGCGTACGAGCACGACGGGCAGCTCACGAAGCGCCATGTGCGGGCGGCGACCCTGGCCGCGCTCGCGCCCGCGCCCGGCGAACTCCTCTGGGACGTGGGCGGCGGCTCCGGTTCGATCGCCGTGGAGTGGATGCGCACGCACGCCTCGTGCCGCGCGTACACCGTGGAACGCTCGCCCGAGCGGGCCGGACGGATCACCCGCAACGCGGCCCGCCTCGGCGTGCCCGCCCTGCGCGTGGTGACGGGCGCCGCCCCGGCCGCGCTGGCCGGACTGCCCACCCCCGACGCGGTGTTCATCGGCGGCGGCCTGACCGCGCCGGGCCTCCTGGACGCGTGCTGGGAGGCGCTGCGCGAGGGCGGCCGGCTGGTCGCGAACACGGTGACGCTGGAGTCGGAGGCGCTGCTCGCCGACCGCCACCGGCGCCACGGCGGCGACCTCACCCGCCTCTCGGTCGCGCACGCCGTGCCGGTCGGCGGCTTCACGGGCTGGCGTCAGGCGATGCCGGTCACCCAATGGTCAGCAACGAAGACAGCGGGGACGGATCCCTCATGACGGTCTACTTCATCGGAGCGGGCCCCGGCGCCGCCGACCTGATCACGCTGCGCGGCGCCCGCACCCTCGCCGCGTGCCGGGTGTGCCTGTACGCGGGTTCGCTGGTCCCGGCCGAACTCCTCGCCGAGTGCCCGCCGGACGCCCGGCTGATCGACACCGCCGACCTCGACCTCGACGCCATCGAGCGGGAGTTCGTCGCCGCCCACGAGGCCGGGCTCGACGTGGCCCGGCTGCACTCCGGCGACCCGTCGGTCTTCTCGGCGGTCGCGGAGCAGATGCGCCGCCTGGACGCGCACGGCATCCCGTACGAGGTCGTGCCCGGGGTGCCCGCGTTCGCGGCGGCCGCGGCGGCCCTGAAGCGCGAACTGACCGTTCCCACGGTCGGCCAGACCGTCATCCTGACCCGGATCGCCCAGCAGGCCACGCCCATGCCGCCCGGCGAGGACCTGGCGACGCTGGGCGCGTCCGGCGCCCTCCTGGTCCTGCACCTCGGCGCCCGCTACGCCGACCGCATCGTCGCCGAACTGCTCCCGCACTACGGCGCCGACTGCCCCGCCGCGGTCGTCGCCTACGCCAGTCGCGACGACGAACTCGTGCTGCGCGGCACCCTCGGCGACATCGCCGGCCAGCTGAAGGCCTCGGGCGTCCAGCGCACCGCGGTCATCCTGGTGGGCCGCACCCTCGGCGCCGCCCAGTTCCGGGACAGCCACCTGTACTCGGCGGAGCGCGACCGGCACACCTGCTGACTCCGAAAACGGGTGGGGGCCCCGCCCGCCCGGCGCCTGCAAACACGGCAACGAACGCACGGCCCGCAACCACCCGCGCAATCGCTGACGCCGCGGGTTAGGTTGCCCGCATGGACGAGTTCGACGGGGTCGAGGTTCGCGCGTTCGCGGACGCGGCGGCCTTCGAGGAGTGGCTGGCCGGGCATCACACGCGGCGCGAGGGCGTGTGGGTGAAGGTGGCCAAGAAGGCGTCGGGGATCGCCTCGGTCACGGACGACGAGCTGGTCGACGTCGGCCTGTGCTGGGGCTGGATCTCCGGGCAGCGGCGCGGCCTCGACGACCGGCACTACCTCCAGAAGTACGTCCCGCGGCGGGCCCGGAGCCTGTGGTCCCGGGTGAACGTGGAGAAGGTCGCCGCCCTGGCTGCCGCCGGCCGGATGCGGGAGCCCGGACTCGCCGAGGTGCGCCGGGCCCAGGAGGACGGCCGCTGGGACCGCGCCTACGCGTCCCAGTCGGCGGCCACCGTCCCCGACGACCTCACCGCGGCGCTCGACGCGAACCCGGCGGCCCGCGCGGCTTTCGACGCCCTCGACCGGACCGCCCGCTACCTGGTCCTGCTGCCCCTGCTCCAGGCGACACAGGAGAACCGGCGGGCACGCCTGGAGCGGGCGGTGAGGGCGCTGGAGGAGACGACCCGCCGGGGAGCCTGAAGTCCCCTCCTCACAGCCCTACTTGAGAGCGACGCTGTCCCCGCCCGCGGTGACCGCCATCGTCGTCCCCGTACCGGCGAACATCCACCGCCAGGTACCGGACGACGCGGCCTTCACGCTCGTCTTCAGCTTGCCCTTGCTGTCGGTGGTCACCGTCTTCACCGTGGAGTACGACGAGCTGCCGGACTTCTTGAACTGGAGGGCTACGCGCTGCGCGGTATACCCGGCGTAGACGTTCGTGTCCCAGTTCGCGCGGGTCAGCGCGCCGGTCACGGTCAGGGTGCGCCCCTTGCCCACGGGCTCGGGGCCGGCCTGGGTGACGGACAGCTCGGCGTAGCGCTTGACCTTGACAGTCTTGCTGCTGTCGAGCGTGTAGAAGTCGTGGTCCGTGGCGGCGGCCTCGGCGTCGAGGTGCCAGGTCCCGGCGTCGGCGTTCCTCAGGTCGGCGTAGTCGTCGGAGTCGTTCGCGTCCAGCACGTACTTCCAGGTGCACTTCATCGTGGTGGACGAGGGCCGGGAGCACGACCCGTCGTCGGGGAAGGCGATGCGCTTGTCGGGGCTGACCAGCTTGCCGCCGTAGATACCGCTGATCCCGGAGTCGTCCTTGGCCGTGGCGGTGACGGTCACCGACTGCGCCTTGCTGACGCCGACGTTCACGGTCGACCTGCTGAACGTCACGGACGTGAACCGGGTGTCCCCGTGGTGACTGTCCGCCTGCGCGACGGGCGCGACGGCGCCGAGCAGGGCCAGGGTGCCGCAAACGGCGGTGACGGCGGTTCTGATGCGCATGGTTCTCCCAGCGAGAATGAGCCGGATCCTGGTCCGGGCGAGGGGAAGACCCACGGCGGAGCCGTTTGGTTGTACGGGCGTCCGGTCCGGTGCCGAAGGCCGGTGACCCACGGAGGGACACCCCTGACCTGCTGTGCTTGAGTGAGCGAGCCCCCTCAGCCGTCGCCCCTGGAGATCCCCGTGCCGCACGTACTCATCCTCGGTGGGACGACCGAGGCCCGGGAGCTGGCCGAGACGCTGGACGGGCGGGTGCGGGTCACCAGTTCGCTCGCGGGGCGGGTCGCCGCGCCACGGCTGCCCGTGGGGGAGGTGCGGGTCGGGGGGTTCGGCGGGGTGGACGGGCTCGTGGAGTGGATACGGGGGCACGGGGTGGACGCCGTCGTCGACGCCACCCATCCGTTCGCCGAGCGGATCAGTTTCAATGCGGCCCGGGCCGCCGCCGTCGCCCGGGTTCCGCTGCTCGCGCTGCGGCGACCGGGCTGGGTCGCCGGGGTCGGCGACGACTGGCGGGAGGTCGGCTCGTTGGGGGAGGCCGCGGAGGTCGTTCGGGGGTTCGGGAGGGTTTTCCTCACCACCGGGCGGCAGGGGCTCGCCGCGTTCGCGCACGTCGACGGCGCCCACTTCCTCGTACGGGCGGTGGACGCGCCCGAGCCGCCGTTCCCGCCGCGCATGGACGTGTTGCTGGAGCGCGGGCCGTTCACGCTTCAGGGCGAACGGGAGATCATCGCCCGGCACGGCATCGACGTGCTCGTCACCAAGGACAGCGGCGGCGCCGCCACCGCGCCCAAGCTGACCGCCGCCCGCGAGGCCGGGATCCCGGTCGTCGTCGTGCGGCGGCCTCCCGTGCCGGAGGGCGTGGAGGAGGCGGCCACCGTGGCGGAGGCCGCCGCCTGGGTTCAGCGGGTCGCCGGGGCCTCCGGGTAGCGGCGGGGCGTCCAGGCGATCGTCGTGCCGGTTCCGCGCGGCACAGCCTGCGTCTGCGACGAGCCGATGATCAGCAGCGTGCGCATGTCGACGACCGACGGGTCCAGGTCCGTCAGCCGTACCACGCGCACCGACTCCTCCGGCCCGCCCACGTCCCGGGCCACCACGACCGGGGTGTCCGGCGCCCGGTGTTCGAGGAACAGCTCGCGGGCCTTCGCCACCTGCCAGGTACGGCTCTTCGAACCGGGGTTGTACAGCGCCACGACCAGATCGGCGGCGGCCGCCGCGTGCAGCCGTTCCGCGATCACCTCCCACGGCTTGAGCCGGTCGGACAGGGAGATCGTGGCGTAGTCGTGGCCGAGCGGGGCGCCCGCCTTCGCCGCCGCCGCGTTGGCGGCCGTGACCCCCGGCAGGACCCGTACGGGAATGTCCGCGTACCGGTCCTCGCAGGCCACTTCGAGGACCGCTGTCGCCATCGCGAAGACGCCCGGGTCGCCGCCCGACACGACCGCCACCCGGCGCCCGCGCCGCGCGAGGTCCAGGGCGAACTCGGCGCGCTCCGACTCCACCTTGTTGTCCGAACCGTGCCGCCGCTGCCACGGCCGTTCCGGAACCCGGTCCAGGTACGTCGTGTAGCCGACCAGGTCGTCGCAGTTGGCGAGGGCGCCGCGCGACTCCGGGGTCAGCCAGGGCGCGCCCGCCGGACCGGTGCCGACGACCACGACCTCACCGCGCTCCGGCGCCTCGGCCGGCGCGGTCTCCACGCGCGAGGGCAGCACCGCCACCGAGAAGTACGGGACCGTGTCCGGGTCGATGTCGGCGAGACGGCCGGTGCGCTCGCCCGCCATGAACGCCCGCTCCACATACCGCGCGTCGTCCAGCCGCCCCGAACCCTCCAGCGCCGTACGGACCTTGGTGAAGGTGCGGCCCAGCTTCATCACGACCGCCGAGTCCGCCGCCGCCAGCCGCGCCGCCAGCTCGTCCTCGTCCAGCGTGCCCGGGATGACGGTCAGCGTCTCCTTGTCCTCGCACAGCGGCTCGCCGAGCCGGGCGGCGGCCGCGCTGATGGAGGTGACACCGGGGATGACCGTCGTGTCGTAACGGTCCGCGAGCCGCTTGTGCATGTGCTGGTACGAGCCGTAGAAGAACGGGTCGCCCTCGGCGAGCACGGCGACCGTGCGGCCCGCGTCCAGGTGCGCGGCGAGCGTCGCGGCGGCCTCGGCGTAGAAGTCGTCGAGCGCGCCCCGGTAGCCGCCGGGGTGGTCCGTCGTCTCCACGGTGAGCGGATACATCAGCCGCTCCTCGATCTGGTCCTCGCGCAGGTACGGCGCGGCGATCGAGCGGGCGATGGACCGGCCGTGCCGGGCGCAGTGGTACGCGACGACGTCGGCCTCGCCGATCGCCTTCACGGCCGCCACGGTCAGCAGTTCCGGATCGCCGGGGCCGAGCCCGACCCCGTACAGCTTGCCGCTCATGCCCGGTCCTCCAGGATCTCCGCCTCGGTGGCGATCGCGTTCAGTGCCGCCGCCGTCATCGCGCTGCCGCCGCGCCGCCCCCGGACGACCAGGTACTCCAGGCCCAGGCCGGACGCGGCGAGCGCGTCCTTCGACTCGGCCGCGCCGACGAAGCCCACCGGTATGCCGAGGACCGCCGCCG
This sequence comes from Streptomyces sp. HUAS MG91, assembly GCF_040529335.1. Classification (GTDB taxonomy): domain Bacteria; phylum Actinomycetota; class Actinomycetes; order Streptomycetales; family Streptomycetaceae; genus Streptomyces; species Streptomyces tabacisoli. Next base: position 4,099,713 of record NZ_CP159534.1, on the reverse strand, counting down.
GGCGCGGGGCGCCCTTCGCGATCATCTCCAGGAGGTGGAAGAGGGCGGTCGGGGCGTTGCCGATGGCGACGACCGAGCCCTCCAGGCGATCACGCCACAGCTCCAGCGCGGCGGCGCTCCGCGTGGTGCCCAACTCGGCCGCGAGGGACGGCACGTCGGGCTCGTTGAGGGTGCAGATCACGTCGTTGTCGGCGGGCAGCCGCTTGCGCGTGACGCCGCTGGCGACCATCCGCGCGTCGCACAGGATCGGCGCCCCGGCGCGCAGCGCGGCACGGGCCTTCGCCACCACGCCGGGCGAGTGGGCGATGTCCGGTACGAGATCCACCTGGCCGCAGGCGTGGATCATGCGGACCGCGACCTGGGCGACGTCGGCGGGCAGCGCGGCCAGGCCGGCCGCGGCCTCCGCGCGGATGGTGGCGAAGGACTCGCGGTAGATCGCCGCGCCGTCCTTCTCGTAGTCGTACAGGGACATGGGGTTCGGCTCTCTCAACGGGGTCGTGTGGTGGTGCGGGTGGTCGTGTCGTAGCCGCCGTCCGGGCGGGCCGTGATGTCGACGTACGTCGTCCCTGCCGGGTGACCGCAGCGACGCTCGCAGCCGGACCAGTAGGTGGGCAGGGTGGGGTGGGCCTCGGCGAGGCGGGCGCGGGCGTCCGCGCGTACGTCCGTGTGGGACTTGGCGCATCCCGGACTGCCGATACAGGCGCCCACTCGGGTCCAGGGGGTGGTGTCCGGGGGGTCGTTCTCGGTGACACCGGGGATGACGACGCGGCGCCAGGGGGTGAGCCGGATCTCTTGCGCGGGGAGTTGGGCGGCCTGATCGGTGATTGCCGCCCACTGGTCGGGGGTCGCGGTACCGAAGGGGAGGGCGATGCCGGTTGTCGTCGAGTGCGGGTTCGCGGGTGCTGGCCGCGCAGTTCCCCGCGCCCCTTCGGGGCGCTGTTCGTCGTGCGTCGGCTGATCGCCGGTGGCCGCTTCTCGCGCAGTTCCCCGCGCCCCTACGGGGCGCTCAGCCCATTCAGCCCCTCCGGCGTTTGAGGAGCGGGGGCCGGGGCGGAGCCCCGTGACGGGGCCCTCGAGGAGGGTCTGCAACTCCGTTGCGGAGAGGCCGAGTTCGGACACCCTCCACACCCGGCGACCAGAAACCCGACGCGCCGCCTCCACGAACACCTCGGCGGCGCGCACGGCGGCCCGCGCAGCATCCCCGTACGGCAACCAGAACTCGGCACCCCCGACCGAGAGCAGCCCGTCGCCCCCCGGCAGCCCCCGCACCAGCACATCCGGACCCAGCGAAGCGACATCCCCGCGCCCGTCGTCCAGCGCGAAAAGAAACCGCCCGGACAACCCCGGCGTCACAGAACTCGCACACAGCGCCGCATCCAGCCCGCGCAGCCACCCGCGTACGTCGACGTGCCCGGCCCCGTCGAGCCCCGACATCGGCGAGGCGACCACATTGCGGACCCGCTCGTGCGCGGGCGACGGCAGCAGCCCGGCCGCGCTCAGAGAGTCCGCCAACTCACCCCCGCAACCGTCCCGCAGCCCGCGCAGCTGAACGTTTCCGCGCGACGTGAGATGGAGCACCCCGTCCCCGAGCCGCCCCGCGAGAGCGCCGAGCGCCCGCGCCTGCGTCACCGTCAGCACCCCGCCGGGAATCCGCACCCGCGCCAGGAAACCGTCGTCCGCCGCGTGCAGCCGCAGCGCGCCCGGGCAGGCGTCGCCCCGGGCGGGATCAGCGGATATGTGAGTGGGGGACATGCCGGGGAGCATACCCATGGGCCTGTGACGGGCATCCCGTACCGGGGTGCGCACCCGCCCCGTACGATGGCGGCACAGACCACACATCGCCAGCGACGGCGACAGGGGAGGAAGCCGGTGCGAATCCGGCGCGGTCCCGCCACTGTGAGTCCCGCGCCCCGGCGCGGGACGAGCCAGGAACTCCTGCCGTCCAACGACCACCCGGGGCGCGGACACCCCGAGGAAGGCCAGCCGACGCATGCCCCAGCAGCTGCTGCTCCTGTCGACCTCCGACACCGACCTGCTCAGCGCCCGCGCGGCGAACGCCGCCGATGACGCGCCGGTCGCGTACCGCTTCGCGAACCCCTCCCGGATCAGCGTCGAGCACGATCTCGACGCACTCCTCGACGGCGCAGGACTGGTCGTCGTACGGCTCCTGGGCGGGGTCCGCGCCTGGCAGGACGGCATCGACCGGCTGACCGCCGCCGGGGTGCCGCTGGTCGTCCTCACCGGTGAACAGGCCCCGGACGCCCAGCTGATGGCGGCCTCCACGGTGCCCGTCGGCATCGCGGCCGAGGCCCACAAGTACCTGGCGCACGGCGGCCCGGAGAACCTGACGCAGCTGGCCCGCTTCCTCTCCGACACCGTGCTCCTCACCGGCCACGGCTTCGAGCCGCCGCAGCCCGCGCCCGCCTGGGGCCCGCTGGAGCGCCCGGCGTCGCGGGCCGACGGCCCCACGGTCGCCGTGCTCTACTACCGCGCCCACCACATGAGCGGCAACACCGCGTTCGTACACACCCTGTGCGACGCGATCGAGGCGTCCGGCGCCCGCCCGCTCCCGCTCTACGTGGCGTCGCTGCGCACCCCCGAGCCCGCGCTGATCGAGGCCCTGTCCGGCGCCGACGCCATCGTCACCACCGTCCTCGCGGCCGGCGGCACCCGCCCCGCCGAGGCGAGCGCGGGCGGCGACGACGAGGCCTGGGACGCGGGCGCGCTGACCGGGCTCGACGTGCCGATCCTGCAAGCCCTGTGCCTCACCTCGTCCCGCGCGGACTGGGAGGAGAACGACGAGGGCGTCTCCCCGCTCGACGCCGCCACGCAGATCGCGGTGCCGGAGTTCGACGGCCGCCTGATCACCGTCCCGTTCTCCTTCAAGGAGATCGACGAGGACGGGCTTCCCGCCTACATCGGCGACCCCGAGCGTGCCGCCCGCGTCGCCGGGATCGCCGTCCGCCACGCGCGCCTGCGGCACATCCCCGCCCGCGACAAGAAGCTGGCGCTGGTCCTGTCCGCGTACCCGACCAAGCACTCCCGGATCGGCAACGCGGTGGGCCTGGACACCCCCGCCTCCGCGATCGTGCTGCTCAAGCGGCTGCTCGACGAGGGCTACGACTTCGGGGACCCGGCCGCCATACCGGGCCTCGCCTCCGGCGACGGCGACGAACTGATCCGCGCGCTCATCGACGCCGGCGGCCACGACCAGGAGTGGCTGACCGAGGAGCAGCTCGCCAAGAACCCGGTCCGCATCCCGGCCGCCGACTACAAGCGCTGGTACGCGACGCTGCCGCAGGAGCTGCGGGACGCCGTCGAGCGGCACTGGGGCCCGCCGCCCGGCGAGATGTTCCTCGACCGCTCCCGCAATCCCGAGGGCGACATCGTGCTCGCCGCCCTGCGCCGCGGGAACCTGCTCGTCCTCATCCAGCCGCCGCGCGGCTTCGGCGAGAACCCGATCGCGATCTACCACGACCCCGATCTCCCGCCGTCCCACCACTACTTGGCGGCCTACCGCTGGATCGCCGCCTCCGCCGACGACGGCGGCTTCGGCGCCGACGCGATGATCCACCTCGGCAAGCACGGCAACCTGGAGTGGCTGCCCGGCAAGAACGCGGGCCTGTCCGCCGCCTGCGCGCCCGACGCCGCGCTCGGCGACCTGCCGCTGGTGTACCCGTTCCTCGTGAACGACCCCGGCGAGGGCACCCAGGCCAAGCGCCGCGTGCACGCCACGCTCATCGACCACCTGGTGCCGCCGATGGCGCGCGCCGACTCCTACGGCGACATCGCGCGCCTGGAGCAACTCCTCGACGAGTACGCGCAGATCTCGTCCATGGACCCGGCGAAGCTGCCCGCGATCCGGGCCCAGATCTGGACGCTGATCCAGGCCGCGAAGCTCGACCACGACCTGGGCCTGGAGGCCCGGCCCGACGACGACGGGTTCGACGACTTCCTGCTGCACGTCGACGGCTGGCTGTGCGAGGTCAAGGACGCGCAGATCCGTGACGGGCTGCATGTCCTCGGGCAGGCGCCGGGCGGTGCCGACCGGGTCAATCTGGTGCTGGCCATTTTGCGGGCCCGCCAGATCTGGGGCGGGAGTTCGGCGCTTCCCGGGTTGCGCGAGGCGCTGGGGCTCGACGAGTCGAAGGCGACCCGGGTCGATGCCGATGCCGCTGAGGCGGCGGCCCGTGCGCTTGTCGAGGCGATGGAGGCCGCTTCCTGGTCGCCCGAGGCCGTTCCCGCCGCGATGGCGCTGGCGTCACGGGGCTCCGCCCCGGACCCCGCTCCTCAATCGCCGGAGGGGCTGGATCTGGTTGCTGACATTCTGACCTTCGCCGCCCGCGAGGTCGTTCCGCGTCTCAACGCCACCACCGCCGAACTCGACCACTCCGTACGGGCGTTGGAGGGGCGTTTCGTGCCCGCCGGGCCGTCCGGGTCGCCGTTGCGCGGGCTGGTCAACGTGCTGCCCACCGGGCGGAACTTCTACTCCGTCGACCCGAAGGCCGTCCCCTCCCGTCTCGCGTGGGAGACCGGGCAGGCGCTCGCCGACTCCCTGATCGAGCGCTACCGGCAGGACAACGACGGGCAGTACCCCACCTCCGTCGGCCTCTCCCTGTGGGGCACGAGCGCCATGCGCACCGCGGGCGACGACATCGCCGAGGCGTTCGCGCTGCTCGGCATCCGCCCGGTCTGGGACGACGCCTCGCGCCGGGTCACGGGCCTGGAGGCGATCCCGTACGAGGAACTGGGCCGCCCCCGCATCGACGTGACCCTGCGCATCTCCGGGTTCTTCCGTGACGCGTTCCCGCACACGATCGGCCTGCTCGACGACGCGGTGCGCCTCGCGGCCTCCCTCGACGAGCCGGACGAGCACAACCACGTCCGCGCCCACACGCAGGCCGACCTCGCCGAGCACGGCGACGAACGCCGCGCGACCACCCGCATCTTCGGCTCCCGGCCCGGCACGTACGGCGCGGGCCTGCTCCAGCTCATCGACTCCAAGGACTGGCGCACCGACGCCGACCTCGCCGAGGTGTACACGGTGTGGGGCGGTTACGCGTACGGCCGCGGCCTCGACGGCAAGGCGGCCCGCGGCGAGATGGAGACCGCCTACAAGCGGATCGCCGTCGCCGCCAAGAACACGGACACCCGCGAGCACGACATCGCCGACTCCGACGACTACTTCCAGTACCACGGCGGCATGGTCGCCACCGTGCGCGCGCTGCGCGGCACCGCGCCCGAGGCGTACATCGGCGACTCGACGCGCCCCGAGACGGTCCGCACCCGCACCCTCGTCGAGGAGACGTCCCGCGTCTTCCGGGCCCGCGTCGTGAACCCCAAGTGGATCGAGGCGATGCGCCGCCACGGCTACAAGGGCGCCTTCGAACTCGCCGCCACCGTGGACTACTTGTTCGGCTACGACGCCACGACCGGCGTCATCGCCGACTGGATGTACGACAAGCTCACGGAGACGTACGTCCTCGACGAGACCAACCGCCAGTTCCTCTCCGAGGCCAACCCGTGGGCCCTGCACGGCATCGCCGAGCGGCTCCTGGAGGCCGAGTCGCGCGGCATGTGGGAGAAGCCCGACCCGCAGGTCCTCGAAGCGCTGCGCCAGGTGTACCTGGAGACCGAGGGCGACCTGGAGGCCGACGAGTAGCCGAAAGGTGCTACGGAGTCCGCGGGAAAGATGGCACAGCCGTCGCACGGCGAACATCCCCACAGCACCTGGAAGTACCTGTACGCGCGCGCCTGTGTCCCCGTCCACCTCCTGATCGACCGGGAAGCCGGGCAGGTCACCGTCTGCGCGTCCCCCGAGGACGACGACTACACGACCAAGTCCTCGTACAGGACGGGCCTCGCGGTCCCGCTCCCGGCGCCTCTCGGCTTCGACCTGGACACCGCGGAGTTCTGAGCCGTCTCCCGGGGGCGGGTTAGGATCCGGGCCATGGCCGTGACCGAGCGCGACGTGGACCGCTTCGAGGCCGCGAGGCCGCGCCTGGAAGCCATCGCCTACCGGCTGCTCGGCTCGGCGAGCGAGGCCGAGGACGCCGCGCAGGAGACGTACCTGCGCTGGCAGGCCGCCGACACCGGGCGGATCGAGGTGCCCGAGGCCTGGCTGACCAAGGTGCTCACCAACTACTGCCTCAATCAGCTGGCGTCGGCCCGCGCCCGCCGCGAGACGTACGTGGGCGCCTGGCTGCCGGAGCCGCTGCTCGCCGGCGACCCGATGCTCGGCCCGGCCGGCACCGCCGAGCAGCGCGACTCGGTCTCGTACGCGGTCCTCGTCCTCCTGGAGCGGCTGAGTCCGAACGAGCGGGCGGTGTACGTGCTGAAGGAGGCGTTCGCCTACTCGCACCGGGAGATCGCCGGGATCCTCGACATCAGCGAGGCCGCCAGCCAGCAGACCTTCCACCGCGCCCGGCGGCACGTCGCGGACGGCCGGGCCCGCGCCGAGATCGACGAGGCCGCCGCCCGGCGGGTCGTGGCGGAGTTCCTGGTGGCCGCCACCAGCGGCCGCACCGAGCCGCTGGTCGCGCTGCTCACCCAGGACGCCATCGCGATCGGCGACGGCGGCGGGAAGGTGCCCGCGCGGGCGAGCGCGTTCGTGGGCGCGAAGGCGGTCGCCACGTTCATGCGCGGCCTGTTCAGGCCCGCGAAGGCCAAGCAGGACCTGATCGGCGGCTCGCCCGAGGTGTACGTGTCGACGGCCAACGGCGCGGTCGCCGTCGTCGCGGTCCTCGGCGGGCGGGTCGTCGGCGTCATGTGCCCGGAGTTCGGGGACGGCGGCCTCGCCGCGTTCCGCAGCCAGGTCAACCCCGACAAGCTGGAGCGCGCCACCCGGCAGTGGGCGGCCGCGGACCACGGGGAGCCGCTGCTGAAGGCGGCCTTCTGACCGGCTTCGCCGGGAGTGACGCGGGTCACGTCAGGGGGTTGTCAGGAAACAGGGTGCTGTCCGGTTCAAGAGGCGAGCCCGCCCGGAACGGGGGCGGCCAGAGCCTGTAGGAGCCCGCCATGCAGCAGCACCGCATCGTCGTCCTCGGCGCCGGCTACACCGGAGCCACCGTCGCCGGCCGCCTCGCCCGTCGGCTGCACCGGGACGACGTCCGCATCACCCTCGTCAACGCGGAGGCCGACTTCGTCGAGCGCGTCCGCATGCACCAGCTCGCCACCGGCCAGGACCTCGCCCGCCGCCCGCTCGCCGGCATGTTCGCCGGTACGGGCGTCGAGGTGCGGATCGCGCAGGTCACCGCCGTCGACGCCGAGCGCAAGGAGGTGACGGTCGCCGCCGGGGAGGGTGAGGAGGCGCTGCCCTACGACACCCTCGTCTACGCGCTCGGCAGCGGCTGGGACGACCACGGTGTGCCCGGCGCCGCCGCGCACGCCCACCAGATCGCGAGCCGCCCCGGCGCCCTGCGGCTGCGCGAGCGGCTGGCCGGACTCGCCCCGGGGCAGGCGGTGGTCGTCGTCGGCGGCGGTCTCACCGGTGTGGAGGCCGCGACCGAGATCGCCGAGGCCCGCCCCGACCTGGCCGTCGCGCTCGCCGCCCGCGGCGCCCTCGGCGACTGGCTCTCCGCCAAGGGCCGCGCCCACCTGCGCAGGGTCGTGGACCGGCTCGGCATCACGGTGCACGAGCACACCGCCGTGACGGCCGTCGACGCGGACCACGTGACCACCGGGGCCGGGGCGCCGCTGCCCGCCGCGGTGACCGTGTGGACCGCCGGGTTCGCCGTCCACCCCATCGCCAAGGCCACCACCCTGGAGGTCTCGGAGACCGGGCAGATCGTCGTCGACCGCACCCTGCGCGCCGTCTCCCACCCGGACGTCTACGCCGTCGGCGACGCGGCCCTGGTGGAAGGTCCCGGCGACAAGCCGCTGCGGATGTCGTGCGCCTCGGGCGTCCCCTCGGCCTGGCAGGCCGCCGACGCGATCGCCGCCCGCCTGTCGGGCGCCGAGGTGCCGACGGTGCCGATCCGCTACTTCAACCAGTGCGTCTCGCTGGGCCGCAAGGAGGGCCTGATCCAGTTCGTCACCGCCGACGACCGGTCCAAGAAGTCGGCCCTGACCGGCCGCACGGCCGCCCTCTACAAGGAACTCGTCTGCAAGGGCGCGGCCTGGGGCGTCGCCCACCCCACGCTCGGGATGCCCGGCGGCCACCGCCGTGTGGCGGTCTGAACGCTCAGGCGGGCAGCCGCTCGATCAGGGCCGCGAAGTCGGTCCCCGGCGGCAGCGTGCCGAACGCCAGGCCCTGGTCGCCGCCGAGCCGCGACGCGCAGAACGCGTCCGCGACGGCGGCCGGGGCGTGCCGTACGAGGAGCGAGCCCTGGAGCACCAGGGCGGCCCGCTCGATGACGCGGCGGGCGCGCAGCGGGGCGTCCTCGGTGAGCACCAACTGCTCCTTCAACTCCCGCCAGGCGGCGTCCAGTCGGCGGTCCGCGCCGGACGCGGCCTCGATCTCCGTACGGAACGCCTCCAGGGACGCGGGCTCGCGGGCCAGGGCGCGCAGCATGTCGAGCGCGTTGACGTTGCCCGAGCCCTCCCAGATGCCGTTCAGCGGGGCCTCGCGGTACAGCCTGGGCATGCCCGATGCCTCGTCGTAGCCGTTGCCGCCGAGGCATTCCAGGGCCTCGGCGACGATGCCCGGCTGCCGCTTGCACACCCAGTACTTGGCGACGGCGGTGGCCAGCCGCAGGAAGGCGCGCTCGCCGGTGTCGCCGCGCTGGGCCCGGTCGGCGGCCCCGGCCAGGCGCAGGCCGAGCGTGGTGGCGGCCTCCGACTCCAGGCCCAGGTCGCCGAGGACGTTGCGCATCAGCGGCTGGTCGATCAGCCTGGCGCCGAACACCGAGCGGTACCGGGAGTGGTGGACGGCCTGGGCCAGCGCCTCGCGGATGTGCCCGGCCGAGCCGAGGACGCAGTCGAGCCGAGTCATCGTCACCATGTCGATGATGGTCCGCACGCCCTTGCCCTCGTCGCCGACGAGCCACGCGACGGTGTCGTCGAACTCGGGCTCGCTGGAGGCGTTCGAGCGGTTGCCGAGCTTGTCCTTCAGGCGCTGGATGCGGAAGGTGTTGCGGCTGCCGTCGGGGAGCACGCGCGGCACGAGGAAGCAGGACAGGCCGCCGGGTGCCTGCGCGAGGACGAGGAACAGGTCGTTCATCGGAGCGCTGGTGAACCACTTGTGGCCGCGCAACCGCCAGCTGCCGTCCGGCTGTTCGACCGCCGACGTGGTGTTGGCGCGCACGTCGGTGCCGCCCTGCTTCTCCGTCATGCCCATCCCGGCGAGCAGCCCGCGCTTCTGCGCGGGGGCGCGCAGCCCCGGGTCGTAGACGGTGGAGGTGAGCAGCGGCTCGTACGTCTTGGCGAGGTCGGGGGAGCGGCGCAGGGCGGGGATCACGGCGTACGTCATGGAGACCGGGCACATGTGGCCCTGCTCCATCATGGTGGCGACCATGAACGTCGCGGCGCGGGCGACGTGGGCGCCGGGCCGCTCGTCGGCCCAGGCCGAACCGGCGGCGCCCGCGCCGACCGTGGCGGTCATCAGGGAGTGGTAGGCGGGGTGGAAGTCGACCTCGTCGATCCGGTTGCCGTAGCGGTCGTGGGTGCGCAGTTCGGGCTCGAAGCGATTGGCCTGGTCGGCCCAGGTGCGGGCCTCCTCGCTGCCGACGAGCCGGCCGAAGCGGTGCAGGTCGTCGAGGTGCCAGGCGGCTCCCTCGCGTCGCACGCCCTCGGTCAGCACCGCGTCGTCGGCGGCGTCGTGACCGGTCAGCGGCGGCGCCTGGTTGGTGACGTCGTGCGTCACGGCGGTGGGGTGGCTGGTCGCGGTCATGACGGCTCCTCCGGCTTCAGGCGGTGGTCGGGTCGGCGGCGCCCGCGCAGCGCAGCACGGTGGCGGTGAGTTCGGCGACGATCTCGTCGGGCGCCGTCCCGTCCGGGGCGCCCAGGGGGTACGCGAGGACCTCGCCGACCGCGCCGGTGAGCGCGGCGGCGGTGATCTCGGCGTGCTGCGGCGGGAGTTGGCCGGCCGCGGTGCCCTCGCGGACGACCTCGGCGAAGAGCGCGCGGTAGCGGCGGCGGAAGTCGAGGCGCTCGGCGCCGACCGCCGGTTCGGCGGGGGCGGCGAGCAGCGCGTAGGCCAGGCCGCGGTTCTCCAGGGCGCGGCGGGCGAACACGCCGACGCCGGAGGCCAGCCGCGCGACGGGATCGCCGGGGCCGTGCAGCACCTCGTCGAGCACCTCGACCTCGTGGCCCGCGGCCCGCCGGAAGACCTCGACGGCGAGCGCGGACTTGGACGGGAAGTGCTGGTAGACGGAGCCCGCCGCGATGCCCGCCGAGTCCGCGACGGCCGTCACCGACGCCTGGGACCAGCCGACTTCGGCGACGACCGCGGTGGCGCAGGCGATCAGGTGCTCACGGGCGGCGTCGAGGCGGCGCAGCTCGGCGGGGGTCTTGCGGTAGGCCATGCAAGCAGTGAACCACCATTCAGAACATCACGCCATGGTCCTCGGCGCCCTGTCCGCGAGGAGTTACGCCCGGGGCTCCTCCTTCGGGGGCACGGTCTCGCCCGGGATCACCCGCGGCGCCCGCGCCGGACCGTCCTCGGCGTCCTGCTCCTTCAGCGCTCGCGCCTCGGCCTTGAGGATGCGGGCCGACTTGCCCGCGCTGCGGACCAGTTCGGGCAGTTTCTTCACGCCGATGACGACGGCGGCGATGATCAGGACGATGGCCACTTCACTGAGTCCGAACACGGTCAGTCCTCGCCGTCCTCGCTGTTGCCGAACATGGTCAGTCCTCGCCGTCCTCGTCGTCGTCGCCCTCGAAGAAGTCTCCGACCTCGTCGACGACTTCGGCGGCCACGAGCCCGCCGACCACCCCGACGGCGAGCCCGGCGGCGCCCGCCGCGACGGCCGTCCCGACACCGGGACCGGAGCGGTGCCCGTGCCCGTGCCCATGCCCGTGGTCGTGGTGGTCGTCGTACCCGTGGTGGTGGCCCGCGCCGTACGCCGCGTGGTCGCCGTACGCCCCGTGGTGCTCCACCAGCTGCCGGACCCAGCCGTCGACCAGCGTGTTCCAGTCGTGGTGGTGGATGCCGTCGTGGGCGACGGTGAAGCGGGTGAGCGCGTCGTGCCCGCCGCCGAACGGGCCGCCGCGCTTGTCGGCCTCCAGGACCACCTCCATGCCGCCGGGGGTGGCGAGGAAGGTCACCTCGATCTCCTCGACCGCGTGCGCGTAGGCCGGGGCCGGGGTCAGCTCGATCTCCTGGTAGAAGGGGAGCTGCTGGCCGGTGCCGCCGATGCGCCCGTACTCCAGGTCGGCCGACTTGAAGCCGAAGCCGAGCTGCCCGAACGCCTCCAGGACCGCCTCCTGCACCGGGAGCGGGCCGACGGCGAGCGGGTCGAGGTCGCCCTTGTCCCGGGCGCCGGCCACCGACAGCTCGGTGCGCACCCCCAGGACGATGCCGAGCTGCTGCCCGTACAGCTCGGTGACCGGGGTCTCCCAGGGCAGCGTCACGGAGAACGGCACCGTGTGCTCGGCGCCCGCGGTCAGCCGGAAGCCGCCGCCGACCACGAACCGGTCGAAGGTCACCGCGCCCACGTCCTCGTGGTCGCCCTGTTCGGCCTCGACCCGGGCGACCAGCTCCAGGGTGATGTGCTCGATGTCGAAGTCGCCGCTGCCGCCGGTGAGCCGGACCTGTCCCGACAGGGTGCCGCCGGGGGCGGCGGCCCCGGGCGCGAGGACGGTGTCGACGGTGGGGCCGCCCACGCCGAGTGAGCCGAGCAGTCGTTTGAACACCATCGAGGCGTTCACTCCCTTATGTGCGTACGAGGGCTACGGGGATTGCGGGGATTGCGGGGGTTGCAGGGGTTACAGGGGTGGGGACGCCGGGAACTACACCGAACCCGGCCACGTTCTACAGGCGCGTAGAAGGATATGCGTTTTTGCCTCGCCGCCCCACCGTCACGACCCGCCGAGATCAGCCGATCTCCCGAGTGCGAAGGAGCCAGGCCCGCGATGGGTGAGCCCCCGAGTAGCCGACCACCGATGACCGAGACACCCGGGCAGGGGGTGGGGCGGTCATGACCGAGCTGCTGCTGCTCGGCCTCGCGCTGCTGCTCACGCTCGCCTGCGCGCTGTTCGTCGCGGCCGAGTTCTCCCTGACGACCGTCGAGCGGGGCGAGCTGGAGCGCGCCGCCGCCGCCGGTGAGCGCGGTGCGGCCGGCGCACTGAAGGCCGTACGGCACCTGACGTTCCAGCTCTCCGGGGCCCAGCTCGGCATCACCGTCACCTCGCTGGTGATCGGCATGCTCGCCGAGCCCTCGATCTCGGCGCTGCTGCGCGGCCCGCTGGAGGCGGCGGGGCTCGGCGGTGCCGCCACGTCGGTCTCCTCCGTGCTCGGCGTCGCCCTGTCCACGGTGGTCCTGATGGTCGTCGGCGAACTGGTGCCGAAGAACTGGGCGATCGCCCGCCCCGTCCCCGTGGCCAAGGTCGTCGCCGGGCCGCAGCGCGGATTCACCGCCGCCTTCGGCCCGTTCATCCGCCACCTGAACAACACGGCGAACCGCGCGGTGCGCCGCTTCGGCCTGGAGCCCGCCGAGGAGCTGGCCTCCGCCCGCACCCCGGAGGAGCTGGTCGCGCTCGCCCGGCACTCCGCCGCCGAGGGCGCCCTGGAGGCCGACTCGGCCGAACTGTTCGTGCGCACCCTGCACTTGAGCGAGCTGACCGCGGAGAACGTGATGACGCCGCGCGTCGACGTCCGCTCCCTGGAGGCGCACGCCACGGCGGCCGACGCGGCGGAGCTGACCCACGCCACCGGCCTGTCCCGCTTCCCGGTCCACCGCGACGGCCTCGACGACGTCATCGGCACTGTCCACATCCGCGACGTCCTGGCCCTGGAGCCGGACCGGCGGCCCCTCACTCCGGTCACCGAGCTGGCCACCGAGCCGCTGCTGGTCCCCGACAGCCTGCCCGCCGACCGGCTCCTGGAGCGGCTGCGCGAGACCCGCACGATGGCCGTCGTCATCGACGAGTACGGCGGCACCGCCGGAGTGGCGACCATGGAGGACATCGTCGAGGAGGTCGTCGGCGAGGTCCGCGACGAGCACGACCCGGTCAGCGCCCCCGACCTGCGGCCCGCGGGCCCCGGCCCCGACGGCCGCGCGAGCTGGGAGGCCGAGGGCGGCGTCCGCATCGACGAGCTGGCCCGGATCGGACTCACCGCGCCCGAGGGCCCGTACGAGACGGTGGCCGGACTCGTCGCCACCCGCCTGGCCCGCATCCCCGAGCCCGGCGACACCGTGGACCTCGGCGGCTGGCGGCTGACCGTGCTCGGCGTCGACCACCACCGCGCGGGCCGCGTCCGCGTCACCGCACCCGCGGCTCCCGTACCGCACCTGCCCGAGGACGCCCGATGACCGCTCTCCAGCTCGCCATCGGCGCCCTGACCCTGCTGACCAACGCGTTCTTCGTCGGCGCCGAGTTCTCCCTGATCTCCGTACGCCGCGACCAGATCGAGCCCCACGCGCGTGAGGGCGGCAAGCGGGCGAGGACCGTGCTGTGGGCGCTCCAGCACATCAGCGCCATGCTGGCCACGGCCCAACTCGGCATCACCGTCTCCTCGTTGGCGCTCGGCGCGGTCGCCGAGCCGGCCATCGCCCATCTCCTCGAACCGGCCTTCGAGGCGGTGCACGTCCCGCACGCCCTCGTCCACCCGCTCTCCTTCGTCATCGCGCTGACCGCCGCGACGTACGCGCACATGCTCTTCGGCGAGATGGTGCCGAAGAACATCGCGCTCGCCGCGCCCGTGCGTACGGCCCTGCTGCTCGGCCCGCCGCTGGTCGGCCTCACCCGCGCCCTCGGCCCGGTCGTCTTCGGCATCAACGCCTTCGCCAACGCCCTGCTGCGGCTGCTCGGGGTCGAGCCCAAGGACGAGGTCGAGGCGGTCTTCACCGACGACCAGCTGGCCCGCATCGTGCTCGACTCCAGCGAGGCGGGCCTGCTCTCGCCCGCCGACGGGGAGCGGCTGCGCGACGCCCTGGAGCTGGGCACCCGCCCGGTCGGCGAGATCGTCGTGCCCGCGCGGTCGATGCGCACGGTGCCGGACACCATCACGCCCGCCGGTCTGGAGCGGGCGGCTGCCGGGGCCGGGTTCTCCCGCTTCCCCGTCACCGGGGCGGACGGCGCCGCGCTCCTCGGCTATCTGCACATCAAGGACACCCTCGGCGTCGTCGACCGGGACCGGCCCTTCCCGCGCGACGTCCTGCACCCGCTGACCCGGGTCCGCATCGACACCCCGCTCGACGACACCCTCACGGCGCTGCGCGCGCAGGGAAGCCATCTCGCCGCCGTCACCGGCGACAAGGGGACCGTGATCGGCTTCGTGACGATGGAGGACGTGCTGTCCGAACTGGTGGGCGGGCGGAACTTTCCCGGGGAGCCGCTAGTTTCTACATAGCTGTAGAAGCGTATGGCTGTAGAAGCGAACAGCTGTTGAAGCAGACTTCAAGGACCCTCCAACCGAAGGAACGCTCGTGGCCCTGTGGGACCGCATCAAGGAATCCGCGTCGACGATGCAGACGCAGCTGGTGGCGAAGAAGAACGACCTGAAGTCGGGCGCCTTTCGCGACGCCTCGATGGCGATGTGCGCGCTGGTGGCCGCCGCCGACGGCACGATCGACCCGTCGGAGCGCCGCCGCGTCGCCCAACTGATCATGAGCAACGAGGTGTTGCAGAACTTCCCGGCGGACGACCTCCAGCGCCGCTTCGAGGCGAACCTGGACAAGCTGACCGCCGACTTCGACTTCGGCAAGGTGAGCGTGCTCCAGGAAGTCGCCAAGGCCAAGAAGAAGGAGGCCGAGGCGCGGGCCGTGATCCAGATCGGCATCGTCATCGGCGGCGCCGACGGCGACTTCGACGCCACCGAGCGGGCCGTCGTGCGCGAGGCGTGCCAGATGCTGGGGCTGCCTCCGCAGGAGTTCGACCTCTAGGCACCGGGGAGTCCGTCGTCGCGTGCGGCTCTCGTCGTGGCCGGTCGCGCAGTTCCCCGCGCCCCTGTGGCAGGCGCTTCGCGCCGCCTCCCCTGAAGGCCGCAGGCCTTTCAGGGGCGCGGGGAACTGCGCGAGAAGCGGCCACCGGGCCCGCAGTCGACCGACAACCGTCGTCACCAAGGCGTCGCGGCGTGCAGCGTGACGGCGAGGGTGAGGGCCGAGTTCGCGGAGGACATCGCGGAGGCGGCCGCGCCCGCGCCCGCCGTCCACACGGCGAGCCCCACGGTGGTGAACGCGGGAAGGCGGCCCGCCGTGGGCGGGGCCGGGCCCAGCAGCGCCGCGACCCGGCGCGGCACCGGACCCGGCGCCGCCAGGTGCGCGAAGACCGGCTCGCGCACCGCCCCGCCGGACAGCGCCACCTTGCCGATCGCCCGAGCGACCGCCCTGCGATCACCCACCCGCGCGGCGGCCTCCTCGTCCGCCCACCGCTCCGCCGTGTACGCCACGGCCGAACTCAGCGGGCGCAGAAAGGGATTGAGCCGCGCCGCGAGCCGGACGGTCAGCAGATGCCGGTGGTGCCGGGCCGTCAGATGGGCCCGCTCATGGGCGAACACCGCCCGCCGTTCCGCGGAGCGCAGCCCCGCGAGCAGCGCCGTACTGACGACGATCCGGCCGCGCCCGCCCCGGCGCCCGGGCAGCGCGTACGCGTACGCCTCCGCGTCCGGCAGCACCGCGACTTCGGTGGCCGGCAGACCGGCCAGCGCGGCATGGGCGCGCCGCCGCAGCACCCCGTGCCGCCACAGCGTGCGCGCGGCGGCGGCGACGACGGCGACCAGCGCCGGGATGGCCGCCTTGCCCGCGATCTCGTCCTGCGGCACCGCGGCCCGCACCTCCGGGTCCGACCAGCCGTCGGGGAGCGGATTGCCCGGCAGCTGCGCCGTGCCGACCACCATCAGCAGCGCCAGACACAGCGTGCTGCACGCCGCCATCACCCCGGCCACCGCCGTGAGCAGCCGGGTCGCCGTGCGCGGATGCAGCCGGTGCGCGGCGAGCCGGGCCACCGGCCAGGCCGTCAGCGGCAGCACCAGCGGCAGGAAGACGAAGATGCCCACGGCCTCAGGAGCCGGCTTCCTCGTCGGCACGTTCGAGGAGCGCCCGCAGCACCTGCTCGTCGCCCTCGGGCAGCGAGGTGACGAAGCTGGCCAGGACCGCCTCCCGGTCCGCCTCCCCGTCCAGTACCTTGCGCATCTTCAGCGCGGCGAGCCCGGCCTCGTCGGACGTCGGCGTCCACACGAACGACCGCCCGTGGCGCTCGCGCGTGACGACGTCCTTGGCGTGCAGCCGGGCCAGGATGGTGATCACCGTGGTGTAGGCGAGATCGCCGCCGAGCCGGTCGCGCACCCAGCCGGCGTTCGCCGGACCGTCCGCCGCGCGCAGCGCGGCCAGGACCGCGAGCTCCAGTTCGCCCTGCGCGCGTCGACGGGGCTGTTGACGTGGATCCGGCACGCTGCTCCTCCTGGTGTCGCGTGGGTCGGCCCCTCCATCATCCCTGCCGGACCGAGCGGCAGCGGCCGCCCGGCCGCCACCTCTAGACTTGCGGCCGGAACGGACGGACACGACACGGGACGGGAGTGGGTCGGTGAGGCCAGGCTCAGGCGCTTCGGAACACCCGGGGTACTTCGGCGACCCGTCCGCGGACGTGCTGGGTCAGGCGGCGGAGGCGTTCGGCCTCCTCGCGTCCCCGGTGCGGCTGCACATGGTGTGGGCGCTCGCCCAGGGCGAGAGCGACGTCACCGGGCTCGCCGAGCGGGTGGGCGGCGCGCTGCCCGCCGTCAGCCAGCACCTGACCAAACTGAAGCTCGCCGGGCTTGTCCGGTCCCGCCGCGAGGGCCGCCGCCAGGTGTACTACGTCGACGACCCCGACATCGTCACCGTGGTGCGGCTCATGGTCGGCCAGCTGACCGAGCGTGCCGAGCAGGCCGGGGCTCCCGTGCGCCGGCACCGCGCCGCCGGAGCCTGAAGGCACCGCCGTGGCCCTGCCCGACTCCGGTCCGGACTCCCGGCCCGCGCTCCCCGCGGGTGCCGTCGCCGGCGACCGGACCGTGCTCCAGACGCTGCGCGCCCTGGACACCGGACCGCGCGGCCTGACCGAGGCCGAGGCCGGACAGCGGCTGGCCCGCTCGGGGCCGAACACGCTGCCCACCGCCCGGCCGATCTCACTGCCCGTACGGTTCTGGCGCAGCCTGCGCGACCCGTTCACCGCCGTCCTGTTCTGCCTCGGGCTCGTCTCCGCGGTGGTCTCCGCGTGGGGCACCGCCTGCGTCATCCTGGCCCTGGTGATCGTCAGCTGTGCGCTGCGGGCCCACGGCGAGCACCGCGCCGACCGGGCCGGCGCCGGCCTGCGCGAGCTGGTCGCGGGCACCGCGAGCGTCCGGCGCCGGGACAGCGCCGACGCCGAACCGCGGGCCCGCGAGATCCCGGTCGACGACCTGGTGCCCGGCGACGTGGTCCGGCTCGCGCCGGGCGACCTCGTCCCCGCCGACCTGCGCCTGATCAAGGCACACGGACTGACCGTGCAACAGGCGGCGCTCACCGGGGAGTCGGCGCCCGCGCCCAAACACCCCGTGGACGCCCCCGCCGCCGGGGACACCGCCCACCTGTGCTTCCAGGGCAGCAGCGTCGCCTCGGGCAGCGGCACCGGCGTCGTCGTGGCGACCGGCGCCGACACCCGGTTCGCCGCGGTGCGCGGCACGGGCCGCGGGCGGACGGCCGAGCGCGCCCGGGACGGCACCGGACCGGCCCCGCTCAGCGCCTTCGACCGCAGCGTGCACGGCATCTCCTGGACCCTGATCCGGTTCATGCTGATCACCCCGCCGCTGGTGCTGATGGCGAACGCGGCCCTGCGCGGCCGCGGCCTGGAGACCCTCCCGTTCGCCGTCGCGGTGGCGGTCGGGCTCACCCCCGAGATGCTGCCGGTCATCGTCACCACCTGCCTGGCCCGCGGCGCCGCCCTGCTCACCCGCACCCACGGCGTCATCGTCCGCCGCCTCCCCGCCCTGCACGACCTCGGCGCCGTCGACGTGCTCTGCGTCGACAAGACCGGCACCCTCACCCAGGACCGCCCGGTCGTCGACCCCGACCGCACCGGTCCCGACGCCCTGCACTGGGCCGCCGTCTGCGCGTGGTGGACCCTCCAGGCGGCCGAACTGCCGCACCCCGACCCGCTCGACGAGGCGCTGCTCGACGGCGCCGACCTCGACCGCGTGGAGACGTACGAGCCCGTCGACGCACTGCCCTTCGACCCCGTACGCCGCCTCGCCACCGCCGTCGTACGGGAACCCGGCGCACTCGGCACCCACCTGCTCGTCGTGAAGGGCGCGGTCGAGGAGGTCGTCGAGCGGTGCGCGTTCGACGACCCGGCCGAGCGGGAGAAGCTGCTGGCCGACGCCGCCTCGGCGGCCGGCGAGGGGGTCCGGCTGCTGGCCGTCGCCACCGCGCGCCGCCCGGCCCGCACCCGCGCCTACACCCCGGCCGACGAACGCGGCCTCACCTTCCACGGCTTCGTCGCCTTCCACGACGCGCTCGCCGACACCGCCCACGACGCCGTACGGGCCCTCGCCGGCCAGGGCGTCACCGTCAAGGTCCTCACCGGCGACCACCCGGCCACCGCCGCCCGCGCCTGCCGCGACCTCGGCATCGACCCCGGCGAGGTGGCCGTCGGCGCGCACACCGCGGACCTCGACGCCCCGGCCCTCGCCGAACTCGCCTCCCGCACCACCGTGTTCGCCCGCTGCACCCCCGCCGACAAGGCCCGCGTCGTCGCCGCCCTGCGCCTGCACGGCCACACCGTCGGCTTCCTCGGCGACGGCGTCAACGACCTGCCCGCGCTGCGCGCCGCCGACGTCGGGGTGTGCCCGCGCGACGGCGTCGACGTGGCCCGCGAGGGCGCCGACGTGGTGCTCGCCGAGAAGGACCTCACCGCCATCGGCCACGCCGTCGAAGCGGGCCGCCACTCCAGCGCCAACATCGCCTCCTACCTGCGCATCACGCTCTCCTCCAACCTCGGCAACGTCATCGCGATGCTCGCCGCCGGACTGCTGTTGCCGTTCCTGCCGATGCTCCCCGCGCAGGTCCTGGTGCAGAACCTGTGCTTCGACGGCGCCCAGCTCGCCCTCGCCCACGACCGCCCCGACCCGGCCGCGCTGCGCCGCCCCACGGTGCTGCGCCCGCGCGCCTTCCTGCGCTCGATCACCGGCTTCGGGGCGCTCGGCGCGCTCGCCGACCTCACCACCTTCGGCGTCCTCGCCTGGGTCCTGCCGGGCACCCTCGACCTCGGCGACCAGGACGGCTTCCACGCCGGATGGTTCGCCGAGAACCTGCTGACGCAGGCGCTCGTCATGCTCCTGCTGCGCACCGGCCGCCGCACCGCCGAGGGCCGCGCCCCCACGCCGATCCGCGCCTCGGCCGCCGCCCTCGCGGCCGTCGGCATCCTGCTGCCGCTCTCCCCGCTCGGCCCGCTGCTCGGCATGACGGGCCTGCCGCCGGTCTACTACCCGCTGCTCGGGGCGGTGCTCGCGCTGTACGCGGCGGCGCTGGTGGCGCTGCGCCGCCGGATGCCGCAGCCGCAGGCCGGGGCGGCTCAGCCGTAGGACAGGTGGGAGCAGAGGTCGTCGTCGGCGGAGCGGGCCTCGGCGGCGACGCCGGACGGCACGGCGGTCGGCGCCGGTGACGCCGAGGTCCGCGCACTGCCGCCGGGCACGTAGTCGGAGCCGAGCACGACGCTCAGCCCGTCCCCGCCGACGAGTTCGGCGCCGGGGAAGAGCCGGGCGAGGGCCTGCGCGCGGGACTTCTCACCGCTGCCGTACGTGATCGTGGTGGTGGTGTGGTCCTGGGTGGCGGCGTTGCCGGTGGTGGTGACGGTGAAGCCGTGACCGGTGAGCAGCGCGGCGGCGTCACCGGCGAGACCCAGGGTGCTGGTGCCGTTGTAGACGGCGACGGACGCGCCGTTCCCGCGCACGTCCTCGGTGGCCTCGGCCGACGGCGAGGCGCTCGACCCGGCGGCCCGGGCCGTCTTCCCGCCGCTGGCGTCCTTGCCGTCGAGGGTCCGGTCGTCCTTGAGCGACGCCCACAGCGCGTCGGCGTCCGGCTGCACGACGGCGACCCGGCTGCCCTGGTACTTCCAGGGCACGGTGATGAACTTGGTGTTGTGCAGGTCCACGTCCTTCATCGACATGGCGAAGGACAGCAGCTTGTCGGCCGTGCCGAGCCCGCTGTCGACGGTCATCGACTGGGTGGCGGCGTCGGCGAGCGGCAGCAGCCGGGTGGGCGTGAACCCGTCGTCCTTGATCTTCTTGATGAGGCTGGAGACGAACGCCTGCTGGCGCTTGATGCGCCCGATGTCGGAGCCGTCGCCGATGCCGTGCCGGATGCGTACGTAGTCCAGGGCCCGCTGCCCGGACACCGTCTGCACGCCCTTCGCGAAGAGCCGGTCGCCCTGGGTGGCGCGATGGGGATTGAGATCGTTCTCGTAGATGTCGTTCGGCAGGCACACCTTCACGCCGCCGACGACCTCGGTGAGCTTCGAGAACCCCTTGAAGTCGACGACGACCGTGTGGTCGACGCGTAGCCCGGTCAGCTTCTCCACGGTGTTCTGGGTACAGGCCGGATTGCCCTTGGCGGTCTCGCCCGTCGAGTAGGCGGCGTTGAACATCACGTCGGTCCGCGTCGGGCTCCACGATCCGTCGGGCAGCTTGCACGGCGGGATCGTGACCAGGGTGTCGCGGGGTATGGAGACGCCGACGGCGTGCTGGTGATCGGCGTAGACGTGCAGCAGGAACGCCGTGTCGGAGCGGCCGATGTCGCTCTTGTCGCCGCCGCCCAGGTCGCTGTTGCCGTCGGTACGCGCATCAGTGCCGATGACCAGCACGTTCTCGCCCTTGGAGGCATCGGCGTCCGGACGGTTCTTGGAGACGCCGTCGGAGGAGAACGTGTCGATGTTGCCGTTCAGCCGTAGATAGAGCCAGCCCGCGCCCGCCGTGAGCAGCACCAGGAACGACAGCCCGACCACGAGCACCGGCCGCAGCCGCCGCTTCTGCCGCCGCCCGCCCCGGCGCCGGGCGCGCCCGCCCCGCGCCTCGGATGTCCGCGTCATCTGTGTGCCCTCGCGCCCTCGTCCGGTGGAACCAGAAGGTTGTACGGTTGCGCAATGTAGCAAGTAACCCTGAACGACGACCCCGCACCGCGAACCCCGACAGAGGTGGCCCCATGTTCCGCAACGCCCTAGAGCCCTGGCACCTGTTGATCGTCGCCCTGGTGATCATCCTGCTCTTCGGCTCGAAGAAGCTCCCGGACACCGCCCGCTCCCTGGGCAAGTCGCTGCGCATCCTGAAGAGCGAGACGCAGGCGATGAAGGAGGAAGGTGCGACGGGCGCGGCGGGCGCGGCGGGTTCGGCGGGCGCGGCGGCGCCGGTGACGCCCGTGGACGCCGTGCGGGAGCCGGGCGAGGCGCGCCAGTGACGGTCCCTCAGGGGCTGGCGCCGTCGAACCCGTAGCGCAAAGGTTCGTCGTGGGTGCTCAGATCGCGCCGGTAGACGTACAGGGCCTCGGCCCGAAGTCCCGGCACCGACCCGGTCGGCTCCTCCAGCTCGCACGGGCGGGTGACCTGTACCACCGGCGGCCGGTCCGTGACGTGCAGACGCAGTCCGTGGGCGGGCCCGCCCACGAGGACGGCGCGTTCCCGGGCTGCTGGAGCGAGTGGCTTCATGGTCATTACTTTAAGCATTGCGCAACCGTAGGAACGATCGCCTCGGCGCACACGTTGACGGGGTGACGGCACACCGAGTCGCCGAGCGCGACGATGCGAGCAAACGGAGGTAGGAGCAGTGGGAGTTTCCCTGGCAAAGGGTGGCAATGTGTCCCTGAGCAAGGAGGCGCCCGGGCTGACCGCGGTCCTGGTGGGCCTCGGCTGGGACGTCCGCACGACGACCGGCGCCGACTACGACCTCGACGCGAGCGCCCTGCTGTGCGACGCGTCCGGAAAGGTCCTCTCGGACCGGCACTTCATCTTCTACAACAACCTCACCAGCCCGGACGGCTCGGTCGAGCACACCGGTGACAACCTCACGGGTGAGGGCGAGGGCGACGACGAGAGCGTGAAGGTGAACCTGGCGGCCGTCCCCGCCGAGGTCGACAAGATCGTCTTCCCGGTCTCGATCCACGACGCGGAGTCGCGCGGCCAGAGCTTCGGCCAGGTCCGCAACGCGTTCATCAGGGTCGTGAACCAGTCGGGCGGCGCCGAGATCGCCCGCTACGACCTCTCCGAGGACGCCTCCTCCGAGACCGCGATGGTCTTCGGCGAGCTGTACCGCCACGGCGGCGACTGGAAGTTCCGCGCGGTGGGCCAGGGTTACGCCTCGGGCCTGCGCGGCATCGCCCTGGACTTCGGCGTCAACGTCTGACGCGCATGCGTCGCGGGTCCGCCCCGCTCGCCGGGTTTCCGGGCGGGCGGGGCGGAGCCGTGTCCGGTCCCAGGGCGGGCGGGGCGGGCGGGGCGGACCTGTGCCGGTCGTCCTGCCGCGGGTCCGGCCGGGCCGGGATCAGCCGCAGTCGCACGCCGAACCGGCCGGCGCCGGCCCGCCGTCGGCCAGGGCGCTCTTGCCGAGGGTGCCGGCGTCGGCCTTGACCACGTAGACCTCCCAGGGCTCCCGGCCGGGACCGTGGACCCAGACCTTGTCCTGGACGGCGTAGCAGCAGGACGTGTCGTTCTCCTCGAACGTCGCCAGCCCGGCGCCCTTGAGCCGGCCGGTCGCCGCGGTGACCTGTTCGGTGGACCCGACCTCGACGCCGAGGTGGTCCAGGCGGGTCTCCTGCCCCGGCTCGCCCTCGATGAGGACGAGCTTCAGCGGCGGTTCGGTGAGGGCGAAGTTGGCGTATCCCTCGCGCCGCTTGGCCGGTTCGGTGCCGAACAGCTTCGAGTAGAAGGTGATCGACGCCTCCAGGTCGCTGACACGCAGGGCGAGCTGAGCGCGGGACATGGCGGTACTCCCATCCACTTGCATTGACGCTTGCATTGATGTCTGTCGATGCAACATTGCGTGCTGGATCGAAGCCTGTCAACATAGACGTATGTCGAATCAAGAAGAGCTGGTGGTGCTGGGGCGCACCGAGGACGCCGACGCGTGCTGCCCCGGACTGCTGACCGCGCCGCTGGACGAGGACCAGGCCGTCGAGCTGTCGAAAGTCTTCAAGGCCCTGGGCGATCCGGTGCGCCTGCGCCTGCTGTCGATGATCGCCTCGCAGGCGGGCGGCGAGGTCTGCGTGTGCGACCTGACCCCGGCCTTCGACCTGTCGCAGCCGACCATCTCGCACCACCTCAAGCTGCTCCGCCAGGCCGGGCTGATCGACTGCGAGCGGCGCGGCACCTGGGTCTACTACTGGCTGCTGCCGGAGATGACCGACCGCCTCGCGGGCATCCTGACCCGCCCGGCCGGCGCGACGGCGGGGGCCGACGCGTGAGCGCCGGCGCACCGGAGAAGGGCGTGGCGGGACGGCTGTCCTTCCTGGACCGGTTCCTGGCCGTGTGGATCCTCGCCGCGATGGCCGTCGGCCTCGGCCTGGGCCGGCTGATACCGGGACTCGGGGACGCCCTGGCCACGGTGACCGTGGGCGGCGTCTCCCTGCCCATCGCGCTGGGCCTGCTCGTGATGATGTACCCGGTGCTGGCCAAGGTCCGCTACGACCGGCTCGACACGGTGACCCGCGACCGGCGCCTGCTGCTGTCCTCGCTGCTGCTGAACTGGATCGTGGGCCCGGCCCTGATGTTCGCCCTGGCGTGGCTGTTCCTGCCGGACCTGCCCGCGTACCGCACCGGCCTGATCATCGTCGGTCTCGCCCGCTGCATCGCCATGGTCATCATCTGGAACGACCTGGCCTGCGGCCACCGGGAGGCCGCCGCCGTCCTGGTCGCGCTCAACTCGGTCTTCCAGGTGATCGCGTTCGGCCTGCTCGGCTGGTTCTACCTCTCCGTGCTTCCCGGTTGGCTGGGCCTGGAACAGACCGCCCTGGACGTGTCGGTGTGGGAGATCGCCCGCAGCGTGCTCATCTTCCTCGGCATCCCGCTGGCCGCGGGGTTCCTGACCCGTCGCATCGGCGAGAGGACCAAGGGCCGTACCTGGTACGAGGCCCGACTGATCCCGCGCATCGGCCCGTTCGCCCTCTACGGCCTGCTGTTCACCATCGTCGTACTCTTCGCCCTCCAGGGCGACGCCATCACCTCGCAGCCCCTGGACGTGGTCCGGATCGCGCTGCCGCTGCTGGTCTACTTCGCGCTCATGTGGGCCGGATCGATGCTGCTGGGCAGGTCCGTCGGCCTCGGCCACGCGAAGGCGACGACGCTCGCCTTCACCGCCGCGGGCAACAACTTCGAGCTGGCCATCGCGGTCGCCATCGCCACCTTCGGCGCCTCCTCGGGCCAGGCCCTGGCCGGGGTCGTCGGCCCGCTCATCGAAGTGCCCGTACTGATCGGCCTCGTCCACGTCGCCCTGTACGCGCGCCGCTGGTTCCCGGCCCCGACCGCCGCCGCCACACCGCAGGAAGAGCCCACCCATGCCTGACACCCCACAGCGGCCCTCGGTGCTGTTCGTCTGCGTCCACAACGCCGGACGCTCCCAGATGGCGGCGGCCTTCCTCACCCACCTCGCGGGCGGCCGCGTCCAGGTCCGCTCCGCCGGATCCGCCCCCGCCGACACGGTCAACCCGGCCGTGGTCGAGGCGCTGGCCGAGGCCGGCATCGACATCTCGGCGGAGGTCCCCAAGGTGCTGACCGTGGACGCCGTCCAGGCCTCCGACGTCGTCATCACCATGGGCTGCGGCGACACCTGCCCGGTCTTCCCCGGCAAGCGCTACCTCGACTGGCACCTCCCCGACCCGGCCGGCCAGGGCGTCGCGGCGGTCCGCCCCATCCGCGACGAGATCGAGCGCCGCGTCCGCGCCCTGCTCACCGAGATCGCTCCGGGGGCCTGAGACGCGCGGCACGGGCGGGAGCGGTGAGCGGGTCCGCGTGCGGCGCTCGCCCACCCGGCGGATCCGGCGGAACTCCCGCCGCCACGGCGGGAATTGACATCACCGGCGCGTCAATCGCCACGATCTTGGTGTTGGCCCCCGGGCGCCGCCCGATGCAAGGCTGAAGCCCCGCCCTCACCCAGCGTCGTGCGCGCCTGGCACTGCGCGGATGTCCCCTTCGCCTTCGGCAACCCCGACGACGACCGCCCGGCCTTCCTCATCGGCGGCTCGCCCGCCCCCGAGGACCACGCACCGGCCCGCCGCATGGTGCGGCGTGGGCCGACTTCGCCGCCACCGGAAACCCGGGCTGGCCCGCGTCCGACAACTCCACGACCCGGGCCAGAACATGGAGCACCGAGGGCACCCCCACCGACGACACGGCCGCCACCATCCGACCTCTCTGGGCCAAGGCCGACTGTCCCGTTCTGCGCCCGTGAACCCGCCCGGCTCATGGAGCCCTACCGGTACGGGCTCCAGGCCCACGCGTCACTTCCTGCGGGCAGCCGCGAGCGCCAGCACCATGCTCGAAAGCAGCACGAACACCACGAGCGAGGCGTAGAACAGGGCCTCGATCCAGCCGGCGTTCGCACCAGTGAGCGTGCCGTCCGCGGACATGCAGGCCACCTCTGGTGGAAAGCTCTGGCGACGCACGTCGCCGCAGGCGTTCGGCAGGTCGTCATTGACGGCGTACGCGTTCACCCAGCACAGCGCCCAGCTGACGAGGAAGACGCCCAGCGAGGCCAGGCAGACGTCCCACAACGCGGTCGGGCGGTCGGTTGTCCCGGGGCCCGCCGGAGGTGCTGTCATGCCCGGGAGCGTACTGGCACTGCTCGGTGCCGTGACAGGGTCGGCCACCGACCGTCCGGCCGGAAGCACCGCACCTCAGAGCTTGCCGCCCACCAGGACCGTGCGGTGGTCACCCAGTGCGCGGGCGAAGCGTCCGAGGAAGCCGGGGCTGAACTCGGGCCAGTCCCAGAACTCGAACCCCAGGTAGCCGAACGCGTAGTGGTCGTTGTCCCAGGTCCACGCGGTCAGGTCACCGGCTCGGCCGCAGCGTGGACAGGTGACGGCGGCCCGGCCCGAGTCGTGCCAGGTGCCGATGGCCCGGTCGAAGGGATCCCAGGCGTCCTCGATCACGTCCCACTCATCGGTGTACAGGTCGAGGCGGGCGGCGCAGTGGGGGCAGACGGCGTACATGGCATCGCCCTGCCCGCCGTGGAAGACGGTTCGGCCTGTCTCGACCCTGAGCCCGTCGCACGGCTGCCATTCGACTTGCTCGACCGCCGTGGCCCAGCGCGGCCCCGGCGGGTGCCCGAGCGGGGCACCGAGCACGCAGTCGGTGCGCTCGGCGCGGACTATCCCTTCCGCGACGAGCCAGTCGAGGCCGCGGGCTGCCAACGCGGGTGCGTCGGCCTGCGTGGCCTGGAGATCGACGATGGTCTGGAAGTGGTTTCCCATGGAGAGGGAGAGTACGAGGCCCCACCGACAGTCGGCTGTTGAAGGCCCGCACGCCCCTGTCGGCCGGCCTGGAACCGAGGGTGGCAGGACGAGGACCTGTGGGTGAGCCCTGTTGTCCGCAGTCGTGAAAACCGTCGTGGGACAGTTACCTTGGGTTCCATTCCCACACGCCCCCGCAGAGGCTGAAGGCCCCTGACCAGGAACATCGGTCGGGGGCCCTCGTCGTGCCCGCTGTCCGCTCGTGACCGTGGGCTTCAGGCTGATTCAGCTTCCCCCGGCAGGCGGTGCAGCCCATGGCGTGTTGAGGCCGGGAGCATAGGTGTTGGTCTCCGGCCTGCTCTCCTTGGCAAGAAGGACGATGAGAGCGATCCCTCCCGCCAGGGGCACGAGCACGAGCAGCATGAGCCATCCGGTGTGGCCGGCGTCATGAAGACGTCGGACGCCAGCTGCAACCGTGGGAATCGTGACCGCTAGAGCGTAAGTGAAGGAGTACACGGGCTGATCGAGAGCAGTGCCGAGACCCCACAACGCGTACAGGATCACAAGGTTGAACAGCATGTACATCCAGTATTCCTTGCGGCTCGCTCGACCGCGGAACCCGAAGTAGTTTCTCAGCGCTTTGAAGTACCAAGTCATTGGCTTCCATTCCCTCCCCACGCCCGGGCCCGCACAATGCGGATCACCTGAGCGGAATGAGGCTAAGCGCTGTCCCGTAAATGATCTTCGAGTTGCCTTGAGCATGGTTGGTCGCTGTGCGACCCCGTCGCCTATCCGGCGAGGGCGAGGTTGTGCATCCGTGCGATGCCGAGCATGGCGTGGTGGACTCCGTCGCCTTTGAGGCGGCAGTCGCGCAGGATCTTCCAGGTCTTCATACGGGCGAAGGCGTGCTCGACGCGGGCTCGGACCTGCTTGTGGGACTTGTTGTGTTCCTCTTTCCAGTCTGGGAGTTCGGTCTGGCCGCGCTGTCGGCGGTGCGGGATGGCGAGTCCGGTGCCCGGGTAGCCGCCGTCGGCGATCGTGAGGGTCGTGCCGACGGCGGCCTTGGCGCCGGATTCCTCCCATGCCCTGCAATCGTTGCGGTTTCCGGCGAGCGGCTGGCCGACCACGACGACAAGTCGGGTGTCGGCGTCGATGACGACCTGGTGGTTGGTGGAGTAGCGGTAGTTCTTCGACCGCTCAGCAATGGTGTGGTCGCGGGTGGGGACCAGGGTGCCGTCCACGATGAGCACGGTGTCCTTGGCGAACCGCTTGCGGGGCTGGAGCGCGAGCATCGGGCCGAGGTGATCGATGATGCGGTCAGCCGACGATTTTGACACCCCGAACAACGGCGCGAGCTGGCGCATGGTCAGGTTCGTGCGCCAGTAGGCCGCGACCAGCAGTGTCCGGTCCTCCAGTGGAAGGCTCCATGGCCGGCCCTTGCGGGCGGCGTCCGCACCCTGGCGCCTCAGAACGGTCACCAGCTTCCCGAACTGCCTCGGACTCAGCCCGCTGAACGGGGCTATCCAGGACGGCTCCGACGCCGTGATCACACCAGCCACGGCGAGATCGTCTCATCTTGATCATGGTGCGGGGCCGCCAGCCTCTGCCGGAACACAACTCGGTCGCCGGGACGGATTAGGCATGAGAGCCTCACGCCCGTGGCTACTGAAACCGAGGTGGGAGAGCTGTTGCACCAGCGCGGCTGGCGGACGGCATTCACGGTCACTGAAAGGGTGAACGCGTGGGCTTCCCTCGTGAGCGTCATCGAGCGCGGCTACGGCGACGACATCTACGAGTACACCAACGACCTCTACTGCCGAAACTGGCTGCACGAAGCGTGGCTTCTACTGGACGAACACATCGTCCAGCTCTGGACCCCGCGGATCAAAGCCCTGGACGCCCAGTACAAGGCCGCGACCGTCGACGACGACGGCCAGGCACTCGATCAGTTCCACAGGCTGCCCGGCCCCGACCTCTGGTGGTGGCGGCGCTACCCCCGCATCCTCACCGGAGACCTCGGGCGTTCGCTTCGCTCGGCCGGCGCCATCGGCGCCGACCCGGACACGGCATGACCCTCAGCCTCGTGGAATTACGGGACGGCACTTAAAGGTTGTTGCACAAGGCTGCGTTCTGGCAGGTCAGAGCCGGTGGAGACGGTTTTCGGGTCATGATGCGAGGGCGAGGTTGTGCATCTGGGCGACGGCCTGGACGGCGTGGTGGAGGCCGTTGCCGTGCTGTCGGCAGTCGCGGAGGATCTTGTAGTTCTTCATCCGGCCGATTACGTGCTCGACCCGGGCGCGGACCTTGCGGTGGGCGGCGTTGTCGTCCTCTTCGCCCGGCAGCAGCTCGCGTCGGGGGCGTTTGCGGTGCGGGGTGACCATGCCGCAGTTCAGGTAGGCGCCGTCGCCGAGGACCGTCACGCCCCGGCAGTGCGCGGCCAGGCCGGAGGCGCGCCAGGCGTGCGCGTCCGCGGTGGTGCCCGGCACCGGCCGGGCGGCTGCGATCACCAGGCGGGTATCGGCATCGACGATGACCTGCACGTTCGCCGAGAACCGGTAGTTGCGGCTGGAGGTGCCGACGTGGCGGTCCCGGACCGGGATCAGGGTGCCGTCGACGATCCACAGCCGGTCCGCCGCGTCGGCCGGGCGGGTCACCGGCTCCAGCGCGAGCAGCGGGCCCAGCTTCTGGATGACCCGGCACACCGTCGAGGAGGAGACGCCGAAGAGCGGGCCGAGCTGCCGCATGGTGAGGTTCGTGCGGTAGTACACGGCCACCACCAGGACCCGTTCGGCCAGCGGCAGGCTCCACGGCCGGCCCCGCAGGGTGCCGTTGCCGCCCCGGTCCCGGACCGTCTTCAGCAGCCGCCCGAACTGCTCCAACGACAGCCCCGTGAACGTCTCCACCCACACACGTTCAGCCCTCAACACCCCAGCCATACACCGGAGATGCCCAGATCACGGCCTTGTGCAACACCCTTTAGCCATTTTGTCGGCCGGGCAGGGGTGAGCCGGCCAGGAAGGCGCGATAGGCATCCGCGGCGTCTGGCTCAATCTCGGGACCGGAGGGGCCATAGCGGTTGTCAGTGCGGTCCCGCTTCGGGCCGGAGACCCAGAACTCCTCGTCAGTCTCAACGTCGTAGAAGTTGGCGTCGAACATCCTCTCTCCCCGGCGCAGGGTGCGTCCATGGAAGTACGCGGTGCTCCAGGTCTTGGAGAAGTCCACCCAACCGATCCACGAGGGGCCCCGATCGGTGTCGTAACCCGTCTTGAGCTGCACAAACATGATGCGTCGAGGCATACATCCAGAGTCGCAGAGACCTCGTGGAACCGCATCTACGTGCAGCACTTTCACAACAGGCCCTAGCGGGATGGCGTCAGTCCCAGTGTGTAGATCAGGTCGTGCATGTCGGCCTCGTAGAGTTTGCCCGGGTCGGTGACCTGATGGCGTAGGTGGCCGTAGATCTCCAGGGTGAGCAGGCCGTGCATCCGGCTCCACAGGCGCAGGCACAGGGCCACGGCTGCGGGGGGCAGGCTGGGGAAGTACTCGCGGGTCAACGTGGTCAGGCTCGGCTGGAAGTCGGACCAGTCGTAGTCCGAATCTTCCTGGGCGGCAGCGGCTTCGGGCCAGGCCGAGGCCACCAGGTCGAGGAGCACCGCGCACAATCGGTGCTCGGCCTCCTGCGCGGCGCCGGCCTGCGGGGGCTGGTAGCCGGGTACCGGGTCGCCATAGATCAGGCGGAATTCCTCGGGGTGGGCCACGGCCCAGGTGCGGTAGGCGCGGGCGTGGGCCAGCATCTGTCCGGCGGGGCTGTCGGTCGGCGCATTGCGATGCGAGGCCTCGAGGGTCTGCGCCAGCGACTCGTAGACGTCGGCGGTCAGGGCCGTGATCAGGTCGTCGCGATTGGCGAAGTAGCTGTAGATCGCTCCCGCTGTCATGCCCATCTCGCGGGCGATTCCGCGCAGCGAGATGGAGGCAGGTCCTCCGGTCGCCATGTGCTTGAGCGCAATCGACTTGATCTCGGACGTGGTCTCGGCCCGTAGGCGGGCCCGTCGACTCTGCGTCGCATCTTCCATGGTTGACAGCCTAACAGTGTTGAGTCAGAGTACGGCGCGTAGAAATTGAACGCCGTTTAGAAATGTGTCGGCGTTCAGAAGGTGCTTCGTCGATCAATGAAACGTGAGGCCGGACGGCAGCCGTCGGGCCCTCAACTCTCCTGCCACATAAGGACGCAAGCCGTGGTTGATACCACCCTCAAGACCCGGCAACGGAGCGGGCTGATGCTCGCGCTACTGGCTTTCGCCCAGTTCGTCGTCGCCGTCGACTACAACATCGTGTTCGTCGCCCTGCCGGACATCGGCGACGCGCTCGGCTTCACCGCCCAGTCCCTGCAGTGGGTCATCAGCGCCTACGCCGTCGCCTTCGGCGGGTTCCTGCTCTTCGGCGGCCGGCTCGTGGACCGCCTGGGCGCCCGCCGCATCTTCGTCCTCGGCCTGAGCCTCTTCGGCCTCGCCTGCCTCCTGGGGGGCTTCGCCCAGAACCCGGCCGTTCTCATCACCGCACGTGCCGTCCAGGGCTTGGGCGCCGCGCTGCTCTCCCCGGCCACCCTGACCCTGATCAACACCCGCTTCACCGAAGGGCCCCCGCGCAACAAGGCGCTGGCCGTCTGGGGCGCCTGCGGAAGCGGGGGTCTGGCCGCAGGAGCCCTGCTCGGCGGCGTCCTCACTCAGGCCTGGGGCTGGGAGTGGGTCCTGTTCATCCTCGTTCCGCTCGCCCTGCTCGCGGCCGTCCTCGCTCCCGTAGTCCTGGCTTCGGATCCGCGTTCCGCCACGCAGCAGGGCAGTTTCGATGCCGCGGGAGCACTCCTCGCCACCCTCGGCTCGTCGCTGCTGGTGCTGGGCCTGGTCAGCGGGCCGGAAACGGGCTGGGGTTCCCTGCGTGGCGCCGGATCGATCGCCGTCGGCGTGGCGCTCCTCGCCGCACTCACCTTCGTCGAGAGCAAGGTCCGCAGCCCGCTCGTCCCGCTGCGGCTGTTCCGCAACCGCAGCCTGGTCACGGCCATCCTGATCATTCTCGTCTTCCAAAGCGCCCTCGGCGGCGCCTACTACATTTTCACCAACTACCTGCAGGGCGTGCTCTCCTACGAAGCCCTGGAAGCGGGCCTCGCCTTTGTGCCGCTGACCGTCATCTCCATGGCCGCCTCACTGAAACTGGCCGGAGTCCTGCTCGCCAAGTGGGGACCGCGGGCCACGCTGTTCCTCGGCATGCTCACCAACGGGGCCGGCATGATCGTGCTGGCGGTGCCCATGGCCACCGGCACCTCCTTCTGGGCTCTGGTGCCCGGCCTGGTCATCTGGGGCGTGGGCGGCGGAGTGACCTTCCCCGCGATGTTCGCCTGCGCCGCCTCCGGAGTCGCTCCGCAGGAGGCCGGTGCCGCCTCGGCGCTGGCCACCGCTGCACAGCAGATCGGCGGCGCCGCCGGACTGGCCCTCCTCGTGGCCGTGGCCACCGCCGGACTGAGCACAGGCTCCGGCGCTGCCTCCGCGGTCGCGGACACGGCAGACGGGCTGCGCACTGCGATGTGGATCGGCGGTGCCGCCTCCGTCCTCGGTGGACTGTTCGCCTTCACCCTCAACAAACCCGCGACTGCCCAGCAGGAGGGGAGCGTCGAGCTCTCACAGGAACGAAACGAAGGGTCGAGTCTGGTGCCCTGAACAGAAGTTGACCGTCAGCCGGTTCAGGGCAGACCTCGGCGTCTGCCCTGAACCGCAGAAATCCGCTCGACCTGTTCCCTCGGCACAACGACCATGAGCTCGTGACGCCGACCGAATCAGCCGCCCTCGCCCTGCAGGACCAGACCGCACTGTGGCGCATCGGGGAAATCCCGGCCGCCAATGTGATCAGCGCCGCGTGCGACGCACTCGTCGCCGGACTCGACAGCCCCGCACTGCGCATCCTCGCCGCCTGCACCGGCAGCGAAGCCGACTACGACGTACACGACTTGCTCCCACCAGCGCTCGACGAGCTCGGCCTTGTCCTGCACCCCGTCGACAGCCTTGCCGCCCAGGAAGCCGCCGCACGAGCACTGGCACGACGCCTACTGGCTGGCGAGTTGACCCCGTCAGAGCTCACCGTCCGGATTCACAGCCGCTTTGGGCACGAGCTGCCACTCACCCAACAGCTCGCCCTGCTCGATGACGAATACGACACGCTTGAGTACAGCGACACCACAGAGGCGGAGATCGACGGCGAGGTCATCGCCGAAGCCCGCCGACTGACGACCCATCCCAGCTCACCCGCGGAATCGGCGGACCTCCGCATGGGGAACGATCACCAAGCGAACGGGTAAAGATCTTCAGAGTCCGCTGGCGATGCAGGTCACCCCCACTCGTGAACACCCCGTCGCTGTCCTGGCCACAGGTCGTCATACGAGGCGTCCATGAACTGAACCTGCGACCCACGCAGTGACGCCACGTCGGCTATCTCGCCTCGGGCCGCCTCAGTGAGGCGCGCCGCATAACGATACGTAGCGCCCCGCAGAGGCTCGCTTCTGGCCGTCAGGTCGATCTCCGCCTGCGCAAGCCACAGGTCATCGACGAGTTGGTCGAGCACGGGATCCGAGACGGTCCCGCCATCAAGCGGCAGCATGAACGCGGCCTTCTCCACCTGCGACGCGACGCTCACGAACTTCAGGATCACGTTTTTCAGCTCCGCACGGTGCGCGGCCGACTCCTGCATCTCAAGCTGCCGGCCGCTTGCTCGCGACACCAGGTACTGGCCAAATAGTGACCCGCCTGCACCGAGCGCAACGCCTGCCAGAGACAACAGCGCCGGCCCCAAGGCTCCCCAAGATCCCATGACAGGAGTCTCTCAACTCACCGCTTGAGAGCGACGGACTGCCCATGGACCACCCACGCCGGGGCAGTTACGGGACGGCCCTTAGGGACGGCAAAGCTGCACGTCAAGAGAAGAATGACCATCGAGAATGGTGGGTTTGCCAGACCTCCGGCCCTCCCCCTCCCATGCTCTCCGAGCCGGTGACGAACGCCGTCCTCTATGGGGAGACGGAAGAGGCATGGAGGGCGCGGGTCGAGTGGTGGAGGCTGGACGAGGCTCTGCGGTCGCGCCGCCCGAGCGGAATCGCGCAGCAAAAAAGGCCCCGGTCGACGACCTGGGCCCTGAGTGCTCTGAACTGTGGAGCGGGTGACGAGAATCGAACTCGCGCTCTAAGCTTGGGAAGCTTATGTTCTACCATTAAACTACACCCGCGTAGTACCGCCGTTGAAGCGGCCCGTACTGCCGGACACTGTACCCCATGCCGGGCCCCGGGCGCTCAAGCCGCCGGGGCCCGGCTGCGTTGTGCGGCATGGAAGTGACTGCGGGTGAAGGGAGTTGAGGCGTACGGTGGGCGGACCGCGCGAGGGTTTCTCAGGGGTGTCCCGAGGTCGGAGTGCCGCCTGGATCCGCGTCCCTTTCATCCCGTAATGTGACCCCGTCGTCGGTCAGGAAACTGGCCCAATGGCTCGTGGGGAAGGGACTCCGGGACTTGATGGACTCGTTGGAGCGCACCGTCGTCCGATGTGCCGAAGGGCACGTGTTCAGCACCGCTTCGTTCCCGATGCAGCAGGCCGACCGTCTCGGTCCAGGCCGGCTCATCCGGTGTCCGAAGTGTGCTCGGTTGCGGCATGCCGTTCCTGTGGGACCGCGGCAGCGGTAGGTAGTCGTACGGACCAGGTCAAAGCGCGCGGGCCCGCCGATTGTGGCGGGCCCGCGCGCTCTGCGTATCCTCGGTGCGTGCTTCTCTCAGACAAGGACATCCGGGCCGAGATCGACTCCGGACGGGTACGGATCGATCCCTACGACGAATCGATGGTTCAGCCGTCGAGCATCGATGTGCGGCTCGACCGCTACTTCCGGGTGTTCGAGAACCACAAGTACCCGCACATCGACCCGAGCGTCGAGCAGAGCGATCTGACGCGGCTGGTGGAGCCGGAGGGCGACGAGCCGTTCATCCTGCACCCGGGCGAGTTCGTGCTGGCGTCCACGTACGAGGTCATCTCGCTGCCCGAGGACATCGCCTCGCGGCTGGAGGGGAAGTCCTCGCTCGGCCGCCTGGGGCTGGTCACGCACTCCACCGCCGGTTTCATCGACCCGGGCTTCAGCGGCCACGTGACGCTGGAGCTGTCGAACCTCGCCACGCTGCCCATCAAGCTGTGGCCGGGGATGAAGATCGGGCAGCTGTGCCTGTTCCGTCTGTCGTCACCCGCCGAGTTCCCGTACGGGAGCGAGCGCTACGGTTCGCGTTACCAGGGACAGCGCGGGCCGACGGCCTCGCGTTCCTTCCTCAATTTCCATCGGACCCAGGTGTGAGCGGCAGCGACATGAGTGACAGCAGCGGTACGGCCCCCGTGCGCGAGAACCTCACGTACGAGAAGTTCGGGGTCGCGATCCGCGAGCTCGCGCAGACCATCGCGGACGACGGCTACGAGCCCGACATCATCCTGAGCATCGCGCGCGGCGGCGTCTTCGTCGCGGGCGGCCTCGGGTACGCGCTCGACGTCAAGAACCTGAACCTCGTCAATGTCGAGTTTTATACCGGTGTGGGCGAAACGCTGGAAATGCCGGTCATGCTGGCGCCGGTGCCGAACGCCATCGACTTCTCCAACAAGAAGGTCCTGATCACCGACGACGTCGCCGACACCGGCAAGACGCTGAAGCTGGTGTACGACTTCTGCCTGGACACCGTGGCCGAGGTGCGGTCGGCGGTCGTCTATGAGAAGTCGCACTCGCTCGTGAAGTGCGAGTACGTGTGGAAGCGGACCGACGACTGGATCAACTTCCCGTGGAGTGTCGAGCCTCCCGTCGTGAAGCGCGACGGTCAGGTGCTCGACGCCTGAGACCGCCCGTGGGTACGTGAAGGGGCCCGGCACCGTTCGACGGTGCCGGGCCCCTTCGCGTGCGTGCGGGAGTGACTAGAACGTGCCCAGCTTGATGATCGAGAGCAGGGCGACCAGCTGGATCGCCGAGGCCGCGAGGGCCTTGGGCCAGGGGAGGTCGTGGGACTTGGAGACCATCGTGGTGAGCAGGGCGCCCGCCGCCACCCAGGTCGCCCAACCGAGGAGCTGGACGAACATCTCGTTGCCGCCGAGGAACATGCCGACCAGCAGGCGCGGGGTGTCCGTGAGACAGGCGATCAGCATGGACAGGCCGACCGTGGGCTGCCAGGCGCCGTCGCCGCCGAGCTGGCGGGCCAGGGTGTGGGTGACCACGCCGAGGATGAAGAAGGAGATCGTGACCGCGACGCCCGTGGTGAGGACGTAGGGGATCGCCGAGGAGAGCGTGGCGTTGATCACGTCCTCGCGGGCGCCGTCGAAGCCGAAGATGGCGAGCAGCCCGTAGAGGAACGTGACGATGAGGGCCGGGGCCCACATCGCGTAGTCGCGCATCTGGAGGTAGGTCGGCGCGGGGCGGAAGACGACTCCGGTGAGGAGGTCCTTCCAGTGCAGGCGGGGGCCGACGGGACCGGCCGGGGCCGCGCCCGCCTGGTACGTGGAGCCCTGGCCGTACGGGTCCTCGTCCGGGTTCACCGAGAACGCCTGGGTGTGGCCCGGGTTGTTGGCCGCGTACGGGTCGTAGCCGCCGCCTCCCTGGGGGTGGGGCGCCTGCCGCGGGTCGCCGAAGTACTCGGGCTCGCCGTATCCGCCCCCGCCGCCGTTGTTGCCCTGGGGCCACTGCTGCTGACCACCGCCGCCGTAGTACTGCGGGGGGCCCTGGGGCGCTTCGCGGTTGTCCCGGCCGCGTCCGTTCCTGAATCCAGCCACGTAGTCGAACGTACCTGTTTTTGCCGGGGCCGATGCCGGGCCCGGGGATCGGGCCCGGCATTGCGGCTGAGCTGTGACATCCCCTACGGGGCGTGTGTCACCGGGCCCTTAGGGGGCCGGCCGGTGGATCAGTTGGCCGCGTTCGCGCCGAACTCCGGGTAGCCGGCGGTGTCCACGCCCGCCGCGCTCGCGGAGATGCTGCGCGCACCCGTCGTGGTGATCTTGCTGCCGTTGGACGGGAGGTAGGTGAGCGCGCCGTTGTAGTCGTTCTCGCCGACGGCGCCGACGACCAGGTCGGCCCTGCCGTCCTTGTTGGCGTCGGTGAGCTTCACCTCGCTGCCGAAGAAGTCGTCCTTCTCGTCGCCGCCGGGCACGCCGGCCGTGGACTGGGCGAAGAACTGGGTGCCCGACGCGGTGTTCAGGCCGTTCGCGGAGCCGTACAGGACGGTGACGGCGCCGGTGTTGACGGCGGAGCCGAGGTTCTCGCCGGGGGCGCCGACGACGACGTCCGCGAAGGAGTCGCCGTTGATGTCGCCGAGGGCGAGCTCGCTGCCGAACCAGTCACCGCGCTCCGAACTGCCGGGTACGTCACCGGAGTTCTGGGTGATGTTCGTGACGGCGGCCGGGCCGGACGCCGAGCCGTAGGTGACGTGGATCTGGCCGCCGGTGACGGACTCGGGGACGGTGTAGGTGCTCCCGTCGGGGTTCTTCAGGTTCGGGTCCCATTCCTGGCCGGTGACGATGTCGCCGAAGCTGTCGCCGTTGACGTCGCCGATGCCGGTGATGATGCCGCGCTTGAGCTGCTTGGCGCCGCTCGTGGTCAGGCCGGAGGAGGAGCCGGGAAGGTAGTAGTTGGTGTTCCAGCCCTCGGCGCTGCTGGTCTCGTAGCCGTTGGCGACGAGGTCGGTCTTCCGGTCGCCGTTCACGTCGCCCGCGAAAAGGGTGGCCGGTCCCGCTCCGCTGCCGCTGACGATGTTCGGCTTGACGGTGTAGTGGCCGCCCAGCGAGGCGGACTTGGTCGTGCTGCCCTTGTAGACGTACAGGGTGGAGGAGGACGAGCCGATGGCCAGGTCGTCCTTGCCGTCGCCGTTGAAGTCGCCCGCGGCCAGGGCCTGACCCCAGCGGTCGTGCGAGGAGACGGCGGGGTCGGGGATCGTGGTGCCGCCTGTGAGGCCGCTCGGCGAGCCCCACACGATGGCGACGGTGCCGCCGTCGACGTCGTTGCCGACCTTCTCGTACGACGCGGCGACGGCGAGGTCGTCGTAGCCGTCATGGTTGAAGTCTCCGTAGGCGCTGCTCCACCCGAAGTGGTCGTTCGTCTCGGCGGAGCCGGGGACGCCCGCCGTGTTCTGGCTGATCGTGGACCGCTTGGCGGAGGTGATGCCGCTCGCCGACCCGTACAGGGCCACGATCTGGCCGGCCTCCTTGTGCCCGGACACCGTGGCGTCGCCCGCGGAGACCGCCAGGTCGCCGAAGCCGTCGCCGTTGAAGTCCGCCTGCGGGTGGTGGACGGAGTCGGCCGCGCCCGCCGAGCCCGCGGACGCGGCGAGCAGCCCGCCGGTCAGCGCGGCCGCGGCCGCCGTCGCCGTCGCGAGGCGGATGCGGGCCGGGGAGGTGGCGGGAGTACGTCTGTGCTTGGCCATGCGGTGGGCTCCTGCGCGGGAAAGGGGATGTCTGGCGGACATCCGCGTCGATGAGGTGCCGTTCGGCTGTCGTTTGCCGGGAGTTGTCCCGTGCATGACCTCCAGGTCGGCGAAGAGGAGACTCGTTGGGAGGTACAAGGGTTGTACGGGGGCTGTGAGGAGTTCGGGAAAGAGGGAACCGATGAGAGCCCGGAGCACTCAGGGGGTGATGTCCGCGGTGAACTCGGCCGTCGAGAAGGTGAGTCGGGGCTTCGCCGCCAGCAGTGACGACGTCCGCGCGCCCGCCAGCACCACCACGGAGTCCCTGGCCGGGGCCGACTCCGGGACGCGCTGGACGACCAGGTCGTCCCGCCCGTCGCCGTCGTAGTCGGCGACGGCGATCACCCGGCCGGTGCCCGGGGAGTGCTGCACCACGCGTGTGCCGCCCGCGACCAGGCGGATCTTCCCGTCGCCGGACGCGATCAGGTCCGTACGGCCGTCGCCGTCGAGGTCGGCCGTGTCGAGCGCGGTGCCGGGGACGGCGAGGGTGCGGCCGTTCTTCAGCACGATGCCGTCGGCGGTCATGACGGCCGGGCCGGAGCGGCCGAACGCCACGTCCGTGCCCGTCGGGTAGGCGGGCCCGGCCGTCTGCGGGCCGTTCGGGCCGCCCAGGGCGACGGTCGAGCGGGCGGCGCCGCCGTGGGCGCGGACCAGGACGTCGTCGGTGCCGTCGCCGTTCACGTCGGCCGCGGGGCCCGCAGGAACGTTTCCTGAGGACGGTACGAGGCGGGCCGTGGAGCGCGGGGCGCCGGAACGGGTGAAGGGGCCCGGGAGGAAGGAGAGGCCGCCGTTGCTGGCGTGCACGACGAGGTCGGCCTTGCCGTCGCCGTCGAAGTCGCCGCACACGGGCTGGTCGGGCCAGTCGTTGCCGAGCCGCGCCTTCGCCGGGATCGCGACCTTCACGCCCTTGCCCGCGATTCCGCCCGGCGAGCCGAAGAGGATCTGGAGGGGGACGGGCGGCCGGCCCTGGCCGTCGTAGGGCGGGTCGGTCGACACGACGAGGTCGGTGAAGCCGTCCGCGTTCAGATCGCAGCTCGCCTCGGACGCGAACGCCGCCGGGGTCCGGCCCTTCGTCGTGGCCGCGTACGTGGCCGGGGACAGCAACTGCCGTACGCCCGGGGTCAGTCCGTGCCCCTTCTTCCCGTACACGATGCCGATGCCGGCGTCGTCGCCGAGGCCGTCGTGCGCGAGATCGTCCAGTACGAGGTCGGGGGCGCCGTCCCCGTTGAAATCGGAGGCGGTCCGCGATCCGCTGCCGCGGGGGACGGGCTGTTCGGCTGTACGGGCGTTCTTGCCGGTCAGGGTGGTGGGGCGGGCGCTTGCCGAGGCGGCGGCCGTGTCGTCGGTGCTGCAGCCGGTCAGCGCGGCGAGGAGGATTGCGGCGCTCGTGGTCGCGGTCGCGACGGTGGTGCGTCGCGCCGGGTTTCCTGTGCCGCGTCCTGTGCCTGGCATCGCAACGTCCCCGCTCACCTCATGACTTCACAGCCTCCCCATCATGGCGGGCGTCGGGGGCGGGGTTAAGGGGGGCGGGGTGCCGCGTTCGTCACGTCCGTGGCCACCCCCGGCCGTCAGCCGGACGACGGCCGGGGGTGCCTTGGTGCCGCTAGTCGTCGATCGCCGAGCCGTAGCGGGACGCCGTCGGTGGGGCGTTCAGGGAGGTCGGGCCGTAGGTCCAGGAGTTGGCCGCCGTCACGCCGGAGGGGGTTGCCGAGAAGACCCAGACGATGCCCTCCGCGGCGTTCTCGCCGGGTGCCGAGGCCAGGAGGCCGAAGCGGTGGTCGGCGTTCGGGTCCGTGAAGGCGACCTGCGCGCCGAACTTGTCGCCCTTCTCGGGCACCCCGGGCACCCCGGCCGTGTCCTGGTTGAAGTCCCGTACGCCGGTGGCCGTGAGCCCGCCGGAGGAACCCCGCAGGACCCACACCGCGCCGGCGTCGGCCACGGTCCCGATGTCCTCGCCCGGCGCGCCCACGGCGACGTCGGCGAACCCGTCCCCGTTGGAGTCCCCGACGGAGAGGTCGGCGCCCCACTTGTCACCGCGCTCGTGCGCGCCCGGCACCCCGGGGCTGTCCTGCGTCCACCACTGGGCCTCCCCGGCGGGCCCCGCGTCGGAGCCGTAGTAGACACCGATCATGCCGCCCGCGGTGGACTCCCCGCCCTCGTCGGGCCCCTGGGGCTCGCCGGTGACCAGGTCGTCCTTGCCGTCGCCGTTGATGTCACCGGAGGCGACGACCGGGCCGCCGCGCAGGGCCAGCACGGGCAGCGGGTCGGTGTCGGAGGCGGAGCCCTGAAGGACGTAGGACCAGCCGTGGTTGCTGTCGTCGTCGGCGGAGATGCCGGAGACGACGAGGTCGGCGTAGCCGTTGGCGTCGTAGTCGCCGGTGCTCAGGCCCGTGGGGTCGATGCCGGGCGGTTCCTCGGCGGCGGCCGAGCGGGCCTTGGGCGCCTTGGCCGCGAAGTCGGTGCGGGAGTGCCGTTCGAGGTGCTTGGCGGCGGAGCCGGAGCGCGCGGCCGGGGTGGCCTCGTACTGGAAGAGGGCGACGCCGACGGAGTCGAGGACGGCGACCAGGTCCCCGTCGGTGGTGTCGGTGAAGTGCGCGGCGGCGAGCGCCGAGCCGAAGTGGCGGCCCTTGCCGGGGACGTCGGCCTCCAGGCCGGTGGACTCGGTGCCGACGAGGCCCTTGGGGGTGCCCCACAGGACGACGCCGCCGCCGGAGTCGGCGACGGTGCCCAGGTCCTCGCCGGGCGCGCCGACGATCGCGTCGTCGTAGCCGTCGCCGTCGAGGTCGCCGGTGGCGACGGCCTGTCCGAAGGCGTCGCCGTTCTCGGCGCTGCCCGGCACTCCGGCGGTGTTCTGGCTGAGCACGGCGGCGCGGGAGGTTCCCATGCCGTTCGGGCCGCCGTACTGGACGGTGACGAGTCCGGCGCCGGCGTGGCCGCCGACGGTGGCTCCGGGGGCGCCGACGAGCACGTCGTCGTAGCCGTCGCCGTTGAAGTCGGTGTTGCGGTCGTTGGCGCTGGTGCCGCCGGGGATGCCCGCGTAGGCGGACGGGGCGGCGGCGATGAACGCGCCGGAGAGCAGAAGGAAGGAGGCCGCCGCTAGGGCGGCCGTACGGTTCTTGCGCACGTGCGGCTCCTGAGTCTCTCGTGGAGAAGGAAGGCCGGGCAGCGCGGGGGTATGACCGGCAAAGGGCCCGTTCCTCTGCCGGTGCCTGGTTCGACACGGGATCAGGCGCGAGGGTTGTACGGGACGGGACAAACGAAAGGGCACCCCGTCGGAACGGGGTGCCCTCAAGTGGCGTACGGAGTCGGTTACTTGACCGGCTCGGGCTCCGGCGCGTCCTCGGACTCCGGCTCGCCCGCCGGGTCGGCCGGCGTCTTGACCGAGTCGAGCAGCAGCTGGGCGACGTCGACGACCTGGACGGACTCCTTGGCCTTGCCGTCGTTCTTCTTGCCGTTGACCGAGTCGGTCAGCATGACGAGGCAGAACGGGCAGGCCGTCGAGACGATGTCGGGGTTCAGCGAGAGGGCTTCGTCGACGCGCTCGTTGTTGATGCGCTTGCCGATCCGCTCCTCCATCCACATCCGCGCGCCACCGGCGCCACAGCAGAAGCCGCGCTCCTTGTGGCGGTGCATCTCCTCGTTGCGCAGGCCGGGGACCTTGCCGATGATCTCGCGCGGCGGCGTGTAGATCTTGTTGTGGCGGCCCAGGTAGCACGGGTCGTGGTACGTGATGATGCCCTCGACCGGGGTGACGGGCACGAGCTTGCCCTCGTCCACCAGGTGCTGGAGCAGCTGGGTGTGGTGGATGACCTCGTAGTCGCCGCCGATCTGCGGGTACTCGTTGCCGATCGTGTTGAGGCAGTGCGGGCAGGTCGCGACGATCTTCTTGGCCGTCTTCGGCTTCTTCGACTCGTCGGTGACCTTGCCGTCGTCGTCGTACTCCTCGCCGAAGGCCATGTTCAGCGCCATGACGTTCTCCTGGCCGAGCTGCTGGAACAGCGGCTCGTTGCCGAGGCGGCGGGCGGAGTCACCGGTGCACTTCTCGTCGCCGCCCATGATCGCGAACTTGACGCCCGCGATGTTGAGCAGCTCGGCGAAGGCCTTCGTCGTCTTCTTGGCGCGGTCTTCGAGTGCGCCCGCGCAGCCGACCCAGTAGAGGTACTCGACCTCGGTGAGGTCCTCGATGTCCTTGCCGACGACCGGCACCTCGAAGTCGAGCTCCTTGAGCCACTCCAGGCGCTGCTTCTTCGCCAGGCCCCAGGGGTTGCCCTTCTTCTCCAGGTTCTTGAGCATCGTGCCCGCCTCGGACGGGAACGCGGACTCGATCATCACCTGGTAGCGGCGCATGTCGACGATGTGGTCGATGTGCTCGATGTCGACCGGGCACTGCTCGACGCAGGCGCCGCAGGTGGTGCAGGACCACAGGACGTCCGGGTCGATGACGCCGTTCTCCTCGTGCGTCCCGATCAGCGGGCGCTCGGCCTCGGCGAGAGCCGCCGCCGGTACGTCCTTCAGCTGCTCCTCGGTCGCCTGCTCCTCGCCCTCCATCGACTTGCCGCCACCGGCGAGCAGGTAGGGGGCCTTGGCGTGCGCGTGGTCGCGCAGCGACATGATCAGCAGCTTCGGGGAGAGCGGCTTGCCGGTGTTCCAGGCGGGGCACTGCGACTGGCAGCGGCCGCACTCGGTGCAGGTGGAGAAGTCGAGCAGGCCCTTCCAGGAGAACTGCTCGACCTGGGAGACGCCGAAGACGGCGTCCTCGGCCGGGTCCTCCCAGTCGATCGCCTCGCCCTTGGAGGTCATCGGCAGCAGCGCGCCCAGCGAGGTGTCGCCGTCGGCCTTGCGCTTGAACCAGATGTTCGGGAAGGCGAGGAAGCGGTGCCAGGCGACACCCATGTCGGTCTTCAGGGCGACCGTGATCATCCAGATGAAGGAGGTCGCGATCTTCAGGCCGGCGAAGAAGTACGTGAGGTTCTGGAGCGTGGAGACGTCCAGGCCCGACAGCGCGTCGACCACGGGGTACGAGATGAAGAACGAGGCCTCGTAGCCGTCGACGTGGTGCTGGGCGCCTTCGAGGGCGTGCAGCATGAAGATGCAGACGCCGACGATGAGGATGACGGCCTCGACGAAGTACGCCTGGCCGAAGTTCGACCCGGCGAAGCGGGACTTGCGGCCCGGCTTGTCGGGGCGGCTCAGCTGGCGGATGACGATGAGGACCGCGATGCCGAGGATCGTCATGGTGCCGATGAACTCGACGAACATGTTGTACGGCGCCCACTCGCCGATGATCGGCAGCAGCCAGTCGGCCTGGAACAGCTGGCCGATGGCGTTGACGATCGTCAGCAGCAGCGAGAAGAAGCCCACCGCCACGAACCAGTGCGCGACACCGACGACGCCCCAGCGGTTCATCCGGGTGTGGCCGAGGAACTCCTTGGCCACGGTCACGGTGCGCTGGACGGGTTCGTCGGTGCGGGTGCCTGCGGGGACGTTCTGGCCGAGCCGCATGAAGCGGTAGATCTGGGCGATGGCCCGGACGAACAGGGCTACGCCGACCACGATCAGGGCCAGCGACACGATGATCGCGGCGAGTTGCATTTTGGGGGCTCCTCGGGCCTGCGAGGGGAGTCTTCTCGGGACAGGTGGTGATTACTAAGCGGTAACTTATGCAGTCCGTCTGAGACTACCCACTTACGCAATCGCAATGTAGTCGGCGCCGTGGTGATCTGCGTCGCTGAGGGTCCCCTCACGCGGCGCCGGTGCCGGGCCAAAGCTGATCGTGTTATTCGCCCCATATTTGGACATAACGGAATAACTTATGTAGGGCTCCGGGTGGGCGCGACCCACCGTTGTCACCCCGACACCGCACCCGCAACTCACCGAGGGGCCCATGACGACCGCACCTCTGACACACCTGGTCACCGGCGGCGCGGGCTTCATCGGCTCGCATCTGACGGACGCGCTCCTCGCGCAGGGCCACACCGTCGTCGTCCTGGACGACCTGTCCACCGGGGACCGCGCCAACATCGCCCACGCCTGGCCCGACCCGCGGCTGCGCTTCGTGCGCGGCTCCGTCCTCGACGCCCGGCTCGTCGACGAACTCACCGCCCGCTGCGACCGCGTGACCCACCTGGCCGCCGCCACCGGTGTCCGGCACACCGCCGAACAGCCCCTGCGGTCCTTCACCACGACCGTGCGCGGCACCGAGCACGTCGTCGGCGCCGCCCACCGCCACGGCCGCCCCCTGCTGCTCGCCTCCACCGGCGAGATCTACGGGAAGAACGGCGCCGGCCCGGTCGCCGAGACCGCCAACCGGATCCTCGGCCCGACCACCGTCGCCCGCTGGGCGTACCCCACGGCCAAGGCCGTCGACGAACTCTTCGCGCTCGGCCACCACCGCGAGTACGGCCTCCCGGTCACCGTGGCCCGCCTGTTCGCCACGGCGGGCCCGCGCCAGTCGCCCGCGTACGGCACCGTCGTGCCCCGGCTCGCCGCGCAGGCCGTCGCCGGACAGCCGCTCACCGTCCACGGCGACGGCACCCAGCGCCGCTGCTTCGCACACGTCGCCGACGTCGTCGACGCGCTGCTGCGACTGCTCGGCCACCCCGGCGCGAACGGCGAGGTCTTCAACGTCGGCAGCGCCGAGGAGACCACCATCGGCGACCTCGCGGGCATCGTCGTCGAACGCGCGGGCTCCCCCTCGCCGCTGCGGTTCATCCCGTACGAGGAGGTGTACGGCGGCGCCGGGAGCGGCTTCGAGGAACCCGACCGGCGCATCCCCGACACCCGCAAACTGCGCGAACTCACCGGCTGGGAGCCGCGCCGGGGCCTCGTCGACATCGTGGACGCGGCGCTGCTCGACGCGGGCGGCGCCTTCCC
This sequence comes from Streptomyces sp. HUAS MG91, assembly GCF_040529335.1. Lineage (GTDB taxonomy): Bacteria > Actinomycetota > Actinomycetes > Streptomycetales > Streptomycetaceae > Streptomyces > Streptomyces tabacisoli. The sequence goes on along the minus strand of NZ_CP159534.1, from coordinate 4,054,860 downwards.
CGGCCCCGCCGCCCCGGCGCTCTTCCCGCCCGCCGCACAGGTCCGGGCCTGACGTGCTGTACGGAGCGGCCGCCGCCGCGACCGCGCTGCTGCTCACCGCCGCCCTCGCCGCGGCCCTGCGCACCCTCGCCCTGCGCGTGGCCCGGCCCGTGAAGGCGGCCCGGGGCAGGACCAGGACCGCCCCGCGCGTCGGCGGGGTCGCCGTCGCCGCGGCCATCGGCGCCGTCGCGGCCGTGGGCGCCGCCACCGGGCTCGCCCCGCTCGGCTCCGGCACCGCCACCCTCCTGCTCGCCGCGGGCGCCGTCGCCGTGCTCGGGCTGCTGCACGATCTGCGGCCGATGGGGGCGCGGGCCCGGGTCATCGTGCAGGCGGGCGCGGCGACCGCCGTCGTGCACGGCACCCAGCTCGGCCTCGTCACCGGCGCGCTCGCGGTGCTGTGGATCGTCTTCGTGGCCAACGCCTTCCAGCTGCTCGACAACTCCGACGGCGCTGTCGGCACGGTCGGCGTCGTCACCGCGCTCGGCCTGTGCGTGGGCGCCGGGGTCGCGGGCAACGGCTCGCTGGCCGTGGTCCTCGCGCTGCTCGCCGCCTCGCTCACCGGATTCCTCATGCACAACTGGCATCCCGCGCGCGTGGTGCTCGGCGACAGCGGCGCCCTGTTCACCGGGTTCCTCGTGGCGTGCGCGGCGCTGACCGTGACCGCCGGGCACGAGGAACCCGCGACGCCGGCCGTGCTGTTCGCGGTGACCGCGGTGGCCACCACCGACACGGTGCTCGTCATGGTCTCCCGCCGCCGGGCCGGGCGCGGGCTGCTGCGCGGCGGCACCGACCACATCGCCCACCGGCTGCGCCGCCTGGGCCTGACCGCGCGCGGCGTCGCCGTCGTGCTCGGCGCCGCCACCGCCCTCACCACGGTGACCGGAGTGCTGCCGCACGGCGGCGCCCTCGGCGCGGCGGTGGCGTGGTGGCCGGTCGTGGCGGCCGCCGTCGCGGTGGTGCTGCTGCTGCGCGTGCCGGTGTACGCGGCGGTCCGGCGGGCCGGACCGGGGGTGACCTGGGAACTGGGGGGAACCGGGGGAGCCATGGGACGCAAGGGAGCAGAGAGATGCTGAGCTTCGGCCGGACGCGCCGCCTGGTGCGCCAGCTCGACCGCCACGAGATCGACCTGGTGCTGGAGTCGGGCCGCCCCGACGGTGCCTTCGGGCGCGCGCTGCGGCGCGCGGGCTACCGGGGCCGGATCGTGTCGTTCGAACCGTTCGGCGGCGACCGGGCCGGGGTGCGCAGGGCCGCCGCCCGCGACACCGCCTGGCAGGTGCTGCCGTACGCGCTCGGGGACCGGGACAGCGCCTGGATCCGGCGGCTCGACGGGATGTGGGAGGACGTCGTCGCGCCCGGCGAGCGGGTGCTGCTGCACGTCGGCCACCGGCCCGAACTGCCCGAGGCCGTCGCGGGCGCCGGCGAGTTCGGCGACGACCTGACCCTCGTACGGGAGGAGTCCGGGGACGATCTGACGCTCGCGCGCTTCGGGCTCGGGGACCACCTGGCGCCCGCGACGGCCCGCGCATGAGGGTCGCGCTCGTCCACGGCTTCTCCGGGGCGTCCGTGCCCGGCGGCGAGGACGACGCCGTCCTCGACCAGGCCGCCGCGCTGACCCGCGCCGGTCACGAGGTGCGGCTGGTCCGGGCCGGTGCCGGACGGGACACCGCGGAGGAGCTGCGGGCGTTCGCGCCGGACGTGGTGCACGTCCACCAGCTGACCCCCGGCGCCGAGCGGGCCCGGGTCGCCGAGTGGGCCGGGCCGCTGGTGGTGACGCTGCACCGGCACCGGCCGCCGCTGCGGGACCCGCTGCTGCGCCGCGCCGACCGGGCGGTGGTGCTGTCCGAGCCGAGCCGGGACGGCTGGCTCGCGGCCGGGATGCCGCCCGAGCGGCTCGCCCTGATCCCCGACCACGTCCCGCCGGTGCCGGACCCGGGCCCGGCCGAGCGGGCGGCGTGGGTGTGCGTCGGGCGGCTCGCCGTGGAGCGCGGGATCCTCGGCCTGCTGCGGCGCTGGCCCGCCCGGTGCCGCCTGGACGTCGTGGGCACGGGCCCGCTGGAGCGCGAGTGCCGGGCCGCGGCGCCGCCCTCCGTCCGGTTCCTCGGGGTGGGCGAGCGGGGCGCCCTGCGCCGGTCGCTGACCGGGTACCGGGGCCTGGTCTTCCCCAGCCGCTGGCACGACGGCGCCGTCCCGCTGATCTATCTGGAGGCGCTGGCGGCGGGGCTGCCCGTGCTCGCCTTCGAGGGCTCGGCCGTGCCCCGCGCGGTCCGCGCCGAGGGCACCGGCACCGTCACCGCCCCGGACGCCCCGCTGCCCGCCGCGCTCGCCGCCGCCGACCGGATCTTCCCGACCCTGCGCGAACACTGCCGCTCGGTCCACGCCAAGCGGTACGGGGAGCCGGTGTGGGTGGAGCGCACCGAGCGCCTGTACGCCGCCGTCGTACGGGAGCGCGCGTGAGCGCCCCGGGCGCGCTGGCCGCCGCCCGGGACCGGATCACCGAGGAGCGGGTGCGGGACGTACGGGCGCGGTACGGGCTGCGGCCCGGGCTCACCGGGCTGTACGCGGGTGGGCTCGACGCCGCCGACCGGGTGCCGTTCCTGCTGGCCGCCGCCGACCGGGCCGCCGCGCTGCTGCCCGGGTTCCGGCTGCTCGTCGCCGGAGACGGGGAGCTGCGGGCGGCCGTCGAGCGGCACGGGGCGCACGTCGTACGGGTGGCGGACGCCGCGGCGGACGACCGCAGGGCGCTGCTCGGGGCGGCGGCCGACGTGCTGCTCGCACCCGGCGCCGTGGGCGGGCTCGCCGCCGACTCGTTCGCGCTGCGCACCCCGCTGGTGGTCACGGATCGGGCGGGCACCGGCGCCGGGTTCGGCTGTCTGGAGGACGGCCGCAACGCCGTCGTCGCCCCCGACGACCCGGACGCCTACGGCGCGGCCGTCGCCGAACTCCTCACCCGGCCACGGCGGTTGGCGTGCCTGCGGCGCGCCTGCCGGGCCGACGCGCAGCGGTACACGGTCGAGGGGAGGACGGCTCGGGCGGCGTACGGCGTGGAAGAGCTTGTGCATGGCATTCCGTGATCTCCTCCCGGCCCGGCGCTGGGTGCGCCGCACGCTGCTCGTCCTCGTCCTGCTGCTGACCGCCGCGGCGGGCGCGGGCGCGTGGGCGTACGCCCGGCTCGACGGCAACATCCGCACCGACGAGGCCACCGACCGGGCCCTGGACGCGGATCACCACCGGCGGCCCGCGGCCCTGCGCGCGGGCGCCCAGAACATCCTGGTCATGGGCTCCGACATCGAGGCCACGAAGGACAGCCAGCGCTCGGACACCACGATGCTGCTGCACCTGTCGGCGGACCGGAAGCGGGCCGCGCTGGTGAGCGTGCCGCGCGATCTGATGGTCGACATCCCGGACTGCGAGCTGCCCGACGGGGAGCGCAGCGAGCCCGAGTACGCGCAGTTCAACTGGGCCTTCGAGCGGGGCGGCGCGGCCTGCGCGATCCGTACCTTCGAGGACCTGACGGGGGTCCGCGTCGATCACCACATGGTGGTCGACTTCACCGGGTTCGAGAAGGTCGTGGACGCGCTCGGCGGCGTCGACGTGAAGGTGCCGCAGCGGATGCGGGTGCCCGGCGGCAAGGTCGTCCTCGACGAGGGCGAGCAGCACCTGACCGGTGAGCAGGCGCTGGTCTTCGTCCGGGGCCGGACCGGGGTCGGCGACGGCAGTGATCTGCAGCGCATCGAGCGGCAGAAGGAGTTCGTGCGGCTGCTGCTCGGGCAGGTGCGCAGGGCGGGGCTGCTGGACCACACCTCGCGGCTGTACCCGGTGCTGGACGCGGCGACCTCCTCGGTGACCGCCGACCGTGGCCTGGACTCGCTGGGCGAGCTGTACGGGCTCGCGGAGGCGGCGGGCCAGGTGCCGGCGGCGCGGACCGCGATCGTCACCGTGCCGAGCGTCGAGCACCCGGACTACTGGGGCCGCTACATGCCGGTCGAGGATCAGTCGGAGGCGCTTTTCGAGGCGTTGCGGGAGGACGAGGAGCTGCCCGCGCACCTCTACAACGCCTATGACCCGGACAACGACGAGCTCTGAAACCGCAGGTCAGGCAGGGTTTTCCGGCCGCATTGCGGATAAGGAGGAGATGAAAGTTGAGTGGGGTCGACTCAGGTCTGTTGACTCTGAGGCGAGTGTCGTGCACTCTTGAGTCAGATCCACTCAAGTAAGCATCTGGAGGACCCGAAATGGCACGTGCGGTCGGCATCGACCTGGGCACGACTAACTCCGTCGTCAGCGTTCTCGAAGGCGGCGAGCCCACCGTCATCACGAACGCGGAGGGCGCCAGGACCACGCCGTCCGTCGTCGCCTTCGCGAAGAACGGCGAGGTGCTGGTCGGCGAGGTCGCCAAGCGCCAGGCGGTCACGAACGTGGACCGGACGATCCGCTCGGTCAAGCGCCACATGGGCACTGACTGGACGATCGACCTGGACGGCAAGACCTTCAACCCGCAGCAGATGAGCGCCTTCATCCTGCAGAAGCTGAAGCGGGACGCCGAGGCGTACCTGGGCGAGAAGGTCGCGGACGCGGTCATCACCGTCCCGGCGTACTTCAACGACTCGGAGCGCCAGGCGACGAAGGAGGCCGGCGAGATCGCGGGCCTGAACGTCCTGCGTATTGTCAATGAGCCGACGGCCGCCGCCCTGGCCTACGGTCTCGACAAGGACGACCAGACCATTCTCGTCTTCGACCTCGGTGGCGGCACCTTCGACGTCTCGCTCCTCGAGATCGGCGACGGCGTCGTCGAGGTGAAGGCCACGAACGGCGACAACCACCTCGGTGGTGACGACTGGGACCAGCGCGTCGTCGACTACCTGGTCAAGCAGTTCAACAACGGCCACGGCGTGGACCTGTCGAAGGACAAGATGGCGCTCCAGCGCCTGCGCGAGGCCGCCGAGAAGGCGAAGATCGAGCTCTCGTCCTCGACCGAGACCACGATCAACCTGCCCTACATCACGGCGTCCGCCGAGGGCCCGCTGCACCTGGACGAGAAGCTCACGCGCGCCCAGTTCCAGCAGCTCACGTCCGACCTGCTGGAGCGCTGCAAGACGCCGTTCCACAACGTCATCAAGGACGCGGGCATCAACCTGTCGGAGATCGACCACGTCGTTCTCGTCGGTGGCTCGACCCGTATGCCGGCCGTCGCCGAGCTCGTCAAGGAGCTGACCGGCGGCAAGGAGGCCAACAAGGGTGTGAACCCGGACGAGGTCGTCGCCATCGGTGCCGCCCTCCAGGCCGGTGTCCTCAAGGGCGAGGTCAAGGACGTCCTGCTGCTCGACGTCACCCCGCTGTCGCTCGGTATCGAGACCAAGGGCGGCATCATGACGAAGCTCATCGAGCGCAACACCACGATCCCGACCAAGCGCTCCGAGATCTTCACGACGGCCGAGGACAACCAGCCGTCGGTGCAGATCCAGGTCTACCAGGGCGAGCGCGAGATCGCGGCGTACAACAAGAAGCTCGGGATGTTCGAGCTGACCGGTCTGCCGCCGGCCCCGCGCGGTGTCCCGCAGATCGAGGTCGCCTTCGACATCGACGCCAACGGCATCATGCACGTGACCGCGAAGGACCTGGGCACGGGCAAGGAGCAGAAGATGACCGTCACCGGTGGCTCCTCGCTGCCGAAGGACGAGGTCAACCGGATGCGCGAAGAGGCCGAGAAGTACGCGGAGGAGGACCACGCCCGCCGCGAGGCCGCCGAGTCGCGCAACCAGGGCGAGCAGCTCGTCTACCAGACGGAGAAGTTCCTCGCCGACAACGCCGACAAGGTCCCCGGCGACGTGAAGACCGAGGTCGAGGAGGCCGTCACCGAGCTGAAGGAGAAGCTCAAGGGCGACGACTCGGCCGAGATCCGCACCGCCACCGAGAAGGTCGCCGCCGTCTCGCAGAAGCTGGGCCAGGCCATGTACGCCGACGCCCAGGGTGCGCAGGCCGCCGGTGGCGAGGCCCCGCAGGGTGACGCCAAGGCCGCCGACGACGACGTCGTGGATGCCGAGATCGTCGACGAGGACCGCAAGGACGGTGCCGCGTGACGGAGGAGACCCCGGGCTTCGAGGAGAACGAGAAGCCTGACGTCCCCTCCGGCGCCACCTCCGACGACGCCGAGCCGAAGACCGCGCCCTCCGAGAAGGAGGGCGCGGCCCCGGCCGGGGACTCAGCTTCCAGCAACCAGAGTGCCCAAGACGTGGCCCTGACGGCGCAGCTGGACCAGGTGCGGACCGCGCTCAGCGAGCGCACCACGGACCTCCAGCGCCTCCAGGCCGAGTACCAGAACTACCGTCGCCGGGTGGAGCGGGACCGCGTCACGGTCAAGGAGATCGCCGTCGCGAACCTCCTGTCCGAGCTGCTTCCCGTCCTCGACGACATCGGCCGCGCCCGTGAGCACGGCGAACTCGTCGGCGGCTTCAAGTCCGTCGCCGAGTCGCTGGAGACGGTCGCCGCCAAGATGGGCCTTCAGCAGTTCGGCAAGGAGGGCGAGCCCTTCGACCCGACCGTGCACGAGGCCCTGATGCACAGCTACGCGCCGGACGTCACCGAGACGACCTGCGTGGCGATCCTGCAGCCGGGCTACCGGATCGGCGAGCGCACCATCCGCCCCGCGCGGGTGGCGGTCGCGGAGCCGCAGCCGGGCGCGCAGACCGTCAAGTCCGACGACGCGTCCGACAGCAAGGACGCCGAGAAGGAGACCGGTGGCCCGGACGAGGGCTGACCGTGACCAGGTGCCGACCGATGTGACCGAGCCCGGTAAGGAGGGACGTCGAGGCCGATGAGCACGAAGGACTTCATCGAGAAGGACTACTACAAGGTCCTCGGCGTCCCCAAGGACGCCACCGACGCCGAGATCAAGAAGGCGTACCGCAAGCTGGCGCGGGAGAACCACCCCGACGCCAACAAGGGGAACCCGAAGGCGGAGGAGCGCTTCAAGGAGATCTCCGAGGCGAACGACGTCCTCGGCGACCCCAAGAAGCGCAAGGAGTACGACGAGGCGCGCGCCCTGTTCGGCAACGGCGGGTTCCGGCCCGGCGGCGCCGGCGGGAGCGGCACGTTCAACTTCGACCTCGGTGACCTCTTCGGCGGCGGCGCCCAGGGCGGCGGCGCCGGCGGCGGGGCCCAGGGCGGCTTCGGCGGTGGCATCGGGGACGTCTTCGGCGGCCTGTTCAACCGGGGCGGCGCGGGCACGGGCACCCGTACCCAGCCGCGCCGCGGCCAGGACATCGAGTCCGAGGTGACGCTCAGCTTCACCGAGGCGGTGGACGGGGCCACGGTTCCGCTGCGGATGTCCTCCCAGGCGCCCTGCAAGGCGTGTTCGGGCACCGGCGACAAGAACGGCACGCCGCGCGTGTGCCCGACCTGCGTCGGCACCGGGCAGGTCTCGCGGGGCGGCGGTGGCGGGTTCTCCCTCACCGACCCGTGCGTGGACTGCAAGGGCCGCGGCCTGATCGCGGAGACCCCCTGCGAGGTCTGCAAGGGGTCGGGCCGCGCCAAGTCCTCGCGCACGATGCAGGTCCGCATTCCCGCCGGAGTCTCCGACGGGCAGCGGATCCGCCTGCGCGGCAAGGGCGCGCCCGGCGAGCGGGGCGGACCGGCGGGCGACCTGTACGTGGTCGTGCACGTCGACAAGCACCCGGTCTTCGACCGCAAGGGCGACAACCTCACGGTGACCGTGCCCGTCACGTTCACCGAGGCCACGCTCGGCGGCGAGGTGAAGGTGCCGACCCTCGGCGGCCCCGCCGTCACCCTGAAGCTGCCCGCGGGCACGCCGAACGGGCGGACGATGCGGGCCCGCGGCAAGGGCGCCGTGCGCAAGGACGGCACCCGCGGCGACCTGCTGGTCACCGTCGAGGTCGCGGTCCCCAAGGACCTGTCCGACGAGGCCCGTTCGGCCCTGGAGTCGTTCCGCGAGGCGACTGAGGACACCGATGTGCGGGCAGAACTGTTCCAGGCCGCGAAGGGAGCTTGAGCCAGATGGATGGCCGTCGCCGCAACCCGTACGAACTGACCGACGAGACACCGGTGTACGTCATCTCGGTGGCGGCCCAGCTGTCCGGCCTGCACCCCCAGACCCTGCGCCAGTACGACCGCCTCGGCCTGGTCTCGCCCGACCGCACGGCCGGGCGCGGCCGGCGCTACTCGGCCCGCGACATCGAACTGCTCCGCCAGGTGCAGGAGTTGTCGCAGACCGAGGGCATCAACCTGGCGGGCATCAAGCGCATCATCGAGCTGGAGAACCAGGTCGCCGCGCTCCAGTCCCGGGTGGCGGAGCTGTCCGCCGCCGTGGAGGGAGCCGCCGCGGCCATGCAGCAACGTGAAGCGGCGGTACACGCCTCGTACCGCCGCGACCTGGTCCCGTACCAGGAGGTGCAGCAGACCAGCGCGCTGGTGGTGTGGCGGCCCAAGCGGCCGCAGGACTGAACCGCGTGTACGAAGGGCCCCGGAGACATCACGTCTCCGGGGCCCTTCGCGGGTGTGACGCGCTGTCGGTCAGCCGCTGATCGTGAACGTGGTGCTGTTGTTCTTCAGGTTCGGGTCGAAGGCGCTGATGGACAGCTCCGGGTCATTGTTGCGGGTGGCCGCGGTGCCGGTCGCGCCGAGGGCGTCGGCCGAGTCGATCCGCAGCTTGAAGGGGAAGACCGTACGGTCCTTCTCCCACTGCAGTATCGGCGTGCGGCACACGTAGTGCGAGCCGCCCGCCTCGTCGCACATGGCGGGCTTCTTGGTGACGGTCGTCCCGGCGGGCAGGGTCACGTCGACGGTGGCGACGCTCGCGCCGGCGCCGAGGGAGGCGACCCAGGCGGGGCCCCGGTTGAGGACGCCGATCCGCGCGGTGACGGTCGTGCCGACGGCGGCGCCGGTGATGTTCGTGGCGGTGGCCCTCAGGTCCGCGGTGTTGGCGGCGGTCAGCGTCCTCATCCGGTAGTTGTCCTCCGGGTTGAGGTCGTCAGTGTCGGCCGAACGCAGCGCCGCGACCGGCGCCGGGACGAAGTCCGCGCCGCTGCCCTGGACGAACGGCCGCCCCTCGATGGCCTGCTGGTAGGCCTCGTCGGTGTACGCCGCCACCTGGTAGTCGAAGCGCTCGTACAGCGCGGCGCCGGTGGTGCGCACGGCGGTCGCGGGCGACAGGTCGTACGTCTGGCCCGGCGCGACGGCCTGGTCCAGGACGCACACGGCGGTCGTGCCCATGGGGTTGGAGACGCGGTCGCCCTCCAGGTACGTGCAGTTGCCGTAGCGGTGCGCCAGGTCCAGGCCGTGCGAGGCGAAGAGGGTGAGGATGGTGCGGTCGGCCGTCCGGTTCCCGGAGTTCGTCAGGCGCACCGGCTGCGCGACGTCGCTGTTGATGTCGACCTTGGCGCTGAAGGGCAGCTGGTTCAGGCCCAGGTCGGGGCCGTTGGCCACGGTGAGGTGCGTGTCCGTGGGGTACGCGTCGAGCGGGCCGAAGGTGCTGTCGGCGCTCGCCGAGTAGTGCAGGTACGCGGACGCGTCGGCCGGGGCGTCCGCCTCGGCGCGGATGCCGAGGGTGGCGGCGGTGATCCAGGGCGCGCCGTCGAGGCTGCCGAAGGCGCACGTCGCCCTCAGCGAACTCGCTACGTCCTCGGTGCAGTTGGTGGGCCAGGTCACATCCGCGATCCCGGCCAGCTCGCTCGCGTCGACGGTGAGCGTGCCGCCGGAGACGGAATTGTTCGTGTTGTCGTGGGAGAGCCGCACGTCGACGGACTGGGCGGTGGCGTTGCCGTCGGTGTCGGCTCCCGGCAGCACCAGGTCGTAGGGGGCCGAGATCCACAGGGCGTCGGTCTCGGCCGGCTCGTCGGCGGCGGCCGGGGCGGCCGCGGCGGCGGTGAGCAGGGCGGCGGCCGCGAGGGCGGTGAACGTCGCCGCGGCGCGATTGCGGCGCGGGGGGACGGCGGTGGGCTGGCTCATCGGGGTCAGCGGCTCCCTAAAGGTGAGGGCAGGGGGTGGGTTCTTCGGACGCCAAGGTGACCGCCGGGAACGGGTTGGGGTTGCCCTCGCCGGGCGATCTTGATCCAGGAGTGACGATCCGCGCCGCCGCCATGCCGCAGGATGGACCCATGACCGAGATCCGCACCCCCCGCCTCCTCCTGCGCCGCTGGCTGCCCGACGACGATCTGGTTCCGCTCTCCGAGATCCAGGCCGATCCGGCGGTGATGCAACGCGTCGGTGACGGGGCGCCGCGCTCCCTCGACGACACCGTCGAGGACATCGAGCGCTGGGAGGAGGAGTGGGACGACGAGGGGTTCGGGGTGTTCGCCGTCGAGCTGCTCGGCTCGGGCGAGCTGGCGGGCGCCGTCGGCCTGTACGTTCCCGAGGCGCCGCCGCGGATCGCGGGCCACATCGGCATCCAGTGGCGGCTGGGCCGCCAGTTCTGGGGACAGGGGTACGCCTCGGAGGCGGCCCAGGCGTCCCTGGAGTTCGCGCTTCAGGACCGGGGCATCGACCGGGTCGTGGCGGCCGCCGCCCCCGACGACGCCTCCTCCATGAAACTTCTCCACAAGCTGGGGATGGCGGCGACGGGCGAGGACGAGGGGCTTCGGCTCTACGCGATCGACCTGACCGAGTACGAGGGTTAGCCCCGGGTCACCACGAGCCGCCGCCCCCGCCTCCCGTGCCGCCTCCGACCCCGCCGCCGGAGCTGCTGCCGCCACCCCCGCCGCCCCCGCCGCTGGAGGACGGGGACGTGGCCGAGGCCGCCGCGGCGGTGATGAGGCCGACGGCGAGCGCCGGGCCGAGCCGGGAGAGGGTGGACGTGCGGCGGGCGGTGCCGGTGGCGTCCGGGGCGGTGGAGGCCTCGATGCTCTGCTCCCAGCGCTTCGCCAGCCCCAGCGCCACGGCCCACGCGGTGAGCAGCTCGAACCGTTCGGCGTCCTCGGTCTGCGCGGAGGCGCCCTCCTCGGCGATCCACTGCCGGAACGCCGCGACCTGATCGCGCAGGGCCGCGCCCCGGGCGGTGCGCCGCTTCAGCTCCCACGAGAACAGGCACAGGGCCATGCCGACGCCGGTGAGCGCGGCGCCCGCTAGCGCCGTCGGGGGGCCTCCGGCGTTCACGTGGCTGATGAGCACGCTGCCGGTGATGGCGGCGACGACGCCCACGAGGGTGGTGGCCAGTCCGGTCATCAGGCCCGCGTTGGCACGCCGTTCGGCGGCCGGCTCCCAGAGATCACTGGTCCGCTGCCATCCGTCCAGGCGGTCGCCGAGGGACTGCCAGCCCGACCGGAACCACGGGTCGGACGCCCCGAGGACGAGTTCCCTGCGGCCCGCGAACATGGCGTCGAGCACGGCCTCGGTGTCCTCGTCCGGAGCTCCGGCGCGTGCGCCGGTGCGGCGCAGCGCGGGGTTGCTGTCGCTGCCGGAGATGTCGATGTGCCTGCGGATGGCCGTGTCGAGCAGCCAGGCGACCTTGTGGTGCGGGCGGACGTGCTCGGTGAGCAGGATGCCGCCCTGGGCGGGGGTCAGTCCCTCGGGCGGCGTTCCCGTCTTCGGCCGCTCCAGTGCCTCGGGGCGCCGGTCGAGGCCGAGCAGGCGCATCAGCCCGATGGCCAACAGGCCGCAGACCAGGGCGAGTCCGGCCGTCGTCCACCCGGTGCGGAAGGGGTTCGTGGCCGCTTCGGCGTCGGGCCGCGCGCCCGCGGGCGGTGCCGGGTCGGCCGCCCGCACGGCGCTGGACCGGTCGGCGGAGGCGTACAGCGTGACCCCGTGCCCGGACGGGACGGTGCCGGGCGCGGCGACGAGCTGCCCGGCCCCGGGCCGGGTCGCCCGGCAGCTCTGCGTGGACGCGGTCCTGCCCCGTACGCACCGGATCCCGTCGAGCCCGTACGGCGCCGCGACGTGGATCTCGACGTCGTGCAGGTCGACCTTCCAGCCCGTGCCGACGGCGTCCCAGGCCAGCTTGCCCTTCTTGACGACGTCCGGGAGCGGATAGGAGATCCGGTAGCGGTGGATCCCGGTGACGGTCCGGTCGGCGTCGCCGACGCGGATGCTCCTGTCCGTCGTGTTGCCGTACGACAGCTCGTACGGGGCCGGGCGGCCGTCCATCGTGGCGGTGACGTCGTCCTCCTCGACCTCGTAGGTCAGGCCGGGGATGTCGCGCCAGATGCCGTGCCGGCCGGATGTCGGGTGCCCGAAGTCGTAGTCGATCACCTCGGTGACGCGGGCGCCGCCGTCCTTGCCGACCTTCGCGCTCACCCACATCCGGGTCACCCGCTCACCGTTCCCGGCGGCCCCGGCGAACCAGGTGACGCAGCCGAGCACCAGCACGGAGAAGACCAGCCAGACGAGCCCCCGTACGCGGCGCGGTCTGCCACCGCTTCTGTCGCTCAAGACAACCCCCCAGTCGTCGTCGCGGAAATAGGATCTTAGTTCCATTGACCGCCGCGTTCAGGGGAAACCCGGTGTCCGGTGGGGGCCGGACACCGGGTGCCGCGTTCAGCGGGCGGCGGACTCCCACACCGCGACCGCCAGCGCCGCGCACGAGGTGAGCGCGGCCAGCGACGGCAGCGGCCAGCGCGACCGCTCCAGGGCGTCGAGCCGGTCCTCGTGCTCGCTCAGCGTCTTGTCGGTCTGGTCGGCGCGTTGCAGCAGCAGGGCCAGGTCGCCGCGGGTCGTGGCGAAGCCGACGTCGACGGAGCGGCGCAGCCGTTCCAGTTCGACGGCCACGCCCTCGTGTCCTTGCTCGATCATCACGACTCCACCTCCTCAGGTGTGCGGTACGCGCAGCCGGTCCCAGCTGGCGCGCCCCGGAATCCCGTCGGCCGCCGAGCCGACGTAGCCGAGCCTGCGCTGCCAGGCCGCGTACGACAGGACGTCGGCCGCGCCCCACTCGGGGCCGGGGCCGACCCGGTAGCGGCCGCAGCCCTCCGCGACGAGGCGGCGGCCGACGGCGGTGACGAGGTCGCTGCGGCGGCCCGGCACGAAGAAGCCGGCGCCGGGGAAGGGCGCGTACGGTTCGGCGGGCGCCGGGACCGGGCGCAGGCCGAGCCTGGCGTCGATCCGGGTCCGCATCCCGGACATCGAGAACGACGGGTCGATCTTGCGCCGGGTCCATTCCTTGTGCCCGATCACGCTCGCCGCCGTCCAGCGGTGGGCGCGGCACAGGGCGGCGGACACCCTTTCCACGGCGGCGAGTTGGGCCGTCGGATACGGGTCCTTGCCCGTTCCCAGGTTCTCGATCTCGAAGCCGTAGAAGTGGGTGTTGCCGTCGACGGCGTCCGGGCCCGGCGGGTAGGGGAGCGGGAGTTCGGCGCATACGGCCCGGTAGACGGCGGAGGCCCCGGCGCCCGCGTGGTTGGTGCGGCCGTGGCCGATCAGGTGGACGGTCCCGTTCTTGGCGATCAGGCCGACGCACAGCGGGCCGGGCAGCGCGGCGGTGCCGTCCCGGCAGAGGGTGAGGCTGTCGCGGCCCGCCGTGTGGTGCAGCATGACGCCGTTGACCGGGCCCCACGGGCCCTTGTGATTGCGGTTGTGCGTCTGCCAGTTGGCGTGTTCGGAGACGTGGACGCCCTCGTCGCGCAGGGCGCGGGCGAGGGCGTGGGCGGTCAGGGGTGTGGCCATGGGCTGGTCCCTTGGGTGCGGGGGGTGCTCACACGGGGGTGACGGTGACGAAGCGGTTGGCGAAGGTGGCGGTGCTGGTGGTGGCCCCGGACTTGTAGGCGAGCGTCGCGGTGTACGACGTGTTCACGGTCAGGCCGGTGACCTGGAACTGGGCCGAGGCCGACAGGGCGCTGGTGCCGGTGCCGAGCGCGGCGCGGGTGTCGGCGGCGGCGAGCACGGTCGTGCTGCCGCTCTTGACGTTGGCCGAGGCGTAACAGGCCGTCGCCGCCGAGCTGCTGACGCGCGCGCCGACGGTGACGAGGACGGCGCCGGACGGCGGCGCGGTGAAGGTGACGGTGGTGGCGGTGGAGCCGGTCAGGGCCTCGACGTAGGCCGTGGAGGTGGTGGTGCCGGCGCCGGTGTTGGCGGCGTGCGCGGGGGCCGGGGCGAGCACCGACCAGGCGGTGCCGTTGTAGTACGTGAACTGCTTGGGCGTCGTCAGGAAGGCGAGCATCCCGGCGACCGGTGTGGGGATCTTGGCGGTCAGCGAGGCCTGGTCGGCGAAGCGCAGGACGGTGCGGCCGTCCACCGCCTCGGCCAGGGACTGGAGGTGCTGGGGGATGTTCGCGGCGTCGGCGGGCTGCGGGTAGGGCAGGCCGCCGAGCGGGGTGAGCAGGGACATGCGGGATCCTCCGGTTCGGGGTGACCTGGCGGGGTGGGGCCGCCCGAACTGCCCTTTTAGTAAGGGCTGTTCGGGCGGTCCGCGGTTATCCGGGCAGGGGTGGCGGCAGGGTGTCGGCGGAGGAGCCGCCGTCGCCCGCCGTCGCGGCGACGCTGTCGACGGGAACGGGCAGCGCCACGTTCCCCTCCTCCTGAGACGGCTCGGTGCTGTCCGGCGGCGGGGTCGCCTCGGGCGGCGTCTCGCTCATGACGTGCCTCCTGTCGCGGTCAGCAGGGTGCGGTAGGTGACCTTGGTGGCGGTGAGGTCGTCGAGCGTCGGGTAGCCGGCGGTGATCTCCGCGTACGTGCGCCGCGTGCCGTACACCGGATCGACGGGCGGATCCGGGGTGAGATCGCGATCGAGCGGTACGCCGTTGTACGCGGTGCCGCGCAGGGTCAGCGTCTGCTGCGGTGCCGCGCCGGCCTGGCAGGTGGTGCGGATGCCGACGACCCAGGCGAGGGTGTCCAGGGCGGCGCCGGTGGCGTCCACGACCCGTACGACGTCGCCGAGCTGGATGCGCGGGTCGTGCAGCACCTCCACCTCGCCGAGGACCGGCACCGGGAAGCGGCCGGCGTCGAGCATGGCGTGCGAGAGGGTGTCGGCGGACTGCCGGGACTGCACCCAGGCGGAGGCCGCGGCCTCGTAGACCTGCTTGCCGTAGTACGCCTGGCTGGTGGTGTTGTACCAGGCGAAGGTGCGCTGCCGGGACTGTCCGGAGCGGACCTGCGGGACGATCTGCACGGACGACGCGCTGCCGTCCTTGGTGACGGTCCACACCGGGGCGGTGCCCTGGTTGATGAACCGCACCACGTAGTCCGGGCCGTCGCGCAGCGAGCTGACCGTGACGCTGCCCTTGACGGAGGTGCCGCCGGTGGCGGCGCTGCCGAAGCGGACCTTGTGCCCGGTGATCGGGGAGGCGTCGTCGTCGATCTGGAGCGGGCCGATGTCGTTCTCGTCCTCGGCGATGGCGTACCGCACCTCCACCACCGTCCCCGGATCGATCTTCCGGACCACGGTGTCGGTGACGGTCTCGCCGTTGACGCTCCTGATGCCCGTCCAGTCGGCGTAGGGCTGCTGGCAGTAGTTGCGGCAGGCGTCGATCTCCTCGGAGACGGTCAGCGCGGCGATCGAGCGGCGGGTGGTCACCGTGAGGTCCGGCCGGGGCGGCACGGTGCGGAACCGGGCGGGGCCGTGCCAGCGGAAGACGCCCTGTTCGTCGAACTCGGCTGTCGACATCGTGGCCCGCGCGATCTCCGTCAGGGCGTCCCACTGCGACCCCGACACCTGCGGGACGTCGTACAGCGGGATGTCGGCGTCGTCGAGGACGGCGCCCTTGCGCCAGCGTCCCTTCAGGTCCCACTCGTTGCCGTTGTACGAGTCGAGGTCGGGCCACGACCGGTCGGTGACCTGGACGCACTCGACGGCCATGTCGGTCGTCAGCTCGACGCGGTGCAGCTCGGACGGCGGCTGCCCGGCGGAGGCGTCCACATAGGTGTTGGGGGTGCCCGCGATGTACTCGCCGTCGGGCGCCGTCAGCCGCGGCTTCACGGTCGCCAGGACCGAGGAGCCGCCCGCCCTGGTGTCGACGGCGAAACCGAGGTGCCAGGAGCCGCGCAGCGAGGCCAGCTTGCTGTAGGTCCAGGTGAAGTACCAGCCGCCCCCGTCGACCGTCCCCGAACTGATCTTGACCTGGCCGGTGGCGATGTTGAAGGTGCCCGTGTAGTAGCCGAACTTGTTCGCGCTGCGGTCGAAGACCAGCTTCAGCTCCACGACGCTGCCCTTGGCCAGCGCCGTGTTGACATGGGCCTCGGCCTGGAACACCCGTCCCGTGGCGGGGAACCGCGAGCGCGGCATCCACGACACGGTCAGGCCCGGGGCGGCGGGCATGAGCGCCATCTCGTGCGGGGCGCCGTCCCGGATCCAGGAGTACGCGGACGGGTCGGGCAGCGTCTCGGGCTGGCCGTAGGAGGCGTTGAACCCGCCGTGCAGCGAGGCGTACAGGGCGGTGAAGGGCTGGTCGAGGACGGCCGCCGGCGCGGGCGCGCGGGGCGGTGGGCAGGTGTCGATCCCGCCCTGGCGCAGCAGCTCGTCCACGCACCAGACGGTGCTCGCCACGGGCTTTCCGTACAGCAGTCCGTGGTAGGGGCGGGGCAGTTGGGCCGGTCCGCGCAGCCGTTCGGCGCCGTCCAGGGCCTGAAGGGTGACGGTGTCGCTGCCGGACGCGGCCGTGCGGGAGCGGACGGTGCCGCGGAAGGAGGGCACGGTACGGCCGGACAGGCCCGCCTCGTGGATCACGGACTGGCCGGGGCGGGCGGCGTCGGAGGTGGCGCGCGGCGCCCACGCCGAGTACAGGCGCGGTGCCGGGGTGCCGTCGGCGCCGCCGAGCTGCACCTCCAGCTGCGCGGACGCGCTGCCGGAGACCGCGCGCATCGCGTCCGGCAGATCGGTGGCGTAGGCCCGCTCCACCTTCCACGACTGCACCTGCGCGCCGAGTTCCCGCCCGCCGAGGCGGGTGGTGTGGCTCGGGGTGCGCTCGGGGGCGGCGAGTGCCGTGCCGAGGGCGTCGTCGTCAGAGTTCAGCATCGCGCACCTCCACCAGGTCGATGCTGATGTTGCGGTACGGGAGCGGGCTCGCGGGCGCGTCGCTGTACGCGGTGACGCTCATCGCGGGGCAGCCGTCGCCGAGTGCGAACGGGACCGGGGTGTCGCCGATGGTCAGGCAGGCCCCGGCGAGTCCGGCCATCCCGGCGGTTCCGGGCCCGCCGATCGGGGTGACGAAGGCGGCGCCGGCCGGGGCGGTCCCGGTGACGCTCGCGCCCGTGGCGGAGGCCGTACTGAGATACGCCCCGTCGGCGTCCTTCCAGTCCAGCTGGGCGGTGGCGGTCACCGGGCTCCAGTCGGGCGGCACCAGCCACGACACCTTCATGCCGGGGGCCACCGGCCAGCCGGTCCAGATGCCGTGCCGCCAGCCGATCCGGGTGGCGGCGTCCTGGACCTGGCCCACGACGGTGTCGCCGACGGCCGGGCTCACGACGACGCTGCCGGAGACGGTGAACCAGTGGTCGCCGCCGCCGGGCGCGTCGCTCTGGCCGGCGGCCTGGTACGGGTCGAGCAGGTTCACGGACGCCGGGTCGAGCACGGCGACCGGCCCGTAGGAGGTCACCGGACTCCCTTGCAGTCCGGGGCCGTTGACGCGCCGGGCGAGTCGCGCCAGGTGCTGGGCGTCGTCCGGCGGCAGCAGGTCCCAGGAGAACTTGAGGCGGCGCGGGGTGCGCGGGGGCGCGATGGTGGTGACGGCGCCGTCGAGGGACTTGAACTCGGTGACGTTCAGATCGGCGGTCCGGTCCCAGCTCTTGGCGGCCTGGACGATCTCACGGAGCAGTCCGGGCTTGCCGATCCACAGGTTGCGGGTTCCGCCTGTTGCCGTAGTGGCCATGGGTTTTCCTCACCTCCGGGCGAGCTGGCGCTGTCCGACCTGGACGGCGCGGGCGATGACCTGGGAGTCCACCGAGACGTGCACGGGCCGTGCGGCCATCGCCTCGACGGCCGCGGCCAGCCGGGCGAGCGTGGCGGCGTTGCCCGGGTGGTGGCCGAGCATGCGGTTGAGCTTGGACAGCGGGATGACGGCTTCGTTCTCGCCGCCCTCGCCGATGACGGCGAGGCGGCCGCCGGAGCGGGCCTGGACGACGCCGCCCTCGGCGAGGGTGGGGATGTTCGGGATCTGCGGCAGGTGGATCCCGAATTCCTTGCCGCCGACGACCGGGACCCAGCCCGGGATCTTCACGTGGATCGAGTTGAGCCCGCGGATCATGGCGTTGATGCCGCTGATGTAGGCGCGGGGCAGCGCCGTGAACGCGTTGACCAGGCCCTTCATGATGCTCTTGATGGGTCCGGAGTGGGACCTGATGGCCCCGGAGATCGCGTTCCAGGCCCACTTCACGCCGGCGGCCAGGGCCTTGGAGACCTTGTCCATGTTGATGAACTGGCCGATGATCGGCGCGAGCAGCGAGATGACGAGGCCGAGGGCGTTGGCCTTCATCGCGGTGTTGAGGCCCTTCTGGGCGAGGGTGGCGCCCTTGAGCCCCTTGCCGAGCCCGGTCATCGACTTGCCCCCGCCGGTGGCGGTCTTGCCGGCCTTCCCGACGGACTTCTCGACGGCGTCGGACTGCCGCTTCACGTCCCGCAGGGCGGTGTTGGCCTTGCCACCGGAGGACTTGAGCTTGTCGAGGGAGGACTTGAACTTGTCGGTGGAGGTCTTGGACTTGGCGAGGGAGGTGCTGACCTGCCCGGCGGAGCCCTTGAGCGTTCCGATAGCGCCCTGCATCTTGTTGATGCCGCCGGTGGCGCGGTTGACGGAGGTGTTCGTCTTGGACGCCGCGGAAGAGAACCTGGAGAGGGCTCCTTGCGCGGTCTGGAGTTTCTGTACGAGGGACACGGGTCCTCCACACACGCTTTCAGAGACGGGATTCGAGTTGTGCGACGCGCTGTTCCAGCGTGGTGAAGCTCTTGCTCGCGCGGTCGGCGCTGCCGGCCGCGAGCCGGGATTGCTGATGGGCGCTGCTCAGCAGGTTGCGGGCGACCGTGGCGTCCTTCTTGGCCTGGTCGGCCTGTTCACGCGCGGAGTGCGAGAGGGTGCGGGCCTGGTCCACATGGCGGCGCAGCTCACTCTCGAAGCCTTCGACGCGCTCCTTTTCCTGGGCTTCTGCGGCGGCTCGCTCCTTTGCCTCCTTCGCCATGTTGATTTCCTCGTTCTTTTTCCTTTCCGCTTTCTCCTTCGCTTCTTGTCTGCCTTGGACCAGGTAGTTCATGGACAGCTTCGGGAACAGTGGCTTCCCGAAGAACGTCAGTCCCTTCTCGTCGTACTTGAAGGCGGATACGTCCAGCTTCAGTGCTTGGAGGCTGGTGGTCGATGCCTGGATCTGCAGGTCCCTGATCACGTCGGTCTTGATCTCGGGGACTATGGCCTTCAGCTCGGCGGAAATCGCCTGTGCCAAAGGAGTACTGGATGCCATGAGGTCTCCGGTTTCTGGAAAAGGGCAAGAAAAAACTCGGCCGCTTTCGGGCCGAGTCACAGGTGTTGAATGATGCGGTCTACTGCATGATCACGACCGCCGCACCGAGCACCGCTACGGCGTCGAAAAAGAACGCCAGCAAAGCCAGTGCAATGAATTCCAGAGGTGTGCTCCGCGTATCCGACACACAATCCGCCATGTCATTGTGAGAAGGGCGGCCGGGGGCGTACACGACGTGCACGTCCTGTCCCGGCACGGTGTCGGTGACCGAGAGGACGCCCGACTCACCCGAGTGCGTGACGCCTGCGACCTGGAACTCGAACTGCACGGTCACGCCGCCGTCCAGGACGCGAAGGCCGGTGCACTCTCCCACGACGTGGATGCCCTCCCGTCTCAGCAGGACGGTGCCGCGCCACCTCCTGAGGAGGAGGATCGCCCCGATCGTGAGAAGGACGGCGATGACGCCGACGGCCGCCAGCCCGGCGAGTTGCCCTCGCATGACGCTCCCGTGGTTCGACGTGTGGGAGCAGCAGCCTAGGGCCGTCCGGCGGGGCTCAACCAGTGCCCAGGAAGGCGGCGACCTCCTCCGGGGCCGGCCCGGGCTCGGTCTCGCCCGGCCGGCGGAGCGGGTCCGGGAACTCGGGCGGGTCGTCGTCCTCGTCCCTGTTGACCATGGCGAACATCCAGTTGGACTCGCGCAGTTGGTCGATCACGTGGGCCAGGAGGTGGTCGGTGACCGACCACTCCGCGGCTTCGCCGTGCAGTTCGAGGTTGAGGGCGGCGTCCCGCGGCAGGTGCTGGACGAGCAAAGCCAGCCGCCGTGACGACAGCCGACCCCGGTGCCAGTCGAGCAGGTCCACGCCGTAATGGCGCAGCAGATCGGCCTCGATGGCCTCGGCGTGCTCTTCCACGAGCTCGCCGAGGCTCAGTCTTCCCCCAGGCCGAGCCCGGTCTCGTTGCCGTACGCCTCCAGGATCGCGGCGATGTCCTGCATGGTGACGTCGTGCCGTTCGAAGCGGTTGAACTGCGCGTCGCCGAGGAGGAGCCGGAGCAGCCCGTCCACGTCGTTGTCGTCGAGGCCGCGCAGCTCGCGGGCGACCGGGCGGCTGAGTTCGGTCGGCAGCTCGAAGGTGTCGTCGTCGAGCTGGAAGGTCCAGGCGCGGCCGAGCGCTTCGAGGCGCTGAGCGCGGGCCGCGTTGACGTTGAATCCGGGCATGTGGGCCTCCGGGTGAGCGAGTTGAGATCGTGCGGACGTGCGCCGGCCCGGCGCGCGGGGTCGCCGCGCGCCGGGCCGGATGGTGCGGGGGTCGGGCCGGGGCCCGTTACGCGTAGGCGCCGTCCTTCATCAGCCACGTCGCCAGCGGCTTGGACGTGTCGTCCTGGGCGTACGCGGTGAAGGTGACGCCGAGCTTCATGGCCCCGGTGCGGGTCATCGAGATCTCCTCGGTCTCGGTGACCTGGCCGCGCGGGACGATCAGCCGGTAGACGACCGCCGTGCCGTTCTGCACGTCGGTGAACTCGATGCCGAGCGACCGCTCGTCCGCGCTCGGGTTGGTGGTGAGGTCGTACTTGTAGGTGCCGGCCTCGGCCGGGGTCGTCGCGGTGCCCGTGGCCCCGCCGCCCATGAAGAACGGCAGCGTGGTCTTGTTGAACTGCATCAGCTGGAACTTCAGGGTCAGCTCGCGGTCCGAGTAGATGTAGCGCAGCGCGCTCACCGACTGCCAGCCGTCCACCTGGTCGATCTTGTCCTTCTTGGCGAGCTTGACGCCGTCGGTGGAGGTGTAGCCCAGCTCGGTCCACGCGGCGGGCCAGGCCACTGTGGTGTCGACGGGAGCGGCGGCCGGCGTGGTCGGGTTGAACTGGGCGACGAGCACCTTGCCGGTACCCGGGACGCGGATCTGGGAGCTGGTGTTCGGAGAAGGCATGAAGGAACTCCTTGAGTGGGTCAGGCGGGGCGGATCGAGAGCTGGAGCCGGGTGAGATAGCGGCTGGCCGCCGGGCGGTTGTAGTCCGGGTACCAGCGCGGCCCCTCCACCTCGGCCACGTCGGTGACGGCCGCCGTGCCGTAGACGGTGCCCTGGAGCTCGTGGGCACAGGCGCGGGCGGCGAGCGAGATCGTGTGCGCCGTCGTCTTGTCGGCGGCGTACACCTCCAGGTCGACGATCGGGTGGTCGAGGTAGAGGTCGTCGATCCAGGTCCCGCCGGTACGCGAGACGAGGACGACCCGCTGGGTGCCGTCGAACCCGGACGGCGGCCGGTTGTCGACCGTCGTCCCGGCCAGCTCGGCCCGGTTCTTCAGGAAGTCGACGACGAGGCGTTCGACGTCGGGGAAGTTCAGTACGGACACATGAAAGCTCCCGTCAAAAGGGGGAGTTGAGAACGTCGTCAGATGTGTGCGCGCAGGCCTGCACGGTCCGGGCCACGACCGCGACGAGGGGGTCCGGACAACACGAAACGGCAGGTCCGCCGCCCGGAGGTCCGGGCGCAGCTCTGCCGCTGCTCCAAGTGTGATCCCGGTGCCCCGATCCCGCAACTGGCTTCTGTCATATGCCGCTTGACCAGGCCAACTCATGCGGAAGGGCCCGCCGACACCGGTCGGCGGGCCCTTCGAGGTGCTGTGCGGCGACGGCGTCAGCCGCCGGGGCGGCGGCTCCTGCCGTGCGCGATGCGCTCGGCCGCGAACACGTCCTCCAGGCGGTACAGCACCCGGCGGCCCTGTTTCCCGGCCGCCTTCAGATGGCCGAGCTGGACCCACTTGCGGATGGTGGCCGGTGCGACACCGGCCTCGGTGGCGGCGAGTTCGCCGGTGATGAGGCAGCTCATGCGAGGGTCTCCTCCGGTACGCCGTCCAGCACATGCCGGCAGACGGGGTTCACGCACATCACGACGGCCCGCTCGGGCAGCGCGCGCAGGGACACGGAGTCGCAGGCGGGACAGCGCCCGGCCAGCCGCACCAGCTGTTCCGGGTCTCCGACGGCCCGCCCGCACCGCGCGGCCATCCGCCGGGCCTCGCTGATCAAGTGCGCTTCCAGATCCGGGAGTTCGGCCACCCGCTCGGCGAGGTCGGCGAGGCGCCGCAGCCGTACGACGACGGGGGCGGGCCGGGCGGGCCGCAGCCGGAGCCGCTCGCGCACCGCCTCCTCCAGCTCGGTCACGCCGTCGGTGATGTCGCGCAGCGCGTCGGACACGTAGAGGCGTACGGGGGCGCGCCCGCCGCCGGAGGGCGGGCCGCCGCGCTCGCGCAGGGTGCGCCCGCCGGACGGGGTCAACTCGTCGAGGAGCAGCGGGAATCGCTCGGCGAGCGTGTGCAGCCACAGGGCGGCGGTACTCATCGGGCACCCGCTTCCACGGGCGCGACCCGCACCTCGCGTCCGTTGCGCCACAGCCGGCCGCCGCTCACCCCGTCGAACCAGGTGTGCGCGGGGTCCACGACGGCCTCGCACTCCTCCCGGATCGGACACTTGTTGCAGGCTCGCAACGTAAGGGCCGCGTCGGCGGGGTTTCGCGTGAAGACGTAGCGCGCGGGGAGGGCTGCGCAGGCGGCTGCTCTGCGCCAGTCGAGCTCGTCGTCATGGCGAGAGAAATGGCTGGTCAAGTCGGCTGCGGCTGGAGTTGTAGGGCTGAACACGTGCAGCGCCTCCCCGCGTATGGGAACATTTGTTCGAGAAAAGCGATCGAACGCTCAGGGTTGCATGATGCGCGTGCGTGCGCAAGCGACTACGGGGAGTCGTGGAGGCGGAGAGGAGGGCGGTGCGGCATGTGGGCCACCTGAGGTGTCCGTCCCGGATGGTGCGGCGATGGCCGGTTCCTGGATGCGCGCGCGCATCCCTATCGTGCGTGCGCGCTCGGTACGCTGTGCCCGCGACGAGGGGAGATCGACGTCATGGGCAGCAGTTCGTGGGCACGGGCCCACAACGATCCGGACCGTCGGGACGACGCGGAGGCGGCGGCGCGCGCCGGGCTCGACGCCTTCGCGGGCTGGGTCGAGGGTCTGATGCGGCGGCGCGGCTACAGCATCGACAGCCCGCGCGGCGGCGGCCGTTCCCGCCTCGCGGACGACGCCGGGGTGCACCGGGCGGCCGTCAGCAGGCTCCTGCAACGGCAGAGCATGCCCGACCTGGAGACCATGCGCCGGCTCGCGGTGGCCCTGGAGGTGCCGCTGCGCGACGTACTGATCCGGTCAGGGCGGCTTTCCGAGAGCGATCTTCCGGTTGGCGCCGTGCCAGGAGGGAATCCAGGGAACGGGGCGGCCGGGGGTGAGCGTCTGACTCCTGAGGAGGCGGCGCACAGGATGGGGGTCCCGCCCGAACTGCGGGAGACCTTCGTCAAGGTGGTACAGCAGTTCCTGCCGGACGGTGGCTCGATGAACAGGTGACCGCCTCTGGGGAGGGGCGGAAGGGGTTGTGACACATGGTGCGGGACAGGGCCGATGTGCCGACGGAGCGGTCCGCGCGTGACGCGCCGGGCGCCACGGACGGGGTGGCACGTCTCACCGGCGAGCTTCTTGTCGAACTGGGGCGCAAGATCGCCGAGTTCGGGGAGCGGGCGATCCGGATCGTGACGGTCGACGAGATGGAGCGGGAGCAGGTCGTCTGGTTCCGGCTGGGCTGGGAGGAGCACGCCCGCCTGTCGGCCGGCGACCCGGCGCTGCCCGCCTCCGCGAGCCCCGCGCCGGCCAAGCTGCTGACCTTCCCCGAGCGCGCGCCCGGCCCCGCCGAGCACGACCGCCACGACCGCTGCGACGGCCCGCACCCGTCAGTCGACCCGGGCTCCCCGCACCGGCCCGCGCCACCGGAGTAGGGCTTCGCAGTTGAAGGGGCGGCGGGAGTCGGTCGGCCTACGGGCATCCGAAGAAGGTGCGCGACCGGGCCGAGCCGGACCTCGTACGACCGGCCCCCGGAAACCCGTGCTCCGGTGACCCCGGCGGCAACCCCAAAGGAACATCACTCAGGGCAAAGGAACCAGTCCAAGCCCACCCCGCCCTCCGCGCCGGAGGCGTTCACCCGCAACGGTGAACATCGGCAACTCGGCTGGCACCGGCCCCCGTTGCCTGCCTTACGCTCAGCGCCACAACCGCAGACATACGTCGGCCCCCGGCCGGGAGTAGCGATCCCGATCGAGGGCCTGACCATCAAGGAAGCAGTACCTTCCTCATGGATACCCAGAACCCTAGCGCGCCCACGCGCGCCCCGGGCCGAATCCCGGCGGATGTCCCCCGCGCGGGGATCGTCCACGAGAATGTGCGACACCACTCGCACTTCACGGTCGTCGGCAACCACCTCGCCCAGCACCGGGAACTGTCCGGCCTCGCGATCGGCCTCGGCGTCCACATCCAGTCCCTCCCGGCCGGGGCGCGGGTCGACGTCAGAACCCTTGCGGCCCGCTTCCCGGAGGGCACGAGCCGGATCGCCGCCGCCCTGCGCGAACTCGAAGCCCACGGTTACCTGCGCCGGGAACGGCACCGCACTCCGGACGGGCGCGTCCGCACCCGGACGATCTCCTGCAACAGGCCGGGCGCGACCCCGGCCCCCGAAGAACCCAGGCGGCAGCAGAAGCCCAAGGCCAAGCCGCTCACCGTCCCCCACCCCGAACACCGGCCGAGCCCCACCACCCTCCAGGCCGCCACCGACCTCCTCGTCGGCCTGCACCGGGCGGACGCCCGCCTCACCCTCTCCCGGCGCGACGCCGAACGCCTCGCCCCCGGCGTCGTCGCCTGGTTCGAACGGGACCTCACCCCGGCGGCCGTCCGCCACACCCTGACCCGCGACCTCCCCGATGACCGCCCGGTCCGCAGCCCGGCGGCCCTGCTGGCCCACCGCCTGACGGCCCTCCTGCCACCCAGGACCCCGGCCTTCGGAACCCCGGCGCCCCCCGACCCCGTACGGCACCCCCTCCACAACTGCGACACCTGCGACCGCGCCTACCGGGGCCCGGAACCGGGCTGCTGCCCGCCGTGCCGGACCGCGCCGCGCCGCACCTGATGGCCCCGGCGCCCTTACCTCCCACGTAATCGACCGGCCCCGCCCCGCCCGGCACTCTGACGTCACCGGAACCCGGGCGGCGCACTCCGTCCGGGCTCCGGGTCCCGCGAGACCAGGTGACTTCAGGAGGTACACGCCATGACCGCCGAGCCCACGAGCACGACCGCCTACGACACCGCCGCCGCCCGCTACTTCGACGCCTGGAACGCCCGTACCCCCGAGGACCGCGCCAAGGCCGTCGCCGCCGCCTGGACCGAGGACGGCACCTACACCGACCCGCTCGCCGACGTCACCGGCCACGACGGGGTCGCCGCCGTCATCGACGCCGCCCACGAGCAGTTCCCCGGCTTCTTCTTCCGGCCGCTCGGCGCCGTCGACGGCCACCACCGGCTCGCCCGGTTCGGCTGGGAGCTGGTGTCGGAGCAGGACGGCAGCGCGCCCGTCGCCGGGTTCGACGTGGTCGAGCTGGACGACGACGGACGGATCCGCGCCGCGCACGGATTCCTCGACAGGGTGCCCGCCTGAGCGCCGCCCGAGAACGTGGCGGAAAAGTGAGCATCCTGTGAACACGGAACGGATGTCCAGTATTCGCCCCTTGGGGGGACTTCCGACTTCATGTGGGGAAGTAAC
This sequence comes from Streptomyces sp. HUAS MG91, assembly GCF_040529335.1. GTDB lineage: Bacteria > Actinomycetota > Actinomycetes > Streptomycetales > Streptomycetaceae > Streptomyces > Streptomyces tabacisoli. The sequence continues at coordinate 4,028,893 of NZ_CP159534.1, read as the reverse complement.
GGACGCGGTTTCGTTGCGTTATTGGTTCACCTCTTGACGACGCATGGGGCGCCGAGTTGGCTTCGAGCCACCTCGGCCGCACCGTCGCGGCCACGTCAGGGAGGTATCCGTAATGAACACGCGAATGCGATGCGCCACGACAGCGGGCGCCGCATCCGTCCTGCTGGTCTCGCTCACGGCCTGCGGTGGTGTGCTGCCCGGGGGGAGCAGCGACAGCAGCGCTCCCGTGCGCAAGGGCAACGATGTCAAGATAGGTCTGCTCCTGCCGGAGAAGGAGACCGCGCGCTACGAGAAGTTCGACCGGCCGATCATCGAGAAGCAGGTCTCCGAACTCACGGACGGTCAGGGCAAGTTCGTATACGCCAACGCGGACCAGGACGCCGATCTTCAGAACCAGCAGCTTCAGAACATGATCGACGAGAAGGTCGACACGGTGATCGTCGACTCCGTGGACGCACACACGATCGCCGCATCGGTGCAGAAGGCGAAGGACGCGGGCATCCACGTCATCGCCTACGACCGCCTCGCCCAGGGCCCGGTCGACGCGTTCGTCGGCTTCGACAACGATCTCGTCGGCCAGACCCAGGGCAAGGAACTCGTCGCCGCCGTCGGCGCCGACCAGGGCAAGAAGGCCCAGGTCGTCATGATCAACGGCTCGCCGACCGACCCGAACGCCGCGGACTTCAAGAAGAGCGCGCGCGAGGAGCTGGGGAACTCCGTGACGGTCGCGAAGTCGTACGACACCGTGGCCTGGAAGCCGCAGAACGCCAAGGCCAACATGGAGCAGGCCATCACCGCGCTCGGCGCCGCGAACATCGCGGGCGTCTACTCGGCGAACGACGGCATGGCGGCCGGTGTGATCGCGGCGCTGAAGGAGGCCGGCGTCACCAAGATGCCGCCCATCACCGGCCAGGACGCCGAACTCGCCGCCGTCCGCCGCATCCTCACCGGCGACCAGTACATGAGCGTCTACAAGCCCTACCCGGACGAGGCCGCCACCGCCGCCGAGATGGCGGTCCGCATCGCCCAGGGCCGCGACATCGAGTTCGAGGCGCTGGCCACCAGCCGCACCGACAGCCCGACCACCAAGCAGATCCACACGGCGAGCATCAGCGTCGTGGCGCTGAAGCGGTCCAACATCAAGCAGACGGTGGTCAAGGACAAGATCTACACGGTCAAGCAGATCTGCTCGGGCGGCTACGCGGACGCCTGCGCCGAGGCCGGCCTGAAGTGACGGCCCGAGGCGGGCGGGGCGGGCCTCACGCCTCCTCGTCCAGGATCCCCGACCGGGCGATGAGATAGCCCAGTTGGGCCCTGCTGTCGCTGCCGAGGGTGGTCGCGAGCTTGGCGATGTGGACCCGCACGGTACGGATGTTCACGCCGAGGCGCTCCGCGATGACCGCGTCGGTGTGCCCCTCGGTGAGCAGGGTCGCGATGGTGCGCTGCCGGGTGGTGACACCGCCCGGCGACGGCTCCTCGCCCAGGTCCAGCGGGAACATGGGGGTGGCCAGCCGCCACAGCCGCTCGAAGGTGGTCGCGAGATAGCTGATCAGCGCGGGGTGCCGGATCTCCAGCGCCACCGTGCGGTCCTGGTTCGCCGGGATGAAGGCCACGGTCCGGTCGAGCATGACCAGCCGCTCCGTGACCTCGTCGAGGGTGCGCACCTGGACGTCCCCGTCCAGTTCCTCGTAGTGCGCGAGGACGGCCGGCGAGTGGCGCGAGGTGTGCTGGTACAGCGTGCGCATGCGGCCGCCCCGGCTGAGCAACTCCTGCTCGCGCGGCAGCGACGTCGCCAGCAGCGACGCGGGGCGGGCCGGGCCCGGCTGGATGGTCAGCAGTTCGCTGCACGACTCCGCGGTGGCCTCGGCGATCGCGTCGTTGATGCGGCGCAGGCCCAGCAGCACACCGATCAAAGGGGCGTTGGGCACCGCGGCCCGCTCCGCGTCCAGCGCCATCAGCGACGCGAACGTGTCGGCGAGCTTCGCCTCCTGGCTCCGCCGCTGCACGATGTCCTGTTCGATCGCCTTCAGCAGGCCCGGCAGCGCGATCGCGGGCGGGACGGGACGCAGCCACTGGGGGTCCTCGCCGTCCGGGTGGAGCAGTCCGTACGCCTCCAGGCACGGGGTCGGCGCGGTGTCCCTGCGCAGCACGCGGCCCTCGCGCAGGGTGTGCGTGTACAGACTCATTCCGGCCTCGCACAGCTCGCCGACGCCGTGGGGATGGCCCTGCGCGGTCACGAATGACTCTCTCTGTTCGGTTCGGGCGTATCGGACTCCAGAAGTCCCGAGCGGGCGATGAGGTAGCCCAGTTGGGCCCGGCTGCCGCTGCCCAGGGCCGCCGCCAGCTTGGCTATGTGCGCGCGGCACGTCCGGACGTTCATCCCGAGCCGGCGGGCGATCGCCTCGTCGACATGGCCGTCGACGAGGAGCTTGGCGATCGAGCGCTGCACTCCGGTGATGCCGTCGGTCGGCGGGGCATAGGGCGCTTCCTCCAGGAGCGGCACACCGCGCCCCCACAACTGCTCGAAGACGGTGGTCAGATACTCGACCAGACCGGGGTGGCGCAGTTCGAGGGCGACCTCGGTGTCTCCCCGGGTGGGGATGAAGGCCACGGTACGGTCGAAGATCATCAGCCGCTCGATGAGCTCTTCCAGCGTACGGATCTCCACGTTCCCCCGCGCCATGTGCTCGGCGTAGACCAGCGTCCCCTGGCTGTGCCTGGCCGTGTGCTGGTACAGGGTGCGCATGGTGATGCCGCGCTCTATGACGTCCTGGCCGCGCTCCAGGGCCTCGGTGAGCGAGTGTTCGCTGCGGCCGCCGCCCGGCTGGACCGTGAGGATCTCGGAGGTGCACTCCGCTATGGCCAGCTCGATCGCGGAGTTGATCCGGTTGATGCCTTCGAGCACGGTGATCGCGTGGGTCGTCGCCGGATCCTGTGCGCTGATCGCCATGAAAGGTTCGAAATAGTTGGCGAGGTCGACGGCGAGGCTCCTGCGCTCCTGTATCTCGCGCTCGATGGGGTGCAGCCGCTGCGCCAGCGCCGCCGCGGGCGGCACGGGCCGCAGCCAGTTGGCGTCGTCCGGGTCCGGGTGCAGCAGGGCGAAGTCCAGCAGACAAGGAGCGGGCACCACTTCGGTGCGCGCGATACGCCCGGAGTGCAGGGCGTGGGCGTACAACCGCCTCCCCTCGTCACACAATTCGGCCGCAGCATGGGGATGTGTCCCATGTGGATGTTTTGGTATCACTTGCTCACCCCCCAGGGTCCTGAACGTGCAGGAACATGATGCATCGATCCTGTGGTGTTTGCGTGGCCGAATGAGCCATCGTCTTGGGGAGCCGGGGGAGAGTAGCCATGGAAGTGAGGACGAAGCCCACTATGCGCAAGGAAATGCTTCGCTCGATACTGGTGGGTGCCTTCTCCGCCGGGCTGGCCTTCGGCGCTGCCGGCGCCCTGGATCTGTCGTGGAGTTCGGCGCCTGCCGGTACGGGTACTTCGGTGTCGCAGGCCGTGGCGCCGCCGGACCTCTCCTGGAGTTCGGCTCCGGCCGACACGGCGGTGCGGCCCGCGGACCTGTCGTGGAGTTCGGCGCCCGCCGGCTCGGCGGCGCTGCTCGTGGACCTTTCCTGGAGCAAGGCCCCCGCCGGTGCGGCGGTGCGGCCCGCGGACCTGTCCTGGAGCAAGGCCCCCGCCGGGGTGACGTCGGTGCGGCCCGCCGACCTGTCGTGGAGCGTGGCGCCCGCCGGCTCGACGACGGCGACGCAGGCCGTGGCACCCCCCGACCTCTCCTGGAGCACCGCCCCCGTGGCAGGTGCTGCATGATCACCCCGCCGGACGACAGAACCCTGCGCCGCGAGATGGCGATCGCCTACCGCTCCGGTTGGCACACCATCGACCTCGTGACGGCCATTCCGAATCCCGGTGACTCCCTCATGGTCACCCTGTTCGGAGAGCCGATCGTCGTGGTGCGGGAGGACGACGACGACATCCGGGCCTTCCGGTGTCTGCGGAAGCCGCGCGGCGCCCCACAGCCGGTGCGGTCGGTCGTCCGGTACGGAATGATCTTCGTGAATCTGGACCAGCGTGACCATCAGCTGGTCGGCGAGGCAGGACCCGAGGCCTCGCGGACGCCCCGAGCGGCGTCACCCCGCACCACAGCCACCCCCCGCAGTGCCTGACGCGATGCCCCCGTCGTTGTAGATCGCGCAGGTGCTTCCCCCCGCAGCGGCGTCACCGTGGACCTGAAACACGGTGGCGCCGCTGCAGTTTTGTGTGCGGCCGTTGTGGTTACCCGCTGTCAGTGCGCCTCGGAGTCGAAGACGGCGTTGCCCGTCGCGCGGGTCACCGCGATCTCGATCACCACCCGGTCCGGATTGGGCCGGGGCGTCCTGTAGCGCTCCGCGTACCGGCGCTCGGCGTCGGCGACGCTCTCCGGGTCCGTGCGCACGACGGCCCGCCCCTCCAGCGTGGCCCAGCGCCGCCCGTCGACCTGGCAGACCGCGACGGGCCCCGGCCCGCCCAGCAGGTGAGCTGCCTTGCGGGTGTCCTTCCCGGTGATCACCCGGGCCACCCGCGCCTCGGCGTCGTAGGTCACCCCCACCGGCACGACGTGCGGTGTGCCGTCGCCGCGCAGGGTCGTCAGGGTGCACAGATGCCGTTCCCGCCAGAAGCTGAGGAAAGCGGCGGGAGGGTCGTCGAGGTCGATCCGCTTGGCCATATCCGGGAACCTACCCCCAGATCCAAGGTTGAGTGGAATAGACTCAACTTTATCTACGTTGGTGAAGTCAGAGTGAGTACCCGTACCCAGTGAGTACCCGTAGTACCAAGGACGTGGAGGAGAACAGGCACGTGGACGCCGAGCTGACGAACCGGAGCCGCGACGCGATCAACGCGGCGAGCAGCCGGGCCGTGTCCGGGGGTCACCCGGATCTGACCCCGGCACATCTGCTGCTTGCCCTGCTGGAGGGGCAGGACAACGAGAACATCGTCGATCTGCTGGCCGCCGTCGACGCGGACCAGGCGCAGGTCAGGGCGGGTGCCGAGCGCGTACTGGCGTCGCTGCCCAGCGTCACCGGGTCGACGGTCTCGCCGCCGCAGCCCAGCCGCGACCTGCTCGCGGTGATCGCGGACGCCAACGAGCGGGCCAAGGAGCTGGGCGACGAGTTCCTCTCCACCGAGCACCTGCTGATCGCCCTCGCCGCCAAGGGCGGCGCCGCGGGTGAGGTGCTGACCGAGAATGGGGCCAGTGCGAAGAAGCTGGCCGAGGCGTTCGCGAGGAGCAGGGGAGGGCGCCGGGTGACGACACCCGACCCCGAGGGGTCCTACAAGGCACTGGAGAAGTTCGGTACGGACTTCACCGCCGCCGCCCGCGAGGGCAAGCTCGACCCCGTCATCGGGCGTGACCAGGAGATCCGCCGGGTCGTCCAGGTGCTGTCGCGCCGCACCAAGAACAACCCCGTGCTCATCGGCGAGCCCGGCGTCGGCAAGACCGCCGTCGTCGAGGGCCTCGCCCAGCGCATCGTGAAGGGCGACGTTCCGGAGTCCCTGAAGGACAAGCGGCTCGTCTCGCTCGACCTCGGTGCAATGGTCGCGGGTGCGAAGTACCGCGGCGAGTTCGAGGAGCGGCTGAAGACCGTCCTCTCCGAGATCAAGGAGAGCGACGGCCAGGTCATCACGTTCATCGACGAGCTGCACACCGTCGTGGGCGCGGGCGCCGGCGGCGACTCCGCCATGGACGCGGGCAACATGCTGAAGCCGATGCTCGCCCGCGGTGAGCTGCGCATGGTCGGCGCCACGACGCTCGACGAGTACCGCGAGCGCATCGAGAAGGACCCGGCGCTGGAGCGCCGCTTCCAGCAGGTGCTGGTCGCCGAGCCGACCGTCGAGGACTCCATCGCGATCCTGCGCGGGCTCAAGGGCCGCTACGAGGCGCACCACAAGGTGCAGATCGCGGACAGCGCCCTGGTGGCCGCCGCGACCCTCTCCGACCGGTACATCACCTCCCGCTTCCTGCCCGACAAGGCCATCGACCTCGTCGACGAGGCGGCCTCCCGGCTCCGGATGGAGATCGACTCCTCCCCGGTCGAGATCGACGAGCTCCAGCGCGCCGTCGACCGGCTGAAGATGGAGGAGATGGCGATCGGCAAGGAGACCGATCCGGCCAGCCGCCAGCGCCTGGAGAAGCTGCGCCGCGACCTCGCCGACAAGGAGGAGGAGCTGCGCGGACTCACCGCCCGCTGGGAGAAGGAGAAGCAGTCCCTCAACCGCGTCGGTGAGCTGAAGGAGAAGCTCGACGAGCTGCGCGGCCAGGCCGAGCGGGCCCAGCGCGACGGCGACTTCGACACCGCCAGCAAACTGCTGTACGGCGAGATCCCCACCCTGGAGCGCGACCTGGAGGAGGCCTCCGAGGCCGAGGAGGAGGTCGCCCGGGACACCATGGTGAAGGAGGAGGTCGGCTCCGACGACATCGCGGACGTCGTCGCCTCCTGGACCGGCATCCCGGCCGGACGCCTCCTGGAGGGCGAGACGCAGAAGCTGCTGCGCATGGAGGACGAGCTCGGCAAGCGGCTCATCGGCCAGTCCGAGGCCGTCCGCGCCGTCTCCGACGCCGTCCGCCGCACCCGCGCGGGCATCGCCGACCCCGACCGCCCCACCGGCTCGTTCCTCTTCCTCGGCCCGACGGGCGTGGGCAAGACCGAGCTGGCCAAGGCGCTCGCCGACTTCCTCTTCGACGACGAGCGGGCCATGATCCGCATCGACATGAGCGAGTACAGCGAGAAGCACTCGGTGGCCCGCCTGGTCGGTGCCCCGCCCGGCTACGTCGGCTACGAGGAGGGCGGCCAGCTCACCGAGTCGGTGCGCAGGCGCCCGTACTCGGTCGTGCTCCTGGACGAGGTGGAGAAGGCGCACCCGGAGGTCTTCGACATCCTGCTCCAGGTGCTCGACGACGGCCGGCTCACCGACGGGCAGGGCCGCACGGTCGACTTCCGCAACACGATCCTGATCCTCACGTCGAACCTGGGCAGCCAGTTCCTGATCGACCCGATGTCCTCGGAGGACGAGAAGAAGCAGCAGGTCCTGGAGGTCGTCCGGGCCTCCTTCAAGCCGGAGTTCCTGAACCGGCTCGACGACCTCGTCGTCTTCTCCGCCCTGGAGAAGGACGAGCTGCGCCGCATCGCCGGCCTCCAGCTCGACCGCCTCGCCAAGCGCCTGGCGGACCGCCGCCTGACGCTCGACGTCACGGACGAGGCCCTGACCTGGCTCGCCGAGGAGGGCAACGACCCGGCGTACGGCGCGCGCCCGCTGCGCCGCCTGGTCCAGACGGCCATCGGCGACCGGCTGGCCAAGGAGATCCTGTCCGGCGAGGTCAAGGACGGGGACACGGTCCGGGTGGACGTCTTCGGCGACGGCCTGATCGTGGGGCCCGAGACGGAGGCCAAGACCCTGTAGCGGTGGCCAGCGGCTGTCCGCAGACGGCGAACGGCCGAAACACGGCAGAAGGGCTTCCGGGCTTGCCCCCGGGGGCCCTTCCTGGGAGAGGATGGCGGCATCCGTACGAAGGGAACAAGCGCGTGAGCATCGACCCGTCCTCGATTCCGAATTTCGGGGGACAGCCTCAGCAGCAGGGGGCGGGACCGGCGGGCCCCGTCATTCCCGACCAGGACCTGGTCAAGCAGCTGCTCGACCAGATGGAGCTCAAGCACGTCGTCGACGAGGAGGGTGACCTCGCTGCGCCGTGGGAGGAGTTCCGCACGTACTTCATGTTCCGCGGCGAGGGCGACCAGCAGGTCTTCTCGGTGCGGACGTTCTACGACCGCCCGCACGGCATCGAGGACAAGCCGCGCCTGCTCGAGTCGATCGACGACTGGAACCGCCGCACCCTGTGGCCCAAGGTCTACAGCCACACCCACGACGACGGCACGGTCCGCCTCATCGGCGAGGCCCAGATGCTGATCGGCACCGGAGTCTCCCTGGAGCACTTCGTGTCCTCGACCGTCAGCTGGGTGCGCGCCGCGATCGAGTTCGACCGCTGGCTGATCGAGGAGCTCGGTCTGGAGACCGACGTCGACTCCGCCGTGGACGACGAGAAGCCCGGCGACGACGCCGAGTAGGCACCCCCGCTACAGCGGCCTGTGGGCGTTGACCAGCAGATACGTCCCGTACGCCACCGAGAGCCCGGCCAGCGCACCCACCACCAGGAGGGCCTGCGCGGGCCGGGTTCTCGCCGTTCTCGCCAGGGCGCACGCCAGCGGCAGCAGCAGCGGGAACGCGGGCAGCAGGAAGCGCGGCTTGGACTCGAAGAACCCGGAGCCGCACACCGCGATCGACAGCAGCACGCCGCTGTAGACGAGCAGCGGCAGCGGCGCCCGGTCCAGGAGCAGCAGCGCGAACAGCAGCACGCCCGCCGCCACGATCACCAGCGCCATCGGGAACACGAAGGCGTCCCCGCGCAGCAGCATCCGCTTGGCGAACCGGGCCGACCCGACGCCCAGGTCGAACGTCGACCCCCACGCCCGCTGCACGGCGAAGTACCCGCCGAGGAGATCGCCCTCGCGCCGCCCCACCCACAGGACGTACGCGGCCCAGCCGGCCGGGGCGAGCAGCGCGCCCGTCCACAGCCTGTGGGGAACGCGGCCGCGCCGCCGGAAGAGTTCCCAGGCGGCGGTGGCCAGGACGGCGGCGGCCACCGCGAAGCCGTTCGGCCGGGCGAGGCCCGCGAGCGCGGCCAGGGCGCCCGCCCAGATCCAGCGCCCGGTCAGCAGCGCGTACAGCGACCAGGCGGCGAGCGCGGTGAGCACCGGTTCCGTGTAGCCCATGGACAGCACGACCGAGTGCGGCAGCACGCCCCACAGCACGACGAGCAGTGTGGCCACGGTCGGGCCGTGCAGCCGCAGCCCGATGCGGTGGATGCCGAGCGCGGCGGCGCCCGTCGCGGCCCAGGCGATCAGCAGGCCGCAGGCGCCGGCGTCGAGCACCGGCAGCACGGTGTGCGCGGAGCGGATCAGCGCCGGGTACAGCGGGAAGAAGGCGAGGTCCTGGTAGAGCAGGCCGGGGCCGGGGTGGAGCGTGCGGGCGCCGTAGCCGTGTTCGGCGATGCCGAGGTACCAGATCGAGTCCCAGGAACGCCCGAGCAGCGCCCAGGGTCTGTCGCCGGCCAGCGCGAGGGCGGTCATGCCGGTCAGCCGGACGACGACGAAGAGGGCCAGGGCCCGCAGCGCCGAATCCGCAGCGCGGTGCCGGGTGAATGTGGCTGAGGGGGCGTCAAGTACGGCGGTGCTGCTCGACTCGGTCACACCCGAACCCTCCGGTGCGCCCGCCCCGACCGCGACCGGGGCTGCGCCGACCGGGTTCGGTCCGTTGCCGACCAGCCCCCACCGGCCGTCGGCCGATCGGCGGTCTCAGAGCTGCTTCAGGCGGCCCACGGCGTCCTCGAGTACGGCTTCGCGCTTGCAGAACGCGAAACGGACGAACGGCGCCCCGGCCTCCCGGTCGTCGTAGAACACGGCGTTCGGAATGGCGACGACCCCGCACCGCTCGGGCAGCGCCCGGCAGAACGCGAACCCGTCGTCGAACCCGAGCGGCCTGATGTCGGTCGTCACGAAGTACGTGCCCTGCGGCCGGAACACCCCGAACCCGGCGTCGGCGAGCCCCGCCGCCAGCAGATCCCGCTTGGCCGTCATCTCGGCCCGGAAGTCCGAGAAGTAGGAGTCGGGAAGAGCCAGCGCCTCGGCGACCGCGTACTGGAACGGCCCGGCCGACACGTACGTGAGGAACTGCTTGGCCGAGCGTACGGCCGTCACCAGCTCCGGCGACGACGTCACCCAGCCGACCTTCCACCCGGTGAACGAGAACGTCTTCCCGGCCGACCCGATCGTCACCGTCCGCTCCCGCATCCCGGGCAGCGTCGCGAGCGGGATGTGCTCGGCGCCGTCGTAGGTCAGGTGCTCGTACACCTCGTCGGTGACGACGAGCAGGTCCCGCTCGACGGCCAGTTCGGCGATCGCGGTCAGCTCGGCGCGGGTCAGGACGGTGCCGGTCGGGTTGTGCGGGGTGTTGATGAGCAGCAGCCGGGTGCGGGGCGTGACCGCGGCGCGCAGCTCGTCGAGGTCGAGGCGGAAGCTGCCCTCGTGCGGGCGCAGGGTGACCGGGACGCGCGTACCGCCCGCCAGCGCGATGCTCGCCGCGTACGAGTCGTAGTACGGCTCGAACGCGATCACCTCGTCGCCGGGCTCGACCAGCGCGAGCAGCGAGGCCGCGATGGCCTCGGTCGCGCCCGCGGTGACCAGCACCTCGCGGTCGGCGTCCGGCTCGATCCCGTACCGGCGCTTCTGGTGCTCCGCGATCGCGGTCCGCAGCTCGGGGACGCCGGGCCCCGGCGGGTACTGGTTCCCGCGCCCGTCGCGCAGCGCCCGCACCGCGGCCTCGCGCACGTGCTCGGGCCCGTCGGTGTCGGGGAAGCCCTGCCCGAGGTTGATGGCACCGGTGGAGACGGCCAGCGCGGACATCTCCGCGAAGATCGTGGTCCCGAACTCGGCGAGACGGCGGTTGAGGAGGGGGCGGGTGCGGGAGGTCATGGGCGTCATCCTGCGCCGGGGGGCGGGGGTTCATCAACTTCCGCCTTCCGGCGGGCGACGGCCAGGTTGTGGCGGCAGAGCACCGTGTGCGGATGGGTGGTGCCCAGTACCCGCTCGAACTGGGTGAGGGTGGTCTCGAAGAGCGGCACGGCCCGCTCCAGGTCGCCCGTCTCCCGGTAGACGTGGGCGAGGTTCGCCCGGGTGTACAGGGTGTGCGGATGGGTGCCGCCCAGCACCCGTTCGGACTGGGTGAGAGTGGTGGTGAACAGACGTGTGGCCCGCTCCAGATCTCCCGTCTGGACAAGGGCGCTGGCGAGGTTGTTGCGGCTGGTCAGGGTGTCGGGATGGGTGTCGCCCAGCACGTGTTCCCGGTGCGCGAGGGTGGCCTCGTGGAGCGTGACGGCCCGTTCCGGCTCGCCGCTCACCTCGTAGGCGTGGGCGAGATTGTTGCGGGCCGTCAGCGTGCGGGGGTGGCTGGTGCCCAGGAGCCGCTGAAGCTGGGCGAGGGTCCCCTCGAACAGGGGTACGGCGCGCTCCGTGTCGCCGGCGGCCAGACAGGCGCCGGCGAGATTGATGCGGCTGGAAAGGGCGCAGGGATGAGTGGGCCCGAGGGCCCGCTCGCTCTGGTCGAGAGTGGTCTCCAACAGCTCGACGGCCCGCTCCGCCTCCCCGGCCGCCTGGAGGGCGGCACCGAGATTGATACGGCTGACCAGGGTGGCGGGATGGACGTCACCCCGCGTCCGCGCCCGCTGGGCGAGCACGGCCGTGCGGAGCGGAACGGTCTGCGCGTCCCGCCCCCGCTGGTACAGGTACTGCGCCGCGGTGTTGTAGACCTCCGAGAGCTCGGGCGACGGCACGCCGCGGTCCCGGGCCGACTCCAGGAGTGCGGTGACGTGGGGGAGGAGCTGCTCCCACGCGGGGGAGTCCTCGTCCTTCCCCGCCGCGGCCGCCCGGACGATCCGCTCGGCGTCGCGGCGGCCGGACGGGCCGTCGTGCCCGGGGTCCTCGCGGTGGCGCAGCACCGTCTGTACGAGCCGGTGCACCCCGACGCTCCGGCGGTCGGCGCTGAAGGCGACCATGTTGTAGGCGTGCAGCGCGCCCAGTGCCTCGCCGAGGTCGAGGAGGTCGGGGCAGAGCGGGGCGAGCAGCGTGCGCGGGATGTCGTCGGGCGCCAGCCACGCCATGGCGTCGAGAAGTACGGCCGCCTGCGGATTGCGGCGCTCGACGGCCGCGAGGGTGTGCTCCCAGATCCGCGCGATCGTGCGCTCCGGGTCGATACCGCCCGGTGCCCGGTCGATGACGCGGCCCAGCAGCTCGCGGTAGTCGCTCAGTGAGGTGCCGGTCTCGTGGAGGTAGGCGCCCGCCTGTTCCAACGCGAGCGGGAGGCAGCCGAGTTCGGTGGCGAGCTCCCGCGCGTCCCGGCGCTGGTCGGCGTCGGCCGTGTGGTCGGGGCCGAAGACGAGGGTGCACAGCAGGGACACGGCGGAGTCGCGGTCGAGCAGGCCCAGCGGCATCGTCGGGGCGACGGAGTGCCAGCCGGTCGCGACGCGGCTGGTGGCCAGGTGGTGGCCGCCGGGCAGCGCGCCGAGGTAGTGGCGCAGGTCGGCGGGGTCCTCCACGTTGTCGAACACCAGCAGCCAGCCGGGATGCCATTGCAGCCACAGCAGCGCCCAGGCCGCCCGCTCCGGCGAACCCGCGGTCGTCGCCGCCAGCTGCGGGCACAGGTGCAGGGCGAGATCGGCCAGGCCGCTCACGATCTGCTCGACATCGGTGGCGGTGATCCACCACACCAGCGTGTAGTCCGGCCGGTGGCGGTGCGCGTAGTGCAGGGCCAGGGTGCTCTTGCCGATGCCGCCGAGGCCGTGGATCGCCCGCGTCCCCGACACCTGGGTGACCGCGGCCTCGCCCGTGCCGGTCAGCAGACGGCGTACCTCGTCGAGTTCGGGCTCCCGTCCCACGAAGACACCGGACGCGGAACCGGGCAGGTTCCCGGCCCCCGCCGGCGCGTCCGTCTCCTTCGCCCAGCGCACGGCCTCCGCCGGCACCATCACCACGCGTGCGCCGTCGCCGGTGATCGCCACCCCGATGTCGCCCCGCGCGGCGACGGCTCTCGGCCCCGAGGCCCGCGCGCCGCCCTCCTCAGGCATCAGGCATCCGTCCGCCCGTCACCACCGAAGGTGACGTGGTCCCCGGTCACGGCGTTCGTGATCGTGTCGGCGGCGATGGAACGCTCCCCGGAGGCCGTCACGTTCACCGTCCCGCCGCCCGCGGGGAGCAGGCCCGCCAGTTCGGCCCGCAGCTCGGCGTCGTCGCGCAGCGCCCGCTTGATCTGCTGCCGCAGGGCCGCCGCCGCGTCCTCGTCGTCGGGTGCCTCGTCCACGTCCCGTACGGCGGCTTCCAGCTCCGCGCGGCCCCGCTCGTCGCGCCGGCGCCACACCGCTCGCAGGATCCGCCGCCCCACGTTCGCCGTGCCGTCCGCCGCCGCGCTCTCCGCGCGGGTCAGCACCGCCGCCCCGTAGGCACTCACGGCAGGAGCCAGATACTGGCCCGCCTGCCCCGCCAACTCCGCCATCTCAAGGCTCATGAGACCCCCCGATCCCCCGGTTCTCGCAGCCCCGGGAGGCCAAGCGTAGGGCGTCCGTTTCGGAAACCTCTGGAGTTCCTCAACTCTGCTTTGACCGCGTACGGGCAGGGGCATCCCCCTGTCACGCCCGCACGGGGCGCCCCTCGGGGGATTCGGGGGAAGGGAAAGGAGGACCGGTGATGGGAGCAGTCGTCATCGTGGTCTTCGTGGTGCTGGTCGTCGCCATCGTCGTCGGAACGGCCAGGACGGGCGGCAGCGGCCGCGCGCCCAGTACGTCGTTGAGGAAGAAGAAGTCGCACACCCGGGGGTCGAACCGCAGCTGGTGGGCCGGGGGCGGTGACGCGAGCAGCAGCGGGGCCTCCTGCTCGTCCGGATCGTCCGGCCACCACGGTCATTCCTGCGGGGGCGGCCACTCGTGCGGCGGGGGCAGCTCCTGCGGAGGCGGCTCGTCGTGCGGCGGGGGAGGGTGCGGCGGCGGCAGCTGACGTCGCGCCCACGGGGAGGCGGGCGGCCCGCGCGGAGACGACTGACACGGGGCAGTCGGTCCACGCGGGCCGTCCGCATGTCGGGACGCCCGAGCCCGTACATGTGTCCAGGAAGAACCCGAAGGGTGTGCGCCCGGCGCATTCGGGCGGCCGTGGAGGTTGAACAGTTGAGCTGTGCAGCGCTCGGGGGGATGGAAACCCCGCCAAGTTGGGTAAAAACGCTGTGACCGCGCCATCGCCCATGATTCCCTTTTAACCGTCAACTCAGCCCTCGTACTGCGTATTCACAGCGTTCGCGTGGGCACGAGCCGGTCCCTTTGACACAGCCGGCCCCACCTCCCTTTGCGTGCTAGCGGAGCCGACCCATGCTCACGACCCTGAACACCGCCTACACCGACACCAGCGCGGACGACCTGGCCTGGACACTGGGCCGTGAGCCGCTTCCCGCGCTCGCCACCCTCGACCTGGAACTTTCCGGCGCCACGCTCCAGTTGAGGCTGCTCGGCGCCTCCCACCAGGTGCTCCTGGAGGAGGAGAACGGCAGCTGCTCGGAGACCGTGGCCTGCATCCCGGGCAGCAGCACCCCGCTGCCCCTCGGAGTCGCCGAGCGCGTCGGCGACTGGGAGTACGAGTTCGCGGCCCGCGTGGAGGATCTGACCCCAGGTCAGTTCGCCGGACGCGCACAAGAATTGCTCGCTCTCGTGTCCGACCATCCGAACGGTCTGGCCGGGGTCTTCCCCGGCAGCCCGCACGCCTTCACCGCGATGCTCGCCCAGCGGCACGAGGGCCAGGTGCACTGGCGCACCTGGCACGCGTACCCGCAGGACGGTCAACTCGTCGCCACCCGCACCCGGGTGGGTGTGCGGCGGCCCGCCGCCGTGCTGCTCTAGGGCCTGTCCTCGGACGGGTATGCCCGCGCTCCGTTTTTCCACACGTGTGGGTGACCGGACGGAGTTGCGCGGTGACGTAGCGTTCCCCGGGTGATCGATCCGCACGCCCCTGCCCCGCACTCGGGGGTCCCGCGGTCCCGCGGCGAGCCGGGGCGGGCCCCGCTCCCGGTCAAGCCGGGCACCGGCCGGTTCCTGGTCCTCGCGGGCGTCTTCGTCTGCGCGGCCTGCGGACTGGTGTACGAACTGGAACTCGTCGCCCTCGCCTCGTACCTGATGGGCGACTCGGTCACCCAGGCGTCCGTGGTGCTGTCCGTCATGGTCTTCGCCATGGGCCTCGGCTCGCTCGCCGCCAAGCGGCTGCGCTGCCGTGCCGCCGCGGGCTTCGGGATGCTGGAGAGCCTGCTCGCGCTGGTCGGCGGGTGCAGCGCCATGGCCCTGTACGCCGTGTTCGCCTGGACCGGCGGCTGGGGCGGGGTCTGGGGCGACGGGCCGAGATATCTCCTGGTCGGCTTCTCGCTGGCCATCGGGGTGCTGATCGGCGCCGAGGTGCCGCTGCTGATGGTGCTCATCCAGCGGATCCGGCGGCAGGACCCCGGCGGAGCGGTCGCCGACCTGTTCGCCGCCGACTACGTGGGCGCGCTGGTGGGCGGGCTCGCGTTCCCGTTCGTGCTGCTGCCGCTGCTCGGGCAGTTGACGGGGGCGCTGCTGACCGGCGTGGTCAACGCCGTGGCGGGCGGGGCGCTCGTCCTCGGCCTGTTCCGGCGCGACCTGAGCCGGCGGGGCCGCTGGCTGCTGCTCGTCGCCAATGTCACCGTGCTCGCGGTGCTCGCCGCCGCCTGGGTGCTCGTCGACGACTTCGAGCGGGCGGCGCGGCACGCCATGTTCGGCGCGCAGGTGCGGGTCGCCGTGCAGAGCGAGGTGCAGGAGGTCGTGCTGGCCGGCGGGGAGCGCGGGCGTCCGCTCGACCTCTACCTGGACGGCCGGCTGCGGGTGCGCGGCGACGACGCCGCGCGCTACCGCGCCGATCTGGTCGACCCCGCGCTGCGCGGCGGGCCGCGGGCGCGGGTGCTCGTCATCGGGGGCGGGGACGGGATCGCGGCGCGCGAGGTGCTCCGCTTCGGCGGGGTGCGGCGGGTCGACGTCGTCGACACCGACCCCGAGGTGGTGCGGCTCGCCCGGCGCGATCCGGGGCTCAGCGCGCTGAACGGGCGGGCGCTGAGCGATCCGCGGGTGCGGGTGGTCACCGGGGACGTGTTCGGGCTGCTGCGCGGTGGGGGATCGCTCGGGGGGCCGTACGACGTGGTGATCTGCGACCTGCCGGATCCGGCGCTCACGAGCAGTACGAAGTTGTACTCGCAGGAGTTCTACGGGCTTGTGGCGCGGGTGCTGGGGGAGCGGGGGCGGGTCGTCGTGCACGGGGGGTCGGTGTCGGGGCGGTTCTGGACCGTCGCGGAGACCGTGCGGTCGGCCGGGTTCCGGGTTGTTTCCTATCGGGGCCGTGGGGGTGGGGCCTTCGTTCTGGGCGGGTGGCGGGCGCCGTCGCCCGGCCCCGTCCGGCCGATCCGCCCGGACCGGGCCTATGCGCCGTCCACGCTGGTGCATCCGCGCTACGGCAGCGGATAGGGGTCTTTTCCGTCGCCGCCCGCCCGCGGCTCTCGTCGTGGCTGGTCGCGCAGTTCCCCGCGCCCCTGAGAGGCCTGCGGCCTTCAGGGGAGGGCCGCAGGTGGGCGGGGTTCGGCGGGCAAACGGCGGTCAAGGAAGGGACGGAGTCGATAGGCTCGGCTGCCATGGAGCATGAGGTGTTCGTTCCGGTTCCGGCGGAGTCCGTCAGGGCGGTGCTCGGCGACCCCCTTCGGGTGGCCCGGGCCCTGCCCGGGTTCCAGCGCGACGCGTCCGGCGACGGCGGCCGCCTGAAGGTCCGGATCGGCGGGCACACCATCACGTACCGCGGCACCGTCACGGTGGACCGCACCCCCGACGGCACCCTCGCGGTGAGCGGCGACGCCGTCGAGGCCCGCGGCACCGGCGCCGTCACCTTCACCCTGACCGCCCGCGCCGCCGCCACCGAAGGCGGCACCACCCTCACCTTCACCGGCACCGCGACCGGCGACGGCCGCGTCGCCGAACTCCCCGGCGACGCGGTGGAATCGGCGGCCCAGCGCCTGCTGAACCGTTTCGCGGAGAACCTCGGGGCGGCCGCCCGGGAACCCGGCGGCGACCCGGAGCCCGAGGACGCGCCGGAGCCGTCCGTCCACGAGACCGAGGTGCCGCCCTCGTCCCTCGACCCCGAGACGGACCTGCCCCCCGAGCCGGCCGCCGCCCACGCCCGCCGCACGATGATCGGCCGCAGCGCGGAGGAGGTCGACCACGCCCCGCCGCGCGGCCGCTACGCCCCCGTGCCCGCCCCGGCAGGCGCCACGGCGAGCGCCACCCTGCGCTGGGCGGCACCGGCCGCCGCCCTCGCCGTCGCCTCCGCGATCGTCGTCGGCCGGGCGCTGCGCAGGCGCCGCTGAGCGCTCCGGCCCCCGCCCCGCATAGGGTCAGTGGTCGTGACGACACAGGAAACGACGCTGACCGCGGGCGACGCGGAAGTGACCGTGGCGCCGGGCAACGGCTGCCGCATCAGCAGTCTGAAGATCGCCGGGACCGAACTGCTCCGGCAGGGCGAGCGCTACGGCTGCTTCCCGATGGTGCCCTGGTGCGGCCGGATCGCGGACGGCCGGTTCATGGACGGCGGCCACGTCCACCAGATGCCGCTGAACTCCCCGCCGCACGCCATCCACGGCTTCGCCCGGGACGCCGAGTGGACCACGGCGCGGGCGTCGGCGACCGAGGCCGTGTTCACGTACGACCTGACCGACCCGTGGCCGTACCCCGGCCGGGTCACCCAGGTCGTCGCCCTCACCGAGGACGCGCTGACGCTGACGCTCGGCATCGAGACGTACGGCGACTCGTTCCCGGCACAGGTGGGCTGGCACCCCTGGTTCAACCGGAAGCTGGGCGAGAGCGCTGTCGAGATCGCCTTCGACGCCGCCTGGCAGGAGCAGCGGGGCGCCGACCACCTGCCCACCGGCGAGCGCATCGACGTACAGCCGCAGCCGTGGGACGACTGTTTCGGGATGCCCGACGGGGTGGACGTGACCCTGACCTGGCCCGGTGAGTTCGCCGTGAACGTCACCAGCCGTGAGCCGTGGGTCGTCGTCTACGACGAGCAGGACGCCGCCGTGTGCGTCGAGCCGCAGACCGGTCCGCCGAACGGGCTCAACACCGCCCCGCGCCTCGTCACCCCCGTGGAGCCGCTGGAGGCCAGCACCACCTGGACCTGGCGGCGCCTTTAAGCTCATAGGCATGACGACGAACGACGTGCGGGACGCCCTGCTCCAGCAGATCAAGGACAAGGCCGTGGTGCACGGCAAGGTGACGCTCTCCTCCGGGCTGGAGGCCGACTACTACGTCGACCTGCGCCGCGTCACCCTCGACGGCGAGGCCGCCCCGCTCGTCGGGCAGGTCCTGCTCGACCTGACGAAGGACCTGGAGTTCGACGCGGTCGGCGGGCTGACGATGGGCGCCGACCCCGTCGCCGGCGCGATGCTGCACGCGTCCGCCGCGCGCGGTGAGCGGCTGGACGCCTTCGTGGTCCGCAAGGCCGCCAAGGCGCACGGCATGCAGCGCCGCGTCGAGGGCCCCGACATCAAGGGCCGCCGCGTGCTCGTCGTCGAGGACACCTCCACGACCGGCGGCTCCCCGCTGGAGGCCGTCCAGGCGGTGCGGGAGGCCGGGGCCGAGGTCGTCGGCGTCGCCACCATCGTCGACCGCGCCACCGGCGCCGCCGAGAAGATCACCGAGGGCGCCGGGGTCCCGTACCTCTTCGCCTTCTCCAAGGACGAGCTGGGCCTCGACTAGCCCGGACTGGAGCATTCGCACAAGTCTGGAAAGATGGGGCCGACGATGATGTCACCCCATGGTGCTTGGTGAGGTCGGACCACCGGTCAGGACACCAGAACAACCTCAACCCGCAATCGCGCTTCACGAGGAGACGGCAGATGCCCATCGCAACCCCGGATCAGTACAACGAGATGCTCGACCGGGCCAAGGCGGGGAAGTTCGCCTACCCGGCCATCAACGTCTCCTCGACGCAGACGCTGAACGCGGCGCTGCAGGGCTTCGCCGAGGCCGAGTCCGACGGCATCATCCAGATCTCCACCGGTGGTGCCGAGTACCTGTCGGGCCAGGGCGTGAAGGACATGGTCGTCGGCGCGCAGGCGCTCGCCGAGTTCGCCCACGTGGCCGCCGAGCGCTACGGCAACAAGATCGCGCTGCACACCGACCACTGCCCCAAGGGCAAGCTGGACGGGTACGTGCGCCCGCTGCTCGACATCTCCGCCAAGCGCGTCGAGGCCGGCGGCCTGCCGCTGTTCCAGTCGCACATGTGGGACGGCTCGGCCGAGACCCTCGCCGACAACCTGGAGATCGCCCAGGAGCTGCTCGCCAAGGCCAAGGCCGCGCACATCATCCTGGAGATCGAGATCACCCCGACCGGCGGTGAGGAGGACGGCGTCTCGCACGAGATCAACGACAACCTCTACACCACGGTCGACGACGCGGTCCGTACGGTCGAGGCGCTGGGCCTGGGCGAGAAGGGCCGCTACCTGCTGGCCGCCTCGTTCGGCAACGTGCACGGCGTGTACAAGCCGGGCAACGTCGTGCTCCGCCCCGACCTGCTCGCCGACCTGAACGCGGGCATCGCCGAGAAGTACGGCAAGCCGGCCGGCTCCAAGCCGTTCGACTTCGTCTTCCACGGCGGCTCGGGCTCCACGCTGGAGGAGATCCGCACCGCGCTGGAGAACGGCGTCGTGAAGATGAACCTCGACACCGACACCCAGTACGCCTTCACCCGGCCCATCGCCGGTCACATGTTCGAGAACTACGACGGCGTCCTGAAGGTCGACGGCGAGGTCGGCAACAAGAAGACGTACGACCCGCGCGTGTGGGGCAAGAAGGCCGAGTCCGGCATGACCGCCCGCATCGTCGAGGCCTGCGAGAGCCTGCGTTCCACGGGCACCCGCATCAAGTAACCGCTCGTGTTCGGGTGCGGGCCCGGCTTCCTCTCGGGGGGCCGGGCCCGCGCCGTGTCTGGAGATCCTGAGTGACCTACGACTTCGACACCGTCGTCGACCGGCGCGGCACCTGGTGCGTGCAGTGGGACGGCATCACGGACCGGTTCCCCGTGCCGGACCTGCTCCCGTTCACCATCTCCGACATGGACTTCCGGTCCCCTCCGGAGGTGCTCGACGCGCTCACCGCGCGCATCGGGCACGGCGTGTTCGGCTACTCGGACTGGCACAACGAAGAGTTCCGCGGCGCGATACGCGACTGGTACCGCGACCGGTACGCGACCGAGGTGGACGTCGACCAGCTCGTGTACGCGCCCTCGGTGCTCAACCAGATCGCGCAGCTGCTGCGCATGTGGACGGTCCCGGGCGACGCCGTCGTCGCGCACACCCCGACCTACGACGGGTTCCGCAAGTGCGTCACGGGGCTCGGCCGCGAGCTGCGCACCGTCGGCGTCGACGACTGGGACGCCCTGGAGCGGGAGCTGGCCCGCCCGGACGCCCGCGCCCTCTTCCTGTGCTCGCCGCACAACCCGACCGGACACGTGTGGACCGACGCCGAGCTGCGCCGGATCGCCGGACTCGCGCGGACCCATGACATCGCTGTCATCAGCGACGAGATCCACTCCGACCTCACCCACGACGGCCACGTCCACCGGCCGTTCACGGCGTACGGCGACGGGCTGCGCTGGGCGCTCGTCACCTCCGGCAGCAAGTCGTTCAACTTCCCCGCGCTCACCGGCAGCTACGGCTTCGTCGGCGACCCGGCCGACCACGCCGAGTTCGTCCGGCGGATGGGCCACGACGAGGGCCTGGAGTCACCGGCCGTGCTCGCGCTGACCGCGCACATCGCCGCCTACCGCGAGGGCGGCGCCTGGCTGGACCAGCTGCGCGCGTACACGTACGGCAATCTGCGGCTCCTGGAGGACCGGCTCAAGGAGGCCTTCCCCGAGCTGGGCTGGCGGGTCCCCGAGGCCGGCTATCTCGCCTGGATCGATCTGCGGCCGCTCGGCATCACGGCGGACGAGGAGCTCCAGCGGGTCCTCGTCGAGCGGGAACGGGTGGCGATCATGCCGGGCGGCACCTACGGCGATCCGGGATTCGTGCGGCTGAACCTGGGCTGCCCCCGGAGCAAGGCGGAGGCCGGGATCGAGGCGCTCGTGAGGGCCGTCGCGACCGTTCGCCCGGATGACGCAGACTGGAACCCATGAGCCTTCACGAGAACCTGCTCGGGGGACCGCCCCCGACCCACCTGCCCGACGACCCGGAGCCCCGCGAGCTGCTGGCGGGCGGCACCGCCCCGGCGGACGTCGCGGCGAAGTACCCGACCTCCTCGCTCGCCTGGGCGCAGCTCGCCGACGCGGCCTTCGAGCGCGGCAGCGTCGTGGAGTCGTACGCGTACGCCCGCACCGGCTACCACCGCGGCCTGGACTCCCTGCGCCGGGCCGGCTGGAAGGGCCACGGGCCCGTGCCGTGGGAGCACGAGCCCAACCGCGGCTTCCTGCGCGCCCTGCACGCCCTGGCCCGCGCCGCCGGTGCCATCGGCGAGCAGGAGGAGTACGAGCGCTGCACGCAGTTCCTGAAGGACTCCTCGGCGACCGCCGCGCAGACCCTCGGCTAGTACTCGCTCCCTCGTGAGGCCCGCCTGTGATCAGGCGGGCCTTGCTGTTTCGGGGCACGATTGTGAAGGATGCGAGGTGGGGACCGGGGCCCCGTGCCGGTAACGGCAGGGCGGACCGCTACCCGTAGTACGCAACAGGAGACAGCGATGTCCCACGACGCGGAAGCGATGCCGCATCTCGACTTCGCGGGCACCACGCCCTACGAGGACTACGTCCAGGCCGACGTGCTCACCCACCTCCAGACCCTGCGCTCGGACGATCCCGGCGAGATGGTCTTCCTCGTGACGACCCAGGTCATGGAGTTGTGGTTCACCGTCATCGTGCACGAGTGGGAGACCGCGAGCCGGGCCCTCGCCGACGACGACGTGCCCACCGCGATCGCCGCGCTCAAGCGGTCCGTACGGGAGCTGGAGGCGCTGAACGCCTCGTGGCGGCCGCTCGCCCAGCTCACCCCCGGCCAGTTCAACTCCTACCGGTCGGCGCTCGGCGAGGGCTCCGGCTTCCAGTCGGCGATGTACCGGCGCATGGAGTTCCTGCTCGGCGACAAGTCGGCGTCGATGCTGGTCCCGCACCGCGGCGCCCCGCGCGTCCACGCCGAGCTGGACAAGGCGCTGCACGAGCCGAGTCTGTACGACGAGGTGCTGCGGCTGCTCGCCCGGCGCGGCCACGACGTGCCGCGCGCCGTCCTGGACCGTGACGTCTCCCGCCGCTACGAGCCGTCGCCGGAGGTCGAGGCGGTGTGGACGGCCCTGTACGCGGGTGACGAGAGCGCCGAACTCGCGCGGCTCGGCGAGGCGTTGAGCGATGTCGCCGAGCTGGTGTGGCGCTGGCGCAACGACCATCTGGTGGCGACCCGGCGCGCGATGGGCGCCAAGACCGGCACCGGCGGCTCCGCCGGAGTCGCGTGGCTGGAGAAGCGCGCACGAGGCAATGTCTTTCCCGAGCTGTGGACGGCGAGGTCCCATGTCTGATCTGCGAGAGCGCGCGCTCGAACTGGACGCCGCCGACGAACTGGCTTCCGTCCGCGCGGAGTTCGTCCTGGACGACGTGGTGTACCTGGACGGGAACTCGCTGGGCGCGCTGCCGGTGAACGTGCCGGGCGCGGTCGAGGACGTCGTGCGCCGCCAGTGGGGCGAGCTGCGCATCCGCTCGTGGACCGAGTCGGGCTGGTGGACGGCGCCGGAGCGGATCGGCGACCGCATCGCCCCGCTGCTGGGCGCCGCCGCCGGGCAGGTCGTGGTCGGCGACTCCACCAGCGTCAACGTGTTCAAGGCGCTGGTGGGCGCGGTGCGCCTCGCCCCCGAGGGGCGCGACGAGATCCTGGTGGACGCCGCGACGTTCCCGACGGACGGGTACATCGCCGAGTCGGCGGCCCGGATGACCGGGTGCACGGTACGGGCCGTGGACCCGGGCGCGGTGCCGGGCGCGCTCGGCCCGCGCACGGCCGCGGTGCTGCTCAACCAGGTCGACTACCGCACCGGGCGCCTGCACGACCTGCCCGCGCTGACGGCGGCGGTCCGCGCGGCCGGTGCCGTCTCCGTCTGGGACCTGTGCCACAGCGCGGGCGCGCTGGAGGTCGGGCTCGACGAGCACGGCGTGGACCTGGCGGTCGGCTGCACGTACAAGTTCCTCAACGGCGGCCCGGGTTCGCCCGCCTACCTGTACGTGCGCGCCGAGCACCAGGACCGGTTCGACTCGCCGCTGCCCGGCTGGAACTCGCACGCCGAGCCGTTCGGGATGCGCAGCGCGTACGAGCCCGCCGACGGCGCGGTGCGCGGCCGGGTCGGCACCCCGGACATCCTGTCGATGCTCGCCCTGGATGCGGCCCTCGACGTGTGGTCGCGGCCGGACGTCTCGGTCGCCGCGGTGCGCGCCAAGTCCCTCGCGCTGACCGACTTCTTCCTGGAGTGCGTGGGGAGTTACGTGCCCGAGGGCCGGGTCGGGGTCGTCACCCCGGCCGCCCACGCCGAGCGGGGCAGCCAGGTCGCGCTGCGCTGCGCGGACGCCGGGGAGGTCATGGGGCGGCTGATCGCGGCCGGTGTCGTCGGCGACTTCCGGGCACCGGACGTGCTGCGCTTCGGGTTCACCCCGCTGTATCTGGGGTTCGCCGAGGTGGAGCGGGCGGCGCGGGTGCTGGCCGGCGAGCTCAGCTGACGTACACCCCGGCCTCGGCCGCGGCGACCGCGGCGGCGACGGCCCGGTCCGCGTCCGCCTCGGTGGGCGCGGCGCCGGTCGTCAGCATCCGGTAGTAGAGCGGCGCGGACACCGCCCGGACCACCTCGGCGGCGTCCGTCCCCGCAGGCAACTCGCCGCGCTCCACGGCCTCCTGGACGGCGGGCGCCCACTCGGAGACCCGTACCTCGTAGAACTGGCCCAGGGCCTGCGCGGTCCGCTCGTCGCAGGTCGCCGCGGCGATCACCGCGCGGAACAGGGGGCCCTGCCGGGGGTCGGTCAGGGTCCGCTGCACCAGCCGGGCGTTCGCGGCCAGGTCGCCGCGCAGCGAGCCGGTCGCCGTGCGCGGCAGCGACTCCTCGGCCATCTCGGCCAGCAGGTCCGTGACGAGGCCGGTGGGGGAGGACCAGCGCCGGTAGACGGTGGTCTTGCCGACCTCCGCGCGGCGCGCGATGTCGGCGAGGTCCAGCTCGGCGAAGCCCTGCTCCGCCAGGACGTCGCCCGCCGCGGCGAGCACCGCGGCACGGACCCGGGCGGTGCGGCCGCCCGGGCGGAGGGTGCCGGGTTCGGGTTCACTGCTCATACCCGAAGAGTAACGGAACCGCAGGACCGTTTATTCGGATTTTTTTGGTGACTGTGCGTGTCGGCGGGGGTGAACTCCCTGGTAGCGTCCGCTTACCCCGCAGGACCGCGTGGGTTCACTGCTGGTCCCCCTGTGCGCTGAGAGGTCGGAGCATGCCGGACGAAGCCGTCGCTCGCGAGAAGGCCGAGGAGACATCGGCCTTCTCGCACCCCGCCGTCCCCCCGGACGTCACTGCCGCGTACGGCGATCACCCGGATCAGGTCGTCGACTTCTACGCGCCGCGGGACGCCTCCGGCCCGGCCCCGCTGGTCGTCGTCCTGCACGGCGGCGCGTGGCGGGCACCGTACGACCGGACGCATCTGAGCCCGCTGTGCGACTTCCTCGCGCGGCGCGGGTTCGCCGTGGCCAACGTCGAGTACCGGCGCGGCAGTTCGCTGCCGCACCAGGGTGCGGGCGGTCCGGTGGCGGGGCGCTGGCCGGAGACGTTCGACGACGTGGCCGCCGCCTTCGACGCGCTGCCCGCGCTGGCCGCCGAGCATCTGCCGACGGCGGACGCCCGGCGCGTCGTCGCCGTCGGGCACTCCGCGGGCGGGCAACTCGCGCTGTGGGCGGCCGCGCGGCACGTGCTGCCCGAGGACGCGCCCTGGCACACCGAGGCCCCGGCGGCCCTGCGCGGGGTCGTCGCGCTCGCCCCGATCGCGGATCTCGCCCTCGCCGAGGAGCTGGGGGTGTGCGGGGGTGCCGCCGGGCAACTGCTGGGCGGTGAGCCCGGGTTGTTCGAGGCGCGCCGCCCCTGCGCCGATCCTTCTCTCCTGCTCCCCACGGGCATCGCCACCACGCTCGTCCAGGGGCGTACGGACACCACGGTGCCGGTCGCTCTCGCGGAGGCGTATGCCGATGCGGCGGCGCGGGCGGGGGAGGTCGTGGGGGTCACGTTCCTGGAGGAGGTCGGTCACTTTCCGCTGATCGATCCGGCGGCCGACGCGTGCGCGGTGGTCGCGGAGGAGATCGAGCAGCTGGCCTGTTGATCGCCGGGTGCGCGAGAAGCCCCACCGGCCGTCAGCCGAGGGACAGGCCTAGTACTCAGGGCGGACCCGCGGGACCCGTCTCCCTGGGGACGACCGGGGCCATAAGGGAGCCGTACCGTCGTGGCATGACCGAGACGACCCCCACCACGGGCCCCCGAGAGCGCAGCCCCGAGTTCAGCTTCGTGCAGTCGGCGCTGCGCGGCCTGCGCGCGGACCTCTTCCGGGACGTACGGGCCTACCGCCCGCTCCCGCGCCTGGCGACGGACGGCCCGCTCGCCCAGCTCTTCCCCGAGCAGATACGGCGTGAGCTGGACATCCTGCCGCACATCGTCGTCGTGTGCCTGGCGCTGCTCAGCGCGGCGGTCGGCGCGACGGCCGCCGTCGGGGAGTACGGCTCGCTGGTGCTGGGGTCGATCGCGGCCGTGCCCGTGGCCCTGACCCTGGTGCGCCCGGTGCTCGCCTGGTGGGTCTCGCTCGCCGCCGCCCCGGTCCTCGCGATCGAGAGCGGCGACCTCTACCCGTGGGCGAGCGGCAGCATCATGGCGCACACGGTGGTGATGGCGATCGTCGCCGCCCGCACCCGCCCCCGTACGGCGGCCTGGATGTGGGTGCTCAGCGGGGTGTACGGGGTGCTTGCCGGGGAGGCGCTCGGCGGCTGGTACGACAGCGACGCGGCGCCGATGGCCCTGCTCTCCGGCATCGTGCTCGCCCTCGTCGTGCTGATCCAGGCCAACCGCACCACCAGACGCCAGGTCGTCGCCGAGCGCACGGTCACCGCCGTCGAGCGCGACAAGCGCACCCTGCTGGAGGAGCGCACGACCATCGCCCGCGAACTGCACGACGTCGTCGCCCACCACATGTCGGTGGTGGCGATCCAGGCGGAGGCGGCCCCCTACCGCGTCGAGAACCCGCCGCCCGAGCTGGAGCAGGCCTTCGCCACGATCCGGGAGAACGCGGTGGCGGCCCTCACCGAACTGCGCCGGGTCCTGGGCGTCGTACGGGTGGACTCCGCCGCGTACCCGACGGCGCCGGACGCGCCGCAGCCCACGCTCGCCGACCTCGACCGGCTCCTGGAGAA
The DNA here is from genome assembly GCF_040529335.1 of Streptomyces sp. HUAS MG91. Lineage (GTDB taxonomy): Bacteria > Actinomycetota > Actinomycetes > Streptomycetales > Streptomycetaceae > Streptomyces > Streptomyces tabacisoli. Next base: position 4,002,769 of record NZ_CP159534.1, on the reverse strand, counting down.
CGTGCGGGAGGCGGGCCTGACCGTCACCAAGACCGTCACCGGCGCGGTCCGCGACCTGCCGCCCGGCGTCGAGCTGTCCGCGTACCGGATCGTGCAGGAGGCGCTGAGCAACACCCTGCGCCACGCGCCCGGCGCCGAGGCCGCCGTCGACATCGGCTACGTGCTCGGCGGGCTCGGCCTGCGCGTCGTCAACGGCCCGCCCACCGGCCTGGTCAAGCCGTCCCCCGGCGCCGGACACGGCATCACCGGCATGCGCGAACGGGTCTCCATGCTCAGCGGCGTGATGACGGCGGGCGGGACGGAGGACGGCGGCTACGAGGTCACGGTCTTCGTGCCCGTCGCCACCGCGCCGGAGGCCGACGCATGATCAAGGTACTGATCGCCGACGACCAGATGATGGTCCGCGAGGGGTTCTCGGTGCTGCTGGGCGCGATGCCCGACATCGAGGTCGTCGGCGAGGCCGTCAACGGCGTCGAGGCGGTCGCCCGCGTCCGCGACCTGAACCCCGACGTCGTCCTGATGGACATCCGCATGCCCGAGATGAACGGCATCGACGCGACCCGCGAGATCGCCGCCGCCGCGACGGCGACGAAGGTGCTCGTCCTGACCACCTTCGACCTCGACGAGTACGTGTACGAGGCACTGCGCGCCGGCGCCTCCGGGTTCCTCCTCAAGGACGCCTCCGCGCGCCAACTCGCCGACGGCGTAAGGGTGGTGGCGGCCGGCGAGGCGCTGCTCGCGCCGAGCGTGACCCGCCGCCTGATCACCGAGTTCTCCAAGCTGTCCGACACCCCGAGGCTCCCGGCGGCGCAGAACCCGGGCGCGTACGGCGAACTCACCGACCGCGAGACCGAGGTCCTCGTCCTCATCGCGCAGGGCCTGTCGAACGCGGAGATCGCCGAGCGGCTCGTCGTCGCCGAGTCGACGATCAAGACCCACGTCAGCCGCATCCTGGTGAAACTGGGCCTGCGCGACCGCACCCAGGCGGCCGTCTTCGCGTACGAGGCCCGGCTGGTGACGCCCGGTTGACGGACCGGCACCGCCACACGTTCGCTTTCGGTTGTGCGAAAATCCCGGCCATGCAGCCACTGGACCCCGACGACCCGTCCCACATAGGCCCGTACCGGCTGCTGGGCAGGCTGGGAGTGGGCGGCATGGGCCGGGTGTTCCTCGCCAGGTCCGCCACGGGGGACACGGTGGCCGTCAAGGTCGTCAGGCCCCAGCTGGCCGAACTGGACGACTTCCGGAAGCGGTTCGCGCGCGAGGTGCGGGTCGCGCAGCGCGTGGACGGCCGGTGGACGGCAGCCGTCCTCGACGCGGACACCGAGGCCGCGACGCCGTGGGTTGCCACGGCGTACGTTCCCGGGCCCACCCTGCACGCCGTCGTGCGCGGCGACTTCGGCCCGCTCCCGTCAGCCTCCGCGCACACCCTCGCCAACCGGATGGGCCTCGCGCTGCGGGCCATCCACGGCGCCGGTCTCGTCCACCGCGACCTCAAGCCGTCGAACGTGCTGCTCACCACGGACGGCCCCCGCGTCATCGACTTCGGGATCGCCTACGCGGCGGGTGCCGCCGCCGACTCCTTGCACACCCCGACCGGGACGCTGCTCGGCTCGCCCGAGTTCATGTCGCCCGAGCAGGTGCGCGGGGAACCGGTCTCCGCCGCCAGCGACGTGTTCGCGCTGGGCTGCGTGCTCGCGTTCGCGGCGACCGGGCATTCGCCGTTCGACGCCGATGGGGCCGGGGCGCACGCGGTCCTGTTCCAGGTCGCCTACGAGGCCCCGAAGCTGGACGACGTGCCCGAGGCGCTCAGTGATCTCGTACGAGGCTGCCTCGCCAAGGACCCGGCCGACCGGCCGAGCGTCGACGACGTCGTGGATCTGACCCGGCACGCGCCGCCGGGCGGCTGGCTGCCGCCCGCGCTCCTGGACCGGCTCGATCTGACGGCGGAGCGGTCCGTGCCCACATCGCCGCGCCGCCTGGGAACCGCGGGACCCGCACCGGAGGTCATGGACACGCGGACGGTCACCACCGACCGCCCCGAACCGCCAGCCTCCCAGGAGACCTCCGTGCACTCCGACCGCAGCCGGCGCGTCCGCCCGCTCACCCTGACCGTCGCCGCGCTGGCGCTCGGCGCGATGGCCCTCGTGACGCCGCAGCTCGTGCGGGCGGTCACCGAAGATCCCCCGAACCCGTCCGCGAGCGCCGGTGAGTTGCGCAGCGTCGCGGCGTCCGACGACGACTTCGCGGGCGGGTGGACCTCGACGCTCGACGAGAGCGAGGCGCTGTTCATGATGCGCATCGACATCCCGGCGGGTGCCGTACGCGGCGACAAGGTGTCCTTCTTCTCCGGCCGCGCGAACCTGCTGTGCACCGGCGAGGCCGAGGTGACCTCCCGGAAGAGGGACCAGATCACCGTCGGTGAAGCGCGGGTGAAGAAGACCGAGTCCGGCGCGGGCGAACCGTCCACCTGTTTCCCGGATCACGTCACGCTCACGCACTCGGGCACCGAGGTCATGTGGCAGCAGAGCGAGGAGAGTTTCGTCCAGATCGACCGGGCGACCCCGCTCTCACGGCCGGTTCCCGCGGCCCTCACCGGCACCTGGCGCGGCCACGAGGGGACCCTGCGGATCCGTGCGGGCCGGGTCGGCGAGCCCGTCGTCACCGGTACCCGCGCGTCCGAGGGCTGCACCTGGTCGGCGGTCCTGATGACCCTCGACCCGGCGTTCGGCAGCGGTCCGGGGGAGATCTCCGTGGCCCCCGCCGTCGCAGCCGAGTCCGGCTGCACCCCACCGCGGGCCGCCTACCGCTTCTACCGGGACGGCGACGAACTGGTCGCCTACCGGATGGACAAGAAGGGCGACGAGCACTTCACCCGCGTGAACTGACCGCCGTGTGCCGCAGCAGCGCGTGGACGCTCGGTGGCCTCTTCTCGCGCAGTTCCCCGCGCCCCTGATGAGATGCCGCACGAAGTGCGCATCTCAGGGGCGCGGGGAACTGCGCGACCAGCCACACCCGACCCGCACCCGCCCACCCACGGAAACCCGCCAGACGAAGACGCCCTACCCGCACCCCGACCGCGGGCACTAACGTCACGCCATGAACGACACCGCCCCCTTCGACCCCTGGTCCCCGGCCTTCCTGGCCGACCCGTACCCGGCGTACGCGGCGCTGCGCGAGGCCGGACGCGTGCACCGGTACGCGCCGACGAACCAATACCTGATCCCGCACCACGCCGACGTCTCGGCGCTGCTGCGGGACCGCCGCCTCGGCCGCACCTACCGACACCGTTACGAACACGACGAGTTCGGGCGGACGCCCCCGCCGCCGGAGCACGAGCCGTTCCACACCCTCAACGACCACGGCATGCTCGACCTGGAGCCGCCGGACCACACCCGCATCCGCCGCCTGGTCTCGAAGGCGTTCACCCCGCGCACGGTGCAGCGGCTCCAGCCGTACGTGGAGAAGCTGGCCTCCGATCTGGTGGCCGGGCTCGTCGCGGACGGCGGCGGCGATCTGCTCGCCCGGGTCGCCGAACCCCTCCCCGTCGCGGTCATCGCCGAGATGCTCGGCGTGCCCGAGGCCGACCGCGCCCCGCTGCGCCCCTGGTCGGCGGCGATCTGCGGGATGTACGAGCTGAACCCGCCGGAGGAGGTCGCCCGGGCGGCGGTGACGGCCTCGGTCGAATTCACCAAGTATCTGCGGGAGTTGATTGCCCAGCGGCGCAAGGATCCGGGCGACGACCTCGTCTCCGGGCTGATCGCCGCCCACGACGACGGCGACCGGCTCACCGAGCAGGAGATGATCTCGACCTGCGTGCTGCTCCTGAACGCGGGCCACGAGGCCACGGTCAACTCGACGGTGAACGGCTGGGCGGCCCTCTTCCGCCACCCCGACCAGCTCGCCGCCCTGCGCGCCGACCACTCCCTCGTGCCGTCCGCGATCGAGGAGCTGATGCGCTACGACACCCCGCTCCAGCTCTTCGAGCGCTGGGTCCTGGAGGACATCGAGATCGCGGGCACCACCGTCCCGCGCGGCTCGGAGGTGGCCCTCCTCTTCGGTTCGGCCAACCACGACCCGGCCGTCTTCGCCGACCCGGCCCGCCTGGACCTGACGCGCGCCGACAACCCGCACATCTCCTTCTCGGCGGGCATCCACTACTGCATCGGCGCGCCGCTGGCCCGGCTCGAACTCGCCGCGTCCATGCGGGCGTTGCTCACCCAGGCGCCCACGCTGCGGCTCGCCGCCGAACCGGAGCGCAGGCCCAACTTCGTCATCCGGGGTCTGGCGGGCCTTGCCGTCGAGATCTGAGGCGAGGCCCGAGCAGCCGGTGCAGCAGCAGCCCGCCGAGCGTGCCGACGGCGATGCCCCCGAGGAGACAGGCGGGCAGCGCGAGCGAGACCAGCCGCCAGTCCGGGCCCGTCTCGAAGCGGTGGACGCGCCCCTCGGTCAGCTCCAGCCACACGGCGAGCCCGAGGCCCAGCCCGGCGAGCGCGGAGAGGCAGCCGGCGGTGGCCTGTGTGCGTTGACCCATGCCCGTAACGGACGCTGAATCCTTTCTTCCGGGTTCCCGCGGCCGGGTTCGTGCGGCCGGGCACCCGCGGCCCGGTTCGTGCGGCTCAGCCGGCCAGGTCGCGGCGTCGCAGCCCGGCGAGCCCCGCCGCGACCAGCGCCGCGGCGAGCACGGTCAGCACCAGCACCGGCGGCCACGCCATCTCCCCGCCCGGCAGCTTCGGCAGGTGTCCGAAGGGGGACAGGTCCAGCACCGTCCGCGGCAGATCGAGCGCCGGGCCTAGCCAGCCGAGCAGCAGCGCCGCGCCCGCCACACCCCAGCCGCCGCCGACGGCGGCCCGCGGCGCGAGGCCGTACAGGAGCACCGCCACCGCGCCGAGCGTCCAGATCGCGGGGAGCTGGACCAGGCAGGCGCCGAGGACCGGGCCGAGGTCGTGTCCGTATCCGGCCGCCAGACCGAGCCCGCCGCACAGCATGACGAGGACGGCCCCGGCGAACGCGACGGTCAGATGGCCCGCGGCCCAGCGCAGCCGGGCCACCGCGCCGGACAGCACCGGCTCGGCGCGCTGGGAGGTCTCCTCGGCGTGCATCCGCAGGACGGCCTGGACGACGTAGAGCGCGGCGACCATGCCGAGCAGGCCGGTCATCCCGGCGAGGAACGCGTCGGTGAGCCCGGACCGCCCGCCCATCCGCTCGATGATCTCGCGGGTGTGCGCGTTGTCGCCGACCAGATCCGTCGCCCCGGTGGTCACCCCGCCGAGCACCGCGCCCGCCGCGAGGAAGGAGAGGGACCAGCCGAGGAGGCTTCCGCGATGCAGCCGCCGGGCCAGCGCGCCCGCCGAGCCGAGGCGCCCCCGGGCGGGCCCCGGGCGCGACGGCCAGAAACTCATGCCGATGTCGCGCCGCCCGGCCAGCACGTACGCCACCGCGCCCTGGGCGACCACGGCCGTGGCGAAGAGCAGCAGCACCCACCAGCGTTCACCGGCGTAGGCGCGGGTGTTCTCCAGCCAGCCGATGGGGGAGAGCCAGGTCAGCACGGAGGAGCCGTCGGCCCGTCCCGCGTCCCCGGCCGCCCGCAGCACGAACGCGGCGCCCAGCAGGCCCGCGCTCAGCCCCCGCGCGAGCCGGGCGCTCTCGGTGAACTGGGCGACGATCGCGGCGAGCGTCGCGAACACCATCCCGGCGCCACCGGTCGCGAGGCCGAGCGCGAGCGCGCCCGCGAACCCCGGTCCTGCGGTCAGCGCCATGCCGATCGTGATGAGTGCCGCCACCGCCGCGTTGGCGACGAGCGCCGCGAGCAGCGCCGAGGTGAGCGGCGCCCGGCGGCCCACCGCGGCGGCGGACACCATCTCCTGGCGCCCGCTCTCCTCCTCGTCGCGGGTGTGCCGTACGACGATCAGCAGGCTCATCGCCGCCGCGAAGAGCCCCGCGTACGCGCCGACCCGCCAGACGGTCAGCCCGCCCAGCGAGTCGTCGAGCGCCGGGCCGTACAGGGCGCGCAGCGAGCCGTTGGCCCGCATCGTGGTCAGCACCCCGGCCCGCTCGTCGGCCGTGCCGTACAGGCCGTTCAGCGTTCTCGGCATCGAGATCACGGTGAGCCCGACGACGTAGACCCACAGCGGGAGCATCAGCCGGTCGCGGCGCAGCGCGAGCCTCAGCAGCGTCCCGGTGCCCGCCACCGCGGTCATCGCGCGGCCTCCTGGTAGTGGCGCAGGAACAGCTCCTCCAGGGTCGGCGGCGTGCTGGTCAGCGACCGGACGCCTGCCCCGGTGAGCGAGCGCAGTACGGCGTCCAGCCGGTCGGTGTCGACCTGGAGCCTGACCCGGCGGCCCTGCACGTCGAGATCGTGGACCCCCGGGAGGGAGGCCAACTCGGGCGGCGGGCCCGCCAGTTCGGCGGTGATGCTGGTCCGGGTCAGGTGCCGCAGCTCGGCGAGGGTGCCGCTCTCGACGGTCCGCCCGTTCCTGATGATGGAGACCCGGTCGCACAACTCCTCGACCTCGCTGAGGATGTGGGACGACAGCAGCACGGTCCGGCCGTGCTCGCGGACGGCCTCCGCCACGCACGACTGGAAGACCTCCTCCATCAGCGGGTCGAGCCCGGAGGTGGGCTCGTCGAGGACGAGCAGGTCGGCACCGGCCGCGGCGAAGGCGGCGACGAGCGCGACCTTCTGCCGGTTGCCCTTGGAGTACGTGCGGCCCTTCTTGGTGGGGTCGAGCTCGAACCGCTCGATGAGCTCGGCCCGGCGCTTGGTGTCGAGCCCGCCGCGCAACCGCCCGTACAGATCGATGACTTCACCGCCGCTGAGGTTGCGCCACAGGGTCACGTCACCGGGGACGTACGCGATCTTGCGGTGCAGTTCCACGGCGTCGGCCCAGGGATCGCGGCCGAGCAGCTGCACGGCTCCGGAGTCGGCGCGCAGCAGGCCGAGCAGGACGCGGAGAGTGGTCGACTTCCCCGCCCCGTTCGGCCCGAGGAAGCCGTGCACCTCGCCGGCCTCGACGTCCAGGTCGAGTCCGTCGAGGGCGCGGGTCCTGCCGAACGACTTGTGCAGTCCGGAGACGGTGATGGCCTTCGTCATGCTTCCGAAGTTACGCGCACTTCACAAACTTGTGAAGTTAAGGAAGTGTATAAACTCGGGGGTGCGGAACGGGACACGCCGGACAGGGGAGATGATCGGGACATGGACACGGCAGAGGCTGCCGCACAGGCGCGGGCCCGCTTCGTCGAGCGGTTCGCGGCGCAGCTGGTCGAGGCCGGCATGGCCCGGATGCCCGCGCGGATCTTCGCGGCGCTGCTCGCCTCCGACTCCGGTGCGCTGACCTCGGCCGAGCTGGGGGAGCGGCTGCGGGTGAGCCCGGCCGCCGTCTCCGGCGCCGTGCGCTATCTGACGCAGCAGCACATGGTCACCCGGGAGCGCGAGCCGGGGACGCGCCGGGATCTGTTCCGGGTGCACGACAACCAGTGGTACGAGGCGCTGACCAACCGCGACAGCGTGCTCAAGCGGTGGGAGGACGCCCTGCGCGAGGGAGTCGACACCATCGGCGCCGACTCCCCGGCGGGCCGGCGGCTCGCCGAGACGCTGGCCTTCTTCGAGTTCGTCCAGGTCGAGCTGACCGCGATGATGGAGCGCTGGCGGGAGCACCGCAAGACGCTCGGCCTGGACGGATAGCGCGCCCGGGGTCAGACGGCCGACCAGCCGCCGTCCACCGGGAGGACGGCCCCGCTGATGTTGCTCGCCGCGTCCGAGGCCAGGAAGACGATGGCCGCGGCCTGGGTCTCGGCCCCGGCCGGGGTGCCGACGTTGCCCATGTAGGCGCCGAGCGCCTGCGGGCCGGCGGCTTCCGGGTCGACGTTCAGCTGGATGTTGGTGATCGTGCCGCCGGGCGCGATGGCGTTGGCCCGGACGCCCCGGCCCCGGTACATCACGGCGATCGACTTGGTCAGGCCCACGATGCCGTGCTTGGCGGCGGTGTAGGCGGCACCGGCGGCCGAGCCGCGCAGCGCGGCCTCCGACGCCGTGAAGACGATCGCGCCCCGCCCGGCCTCCAGCATGTGCGGCACCACGGCCCGGGACAGCAGGAACGGCGCCGTGAGGTTGATCCGCAGCAGCCGCTCCCACTCGGCGTCGGTGACATCGGCGACGGCCGACATCGAGTCCATGATCCCGGCGTTGTTGACGAGCACGTCGATCGCGCCGAACCGCGCCAGCGCCGTCGCGACGACCTCGTCGACGACCTTCTGGTCGCTCAGGTCGCCGACGACGGCGACGGCGCCGCCGCCCGCGCCCTCGATCTCGGCGACGACCGCGGCGGCCGCCTCGGCGTTCAGATCGGCGACGACGACCCGGTCGCCCTGCCCGGCGAAGGCGAGCGCGGCGGCCCGCCCGATGCCGGAACCGGCTCCGGTGACGACGACGGCCCGGTTGGTGTCGGTGCTCATGTGATGCTCCCTGTTGGTGCGTTGGTGCGTTGGTGCGTTGGTGCGTTGGTGCTCGGTCTTCGGTTCTCGGTTTTCGGCGCTCGGTGCCGCCGGGTGGGGGCGAGGGGTCAGGGGCGCGGGGACGGGGCGAGGTCCGCCGGTGCCGCCGGCTCGGTCGCGGTGACGGCCTGCGCCTTGCGGTACGGGATCGTCAGCGTGATCAGCGCGGCGACCACGGCGACACCGCAGCCGAGGAGCATTCCGGTGCGGAACGCGTTCTCCGACGGCAGGGTGACCGGGCCGAGCTTCGTGGTCATCTGGGCCAGCACCACGCCGATCACGGCCGCCGAGACGGAGGTGCCGATGGAGCGCATCAGGGTGTTGAAGCTGTTGGCCGCCGCGGTCTCCGACTGCGGCACGCCGCCCATGATGAGCGCGGGCATGGCCCCGTACGCGAGTCCGACACCGGCCGTGATGACGCACATCGCGACCATCAACTGCCAGGCCGCGCCCATCAGGAAGACCGAGACGCCGTATCCGGCCGCGATCACGAGCGTGCCGAGCAGCAGCGTCAGCTTCGGCCCGTGCTTGCCGGTGAGCTTTCCGCCCAGCGGCGCGACGGCCATCATCATCAAGCCGCCCGGCATCATCCACAGGCCCATCGCCATCATGGACTGCCCGAGCCCGTAGCCGGTCGCCTTCGGCAGCTGGAGCAGCTGCGGCACGAGCAGCGACGAGGCGTACATCGCGAAGCCGACGACGACCGACGCCGCGTTGGTGAGCAGCACCTGCGGGCGGGCCGTGGTGCGCAGGTCCACCATCGGCTCGGCGGTGCGCAGTTCCCACACGCCCCAGCCGACGAGGACCACGACGGCGGCGGCGAACAGCCCCAGCGTCGTCCCGCTGCCCCAGCCCCAGTCGGCGCCCTTGGACACGGCGAGCAGCAGGGCCACGAGCCCGACGCCCAGGCCGACGGCGCCCGCGTAGTCGAAGCCGCCCACGCTCTCCCGGCGCTGCTCGGTGTCCGGCACGATCACCTTGTAGAGCACGGCGATCACGGCGCCGAGCGCGGCCGACACCCAGAACAGCACCCGCCAGCTGCCGTAGTCCGCGATGGCGGAGGCGAACGGCAGGCCGAGCGCGCCGCCGATGCCGAGCGAGGCGCTCATCAGGGCGATCGAGGTGCCGAGCTTCTCCGGCGGTACGAGGTCGCGCAGCAGGCTGATGCCGAGCGGCACCAGACCGACGCCGAGTCCTTGCAGCGCGCGGCCGGTGATCATCGTCGCCAGGTTCGTGGAGAGCGCCGCGACGACCGAGCCGATGATCAGCGGCACGGTCGAGACGAGCAGCATCCGCCGCTTGCCGTACAGGTCGCCGAGGCGGCCCATGATGGGCGTGGCCACGGCGGCGGCGAGCAGGGTGACGGTGGCCACCCAGGTCGCGTTCGACGCGGAGGTGTCGAGGATCGTGGGCAGTTCGCCGAGCAGGGGCACGACCAGCGTCTGCATGATCGAGGCCACGATGCCGCCGAACGCGAGGACGGCGACGATGCGCCCGGAGCCCGCGGCTTCGGGCTTGCTTGCTTCCATGACTGACAGCGCTCCTTGTCGGTGGGGCCCTCCGCGTTTCGTGCGCGCAAGGCATGTGCACCGTACAGCTGATATGCATAATGCACAATGTATGTATGGTGCACATCTCGCGTGATATACCTGCTGGGCGGGGGCAGTGCGAGAAAGGCGAAGGTGGACGCGGTGGGCAAGGGCACGGGCAAGGACAAGACCACGCGCGAGGTCGAGTTCGAGACCATGCTGCTCGGTCGGCACGGCTACCTGTTCGGCCCGCGCGCCCGGGGCGCCGACTGGCATCTCGACCGCAGCGCCTACATCCTGCTGACCCGGATCCAGATGGTCGGGCCGATGTCGATCGGTCAGCTCAGCGAGGCGACGGGGCTCGACGCCTCCACGCTCAACCGGCAGACGGCGGCGATGATGCGGGCCGGGCTCGTCGAGCGGATCCCGGATCCGGACGGGGGGATCGCCCGCAAGTTCCGGATCACCGAGGAGGGCACGAAGTTCCTCGACGAGGACCGGGCGCGGTATCTCGGGGTGCTCGAGGGGCTCATGGAGGACTGGAGCGAGGACGAGGTGGCCGATTTCGCCGCCGCGCTGCATCGGTTGAACCGGGCCATCGAGCGGCTGGACGGGCGGCCCTGGCCGCGGCCCTGACGGGTTGTCGTTCATCCGCGGCCCGGTGGGAACTGCGCGAGAAGCGGCCACCGGTCGTCAGTCGACGTACGACCCTCCGTCCGGGGGAACCTCGGGGGCGATCCGAGGCCCGGTCGGCCCGTCCCCTAGGTAGTGGTTCGTCCGCACCGATATGTCCTATGTGTCAGTAGTCATAGGAACGTACTGGTAGGGCGGTGGATCCGTATGCGCGGGGCGACCCGGTCGGTGATCATGCGGTGGGCGGGGCCCGCGCTGGGGGCGCTGATGGCGCTCGCCTGCGTCCTGGCGGGCCTCGGCCAGAGCGGAGCCCGGGCGGCAGCCGCCGCGGCGGCGCAGAACCCGCTGTCGGTCACCTTCGTGGCCCGCAAGTGCCCGCAGTACACCGACGTGATGGCCAACAAGGCCCGCAACAACGTCCAGGAGTCGCTGCGCGACCTAGGCCCCGACTCCAACTACGCGTCCGGAGAGGCGGTCTCGGCCGCCAAGGAGGCGGCCGGCACCCCGCTGCCGCCGTGCGAGCCCCTGCCGGGCTGGACGTTCTCCACCGGCACCGGCTTCACCGGCAAGACCTCCGCCTCGCTCAACCTGAGCACCGTCACCGGCCCGGTCCGCCAGAACATCACCACCAGGGCGAGCACCCCCGAGCTCGACGCCCAGGGCAACGACACCGGCCGCACCCTCGACGGCGCCGTCACCGTCAGCCTCAACAGCCAGGAGATCGCGGCCGGTTCGGGCCTGGTCGTGCAGGGCGGTACCAAGTCCCAGCCGCTCAACGGCCTCCAGGAGCAGTACGGATTCGCCGCGCTGCGCTGCGCGCAGGACTCCGTGAACGGCGACAACGTCGAGTACGTGTCCTTCCCCTCCGGCACCCGGCACGTCTTCTGCTACTACTACGCGATCACGCCCCCGCCGGACGCCGGCACCATCAAGGTGATCAAGAAGGTCGGCCCGGACAGCGCGGGCGAGAGCGACTTCCGCTTCGACGGCAACGTCTCCTACGCCGACACCAACGGCGACGGCACCAACGACTTCGTCCTGCACTCCTCGGCGCAGAAGCAGGACGAGATCACGTTCGTCCGGGGCGCGGGCGGCGCCCCGTGGACGTTCAAGGAGGTCGTGCCCGCCGACAGCGGCTGGAACCCGCCGACTCGGCCCAGCTGCACCGCCGTCGCGTCCGACGGCGGCGAGGGCACCAGCGCGGTGCGGACGGACTCGGTCGGCGCGACCTCCGTGGAACTGGCCGCGGGCGACACCGTCACCTGCACGTACACCAACACCAGAGCCAGCGGGAAGGCCCTCCTGGAGAAGGAGTCGGTCGGCGGCACCGGCACCTTCGACATCGACCTCGGTACGCCACCCGGCTCGCCGCCGGTGGCCGTCGCCCCGGTGACCACCCACCGCGAGGGCGTCCCCGTCACCGTGGCCGAGGCCCCGGCCGGCGCGGTCCCGGGCACGTACACGATCGACGAGGCGGTCCCGGCCGACGACGGCACCGGCACCTGGGATCTGGCCGGACTCAACTGCAACGGCACGGACGTGCCGATCAGCAAGGGCGCCCCGACGCAGAACGCCCCGAACGGGACCTGGCACGCCGAGTACGACCTGGCCTCGGTGGACGACGCGCGCTGCCTGCTCACCAACAAGTTCACGCCCGGCGGCGCCATCGACATCGAGAAGGTCACCGAGGGCGGCACCGGCACCTTCGCCTACGACGTGACCGCGCACCCGCTCGCCCGGCTCAGGGACGGCACCACCTACCGCTCCACCGCCACCACCGACACCGAGGGCGTCCCCGCCGCCGCCCACCCCGAGGACGGCACCGGACCGGCCGCCGACGAGCTGACCGTGAACGACAGCACCCACTACACCGTCCAGGAGTACCTGCCGCCGCCCACGGCCGACGGGCACTGGGAGCTGACCGACGCCGACTGCGGCACCGCCGGGTCCGGCGTGGACACCGCGCGGGGCACCGTGCAGGTCCGGCTCACCGCCGACGACCCGCGCCCCACCTGCCGGTTCACCAACCGCTTCGTCAAGGTGGGCACCCTCGACGTCACCAAGCGCACCAGTGGCGACACCTCCTTGCGCCCCGGTGCCGCGCACCTCACCCTGAGCTGCGCCGACGGCACCGAGGACGCGCTGGACGTCGCCCCGGGCGACACCTCGGGCGCCCTCACGCGGCACCGCTTCGGCAGCTCCACCACGTGCCGCCTGGAGGAGACCGCCACCGGCGCCGCCGACGACGCCGAGGTCGACACCTCGGCCGTACTCACCGTGGCGGGCGAGGAACCGCGGAGGATCACGCTGGGCGAGAGCTTCCCGGTCCGGACGGACGAGACGGCCTCGGTCGTCGTGACGAACACGTTCAGGGCGGCCACCCCGCCGACGTCACCGCCGCCGACCTCCCCGCCGCCCACCTCGCAGCCGCCCACGTCGCCGGCCCCGACCCCGTCCGTGACCTCGGGGATCCCGACCCCGCCGGTCACGCCGTCCCCGGGCCCGTCGCACCCCGGCCACCACCTGGCCGACACCGGTACCTCCACGACGGCCCTGTGGCTGGCCTTCGCCGCCTCGCTGGCGGTGGCCCTCGGCACCCTGCTGGTGACCGCGGTCAGGCGCCGCTAGAGCGCGGGTGCGGAGCGCGGGGGCCGGTGCTCACGGAAGCGCCAGCCCCCACGCCCCCACCCGTACCGTCCACGTCCGCGTCCGCACCGGCCCCCCGATGGCCACGGAGTCCGAGCGGTAGCGGAAGTCCTCGCCGGACACCGTGACCGTCCGGGCCCGGGTGCTCAGGTCCGCGGTCCGCGCACACCGCACCTCCACCCGCGCCAGCCCCGTCCCGGTCGCGGGCCCCACGCGGACGCCCTCCACCGGCTGGTCCAGGTCGACCAGGGTCACCCCGTCCGCCTCCACCCGCAGCCGCGCGGGCGCACCGGAGTCCGCCGGGACCGGCCGCACGGGCCGCGCCGCGATCGAGCGCACCAGCGAACGGCACGTCCGCAGCCACGGCCGCTCGGTACCGGGCGGCGCCGGGGACTCGGCCAGCGGCGGGATGCGCAGATCGCCGAGCACCACCCCGTCGCTGTCGTCGACCAGCAGATCGAGCCGCCGCTCCGTGCCGTAGAGCGCGGCCCGCGCCGCGGCGACCGCCCCCGACGGCACCCCGAGCGAGCGCGCCAGCGCGACACCGGCCCCCACCGGCACCATCGACAGCACCGCGCCGGACAGCTCCCGCTCCCGGTGCAGCAGCGACACCGCGCGCAGCAGGGCGCGGTCGTCCCCGACCACCACCGGCCGCCGCGCACCCCGCTTGGCCAGCGCTTTCGCGAAATCCTCGGGGCCGTCCGGCAGGCACACCTTGGCCGTCGCGCCCGCACACAGCACATCCTTGGCGATCCGCACGGACTCCCCGTCCGTGCGCCGGGCGAACGGGTCGACGATCACCAGCAACTGCCGGGACAGCTCCTCGCCCGTACGGTCAGATGGAAGGTCCAACGCCGCCACCTCGGCCTTGCCTCGCTTCCTCGGGTAGCATCTTTGTGCAAGAGCCCCTTGCGCTATTGCGCCAGGGGCTTCGTCTATTCCGGGGCACCCCAAGGCTCACGAAGGCCCGCCGCACCGACGCGGCGCGGACCCCTGACCTTGGACATGCCCCGCCCGGAAGGGGTGTACGCCTGTGCCCGCACTTGTGCTGCTCGGTGCTCAGTGGGGTGACGAAGGCAAGGGAAAGGCCACCGACCTGCTCGGTGGATCCGTGGACTATGTGGTGCGCTACCAGGGCGGCAACAACGCCGGTCACACGGTCGTCGTAGGCGACCAGAAGTACGCGCTCCACCTCCTCCCTTCCGGGATCCTCTCGCCGGAGTGCACACCGGTCATCGGAAACGGTGTCGTCGTCGACCCGTCGGTCCTGCTCTCCGAGCTGAGCGGTCTGAACGAGCGCGGCGTCGACACCTCCAAGCTGCTGCTCAGCGGCAACGCGCACATCATCACGCCGTACAACGTGACGGTCGACAAGGTGACGGAGCGCTTCCTCGGCAAGCGGAAGATCGGCACCACGGGCCGCGGCATCGGCCCGACCTACGCGGACAAGATCAACCGCGTCGGCATCCGCGTCCAGGACCTCTACGACGAGTCGATCCTCACCCAGAAGGTCGAAGCGGCCCTCGAGGTCAAGAACCAGCTCCTGACCAAGCTCTACAACCGGCGCGCCATCGAGGCGCAGCAGGTCGTCGAGGAGCTGCTCGGCTACGCGGAGCAGATCAAGGGCTATGTCGCCGACACCACCCTGATCCTCAACAACGCGCTGGACGAGGACAAGGTCGTGCTCTTCGAGGGCGGCCAGGGCACGCTCCTCGACATCGACCACGGCACGTACCCCTTCGTCACCTCGTCGAACCCGACCGCGGGCGGCGCCTGCACGGGCACCGGCGTGGGCCCGACGAAGATCGGCCGGGTCATCGGCATCCTGAAGGCGTACACGACCCGCGTCGGCGCCGGCCCGTTCCCCACCGAGCTGTTCGACCAGGACGGCGAGGACCTGCGCCGCATCGGCGGCGAGCGCGGTGTCACCACCGGCCGTGACCGCCGCTGCGGCTGGTTCGACGCGGTCATCGCCCGCTACGCGACCCGCGTGAACGGCCTGACGGACTTCTTCCTCACCAAGCTCGACGTCCTCACCGGCTGGGAGCAGATCCCGGTCTGCGTCGCGTACGAGATCGACGGCAAGCGCGTCGAGGAACTCCCGTACAGCCAGACCGACTTCCACCACGCGAAGCCGGTGTACGAGTACCTGCCCGGCTGGTCGGAGGACATCACGAAGGCCAAGACCTTCGGCGACCTCCCGAAGAACGCGCAGGCGTACGTGAAGGCGCTGGAGGACATGTCCGGCGCCCCGATCTCGGCCATCGGCGTCGGCCCCGGCCGCGACGAGACGATCGAGATCAACTCGTTCCTGTAGAGCTGTGGTCGGCAGTGCCCCGGTCCGCCTACGGCGGACCGGGGCACCGCCGTTCCTGGCCTCAGCCGCTCCTCGTGTAGGTCAGCGTCTGCTTCTTTCCCGACGGGTCGATCATGACGCGGCGCAGCTCGCCCGAGGGCAGGATCGTGATGGTGCTCGGCCTGCCCGGGGTGCAGTCCGCGCGCGGCTCGGCGACCACCGGGTCGGTGCCGCCGATGCGCAGGGTGGAGTCGCTGGCCGATGTCAGCTCGCCCTGGAAGACGCAGTGGTAGGCCGCGCCCTGCTTGTCGTAGCCGTCCGCCGTCATCGACAGGACCGTGTCGCCCCGCCCGCCCTGCTGGATGGTGATCTGGCGGGGGTGGTGCCCCAGGTCGTTGTCGATCGCGCCGTCCCACGTGCCCAGGTACTTCGCCGGTATCTCGCCCGCGTCCCCGCCCGACTGCGACGTGGTCGACTCCACCGTCTGGCTCGGCTGCTGCGAGGTGGGCGCGTCCTGGCCCTGCGTGGAGGCCTGCGCCGACGCGGACGCCGACGCCGAGGCGCTGGACGCCGTGCCGCCGGCCTGCGGCGACGAACCCTTGCCGGTGTTCCCGTCGCCCTTCATCAGCGCGTACACCGAGCCGCCCGCGCCGAGCGCGACGATCAGCGCCACCGCGACCAGCGCCGCCGTCGAGCGGGTGCGGCGCGGCTCCTGCGGGGGCAGCGGGGCGGGGCCGTAGGGCGGGGTCTGGCTCCAGCTGCCGTGCGGATAGCCGTACGCCGGGGCCTGGTGCGGATAGCCGTACGCGGGCGGGTTCGGCGTGGCGGCCGGCGGGGCCGTGGCGGCCGGCGGTGCGCTCTGGCTGACGACCACCGTCGGCAGATGGTTCACCGGGGTCGCGCCGCCGGGCGCGCCCGGCGGAGGCGGTGCGGGCACCGGTACGGCCGCCGGGGCGTCGCCGCCGTCCGGATCCTCCGAGTCGAGCAACTGCACGGCGTGCCGCCCGAGTTGGGCCACCAGCGCGCCGGGCAGCCACGGGTCGCGGGTGCGGCCGCCGTCGCCCAGGGTGTCCTCGGCGCCGGTGCGCTCCAGGATCTCGTCGGGCGTCGGCCGCTCCCGGGGCTCCTTGCGCAGGCAGTCCCGGACCAGCTCGTGCAGCCCCTCCGGGAGGTTCGTCAGGTCCGGCTCCTCCTGGGCTATCCGGAACATCAGGGCGTGCACCCCGCTGTTGGACGTGCCGAAGGGCAGCGCGCCGGTCGCCGCGTACGCCAGCACCGAACCCAGGCAGAACACGTCGCAGGCCGGGGTGATCCGGTCGCCGCGCACCTGCTCGGGCGCCATGAAGCCGGGCGAGCCGACCAGCGCGCCGGTCCGGGTCAGACCGCCGTCGGTGATCGTCTCCAGCGCGCGGGCGATGCCGAAGTCGATGACGCGCGGGCCGTCGATCGTCACCAGCACGTTCGACGGCTTCAGGTCGCGGTGGACGATCCCCGCCGCGTGCACGTCCTTGATCGCGTGGGCCAGCCCGGCCGCCAGGATGCGCACGGAACGCTCCGGCAGCGCGCCGTAGTCGTGCGAGACCACCTGCTGGAGCGAGGGTCCGGCCACATACGCGGTCGCCACCCACGGCACCTGCGCCCCGGTGTCCGCGTCGAGCACGCTCGCCGTCCAGGCGCCGCCGACCTGCCGGGCCGCCTGCACCTCCTGCCGGAACCTGTTCCGGAACTCCTCCTGCTCCGCCAGCTCCTCGCGCACCAGCTTCACGGCGACGGTGCGCCCGCGCTCCGAGCGTGCCAGGTACACCTGCCCCATGCCGCCCGCGCCGAGCCGGCCGAGCAGCCGGTACGCCCCGATGCGCTGCGGGTCCCCCGGCCCCAGAGCCTCAAGTCTGTCCATGTCGCGCCACCCTCCCCCGGTATGTGTGCAACAAATCGAGAATAGTGCCGACCTACGACAGAGGGACCCTTACTGGCTTCTACGGTTCCGTAACGGACCTGTCCTGATAAGGAACCCGCACCTCGGCGCGGGCGACAGACTGTCGTGTTCCCCGGCGTCCCGCAGACAGGACGCCGATGGCACCCGCGGGCGGCGCCCCTTTACCCTCGGCCCCATGACCCCTCAGCCGAATCCCCAGGTCGGCGCAGCCGTCAAGGCCGCGGACCGCGCACACGTGTTCCACTCCTGGTCCGCACAGGAGCTCATCGATCCGCTCGCCGTCGCCGGTGCCGAAGGCTCGTACTTCTGGGACTACGACGGCAACCGCTACCTCGACTTCACCTCCGGGCTCGTCTACACGAACATCGGGTACCAGCACCCGAAGGTCGTCGCCGCGATCCAGGAGCAGGCCGCGAAGATGACGACCTTCGCGCCCGCGTTCGCCGTCGAGTCGCGCTCCGAGGCCGCACGCCTCATCGCCGAGCGCACCCCCGGCGACCTCGACAAGATCTTCTTCACCAACGGCGGCGCGGACGCCGTCGAGCACGCCCTGCGCATGGCCCGTCTGCACACGGGCCGCCCGAAGGTGCTCTCCGCCTACCGCTCGTACCACGGCGGCACCCAGCAGGCCATCAACGTCACCGGCGACCCGCGCCGCTGGGCCAACGACAGCGGCTCGGCCGGTGTCGTGCGCTTCTGGGCGCCGTTCCTGTACCGCTCGCGCTTCTACGCCGAGACGGAGGAGCAGGAGTGCGCCCGCGCCCTGGAGCACCTGGAGTCGACGATCCGGTTCGAGGGTCCCTCGACGATCGCCGCGATCATCCTGGAGACCGTCCCGGGCACGGCCGGCATCATGCTGCCGCCGGAGGGCTACCTCGCGGGCGTGCGCGAGCTGTGCGACAAGTACGGCATCGTCTTCGTCCTCGACGAGGTCATGGCGGGCTTCGGCCGCACCGGCAAGTGGTTCGCCGCCGACCTGTACGACGTCGTGCCCGACCTCATGACCTTCGCCAAGGGCGTGAACTCGGGCTATGTGCCGCTGGGCGGCGTCGCGATCTCCGGCGCGATCGCGGAGACCTTCGCCCAGCGCCCGTACCCCGGCGGTCTCACCTACTCCGGGCACCCGCTGGCCTGCGCCGCCGCCGTCGCCACCATCAACGCGATGGAGGAGGAGGGCATCGTCGAGCAGGCCGCGCGGACCGGCGCGGAGATCATCGAGCCGGCCCTGCGCGAGCTCACCGAGCGCCACCCGTCGGTCGGCGAGGTGCGCGGCGTCGGCATGTTCTGGGCCCTGGACCTCGTACGGGACAAGGAGACGCGCGAGCCGCTGGTGCCGTACAACGCGGCCGGGGCGGACAACACGCCGATGGCCGCGTTCGGCGCCGCCGCCAAGAAGAGCGGCCTGTGGCCCTTCATCAACATGAACCGCACGCACGTCGTGCCGCCGCTGAACATCACCGAGGCGGAGGCCAAGGAGGGCCTCGCCGCCCTGGACGCGGCGCTGTCCGTCGCGGACGAGTACACGGTCTGACCGCGCCCGGTGTCCGGTGGGCCGGGGGACCGGCCCACCGGAAGCGGTTCAGCTGAAGATGATCATCGAGCCCTGGGCCAGGCTGCGGGTCGCCGCCTGGTGCAGGCCCAGCCACACATGACGCTCCCGCGCGAACGGGCTGTCGTCGAGCGGCACCGCGGCTGCCGGCTCCTCCAGCGCGGTGGGACCGGCGGGCGGCTCGGGCGCCGACGGCGGGTTCGCCGGGTCGATCCCGATCGCCGGAGCCACGTACTCCAGTTCGCGCAGCAGCGCGTGCGACGAGCCCAGCGGGCCGCCTCCGGCGAGCAGTTCGTCGTTGGACAGCGGGGTCGGGAAGTCCACGGGCACGTACGCGCCCGCGTGGTCGTAGTGCCACACCAGATGCGAACCCTGCGCCGTCGACTCGAACATCTCCAGCAGCTGCTCGTAGTCCCCGCCGAGTTCGTCGACCGGGGTCACCGCGAGCCCGCACAGCTGGAGCAGGTACGCGCGGCGCAGGAAGTGCAGCGCGTCGTAGTCGAAGCCCGCGACAGGGGCCACGTCGCCGGAGAGGCCCGGCATGTACGCGTAGACCGGCACCGGCGGCAGTCCTGCCTCGTGCAACGCCTTGTCGTAGAGCGCGAGTTCGTCGGCGAAGGGATTGTCGGGGCTGTGGCACAGCACGTCGACGAGGGGGACGAGCCACAGGTCACAGGCCAAGGGGGCTCCTTAGAGTCGGACGTCCTGCGTCAGCGCCAGGGTAGTGCGCGGCGGGCCGCGGCAGACCTGTCTTGCAGGGAACCGTTCAGAGGGTCCGTTCGCCGGTGATGCGCTCGACCAGCGCGAGCGAGTCCGCGTTGTACGCGGCGATGATCGCGTGGGCGCCCCGGGGATCCCGGGCGGTGAGGGCGTCGACCAGCTCGCAGTGCCCCGCCCACAGGCGGCCCCTCAGCTCCCCGGCGCGGCGCAGGTGCGGCACCGTGTACATCCAGGACTGCACGCGCAGCCGGTGGAAGAAGTCGGAGAGGTAGGGGTTGCCGAAGAGCGCCGAGAGCTCCCGCCAGAACCGCAGGTCGTAGCCGATCAGCACGTTCAGGTCGCCGGCGGTCGCGGCGCGGGCCGCCTCCTCGCCGCGGCGGCGCACTCCGGCCAGGGCCTCGAAGGTGGCCGGGTTCTGGGGGGCGCTCTCGGCGAGCCCGCGGAAGATGCCGTCGGCGACCAGGCTGCGGGCCTCGATCATGGCGCGGTGGTCGGCGAGGGAGTACTCGTGGACGCGGAAGCCGCGGTGCTGGGCGGAGTCGAGGAGGCCCTGGGCCGTGAGGTCGACCAGGGCCTCGCGGACGGGGGTGGCCGAGACGCCGTAGCCGTCGGCGATCTCCTTGACGGTGAATTCCTGGCCCGGGGTGAGGCGTCCGCTCAGGATCTCGTCGCGCAGGGCGTCCGCGATCTGCTGGCGCAGGGTGGAGCGGGTGACGGTGGGGCCGTCGGGTGCCACGGGTCCCCTCCGGGGGTCGCTCGGTTATGTGTTCGGGTCAGCCTAGCCGCGGGGTGGTTGTTCTTCGGGTGCGGCCCGGTGGGGCTTCTCGCGCAGTTCCCCGCGCCCCTGACGGGGCCGGTGTGCGTGGGCCGCCGCCGGTTTCGTCGTGGCTGGTCGCGCAGTTCCCCGCGCCCCGCGGTGGAGCCGCTGATGTGTACGGTCCCGCGCCCCTACGGGGCGCTACCTCGGCTCCGGAGGGCGTTGGCGGGGCATGTTGGGGCGGGTGCCCGGGGGGAGGGGGAAGCGGGGGATGCCGTTCGTCTCCGGGCTGCGGGGGGCCGGGCCCGTGAGGGAGGACTGCATCACCAGCGGCGCCGGGCCCGAGCGGAACTCCACCATCCAGTCCGCCGTCTCGGCCCGCACCAGCTCCGTCACGTCGTCGGAGAACCGCCGCAGCACCCCCAGACACCGCTCGGCGGCCTCGCTCGCCGTCCCCTCGGCCGGCCCCAGCACCTCGCGCACGCTCTCCGACGCCCAGTCGAACTGGAGCACCAGCAGTCGCCGCTGCACCGCCTGTGCCGTGGCGACATCCCTTATCCAGCCCGAGGTCAGCCCGAAGTACCGGTCGCCCCCGACGCACGCCACGGCCAGCAGCAGCGCGAGATACCCCCACGGCGCCGTGCCCGACACGGCGGCCGTCAGGTCGAGCAGCGGCAGCACCCCGGCGCACACGGCCCCGAACACGGCCCCCGCCCGCAGGGCCCGCGCGCCCCGGCGCTTCCAGACCCGGTCGGCGAGATAGCGGTCCGCGGTCCGCAGGGCGCCCCGCTCGACCCACCGGTACAGCTCGTCGAGCCGCTCGGCGGGCTCGCCCCAGTCGCCGAGCGGGAACGCCCGCCCGGTGAGGTCGCCGGCACCCTCCTGGGGCGGTCCTTCGGGCTGCATCTCCGGCTGACTCACCCGGCACTCCCTCGACTGGTCACGGCTGGGGCTCGATGTGCAGCATCTTCCTACCGCCCAATGGGTGGCCAAGGTCCCGTTTTCGCGGGTTTTACGCCTAGAAGTGGGCCTTCATCAGGTATAGGGCCGCAGGCGTTCTCACCCGAAAGAGTGCAGTCAAAGGTGCCAGGGCGGTGGCCCCCGGGACCACGTAGGCTCGGTACTCAGACCGCACGCACCCGGACCCCAGGAGCTGATCGTGATCCCCGGTGGTGGCCAGCCCAACATGCAGCAGCTGCTTCAGCAGGCCCAGAAGATGCAGCAGGACCTCGCGAAGGCGCAGGAAGAGCTGGCGCAGACAGAGGTCGAGGGCCAGGCGGGCGGCGGCCTCGTCAAGGCGACGGTGACCGGCTCGGGCGAGCTGCGGGCCTTGACGATCGACCCGAAGGCGGTCGACCCCGAGGACACCGAGACCCTCGCCGACCTCGTCATCGCGGCGGTCGCGGCGGCCAATGAGAACGCGCAGACGCTCCAGCAGCAGAAGCTCGGCCCGCTGGCGCAGGGCCTGGGCGGCGGCAGCGGCATCCCGGGCCTCCCCTTCTAGGCCCGGCGCCGACTACCGTACGTACCGAGCGACACCCCACCGGAAGGCGACTGATCCGTGTACGAAGGCGTGGTCCAGGACCTCATCGACGAGTTGGGCAGGCTGCCCGGCGTCGGTCCCAAGAGCGCGCAGCGGATCGCCTTCCACATCCTCCAGGCGGAGCCCACCGACGTCCGGCGGCTCGCGCAGGCGCTGATGGAGGTCAAGGCGAAGGTCCGCTTCTGCGCCACGTGCGGAAACGTGGCGCAGGAGGAGCTGTGCAACATCTGCCGGGACCCGCGCCGCGACCTCTCCGTCATCTGCGTGGTCGAGGAGCCCAAGGACGTCGTCGCGATCGAGCGGACCCGTGAGTTCCGCGGGAAGTACCACGTCCTCGGCGGGGCGATCAGCCCCATCGAGGGCGTCGGTCCGGACGATCTGCGGATCAGGGAGCTGCTCGCCCGCCTGGCGGACGGCACGGTCACCGAGCTGATCCTGGCGACCGACCCGAACCTGGAGGGCGAGGCCACGGCGACGTACCTCGCCCGCATGATCAAGCCCATGGGCCTGAAGGTCACCCGCCTGGCCAGCGGCCTCCCCGTCGGGGGCGACCTGGAGTACGCGGACGAGGTCACCCTCGGCCGGGCCTTCGAGGGGAGACGACTCCTAGATGTCTGATGCCACCCTGCACGCCACCAGCCAGGACCCGAACGACTTCGCGGTCCAGATCTCCGACCAGATCGAGTCGTTCATCGTCGCGGTCACCGAGATCGCCAAGGGCGACGAGCCGGACTCCGCCGTGCCGTTCCTCCTCCTGGAGGTCTCCCAGCTGATGCTGGCGGGCGGCCGGCTCGGCGCGCACGAGGACATCGTCCCGGACGAGCGCTACGAGCCGGACCTCGGCCCCGAGGCCGATGCCGACGAGCTGCGCGAGCGGCTGGCGAGAATGCTCGACCCGATCGACGTCTACTCCGAGGTCTTCGACCCGTACGAGCCCCGCAAGGCGCCCGTCGCGGCCCGGATCTCCGACGACCTGGCCGGTGTCGTCGCCGACCTGCGGCACGGCATGGCCCACTACCGCGCGGGCCGGATCACCGAGGCCCTGTGGTGGTGGCAGTTCTCGTACTTCTCCAGCTGGGGCTCGACCGCCTCGGCCACCCTGCGCGCCCTGCAGTCCCTGGTCGCCCACGTCCGGCTGAACCAGCCGCTGGCGGAGCTCGACGGCCTCGACACCGACGAGGACCTCGCCGCGGGCGAAAGCACCCTGGAAGAGGAAGCGGGCAGAGTCATGGCCGAGGAGATCGCCGGCCCCTTGGGCCTGCGCACGGTCAAGTAAAGGCGCCCCTGTAAGGGGCGCGGGGAACTGCGCGAGAAGCCCCACGAACCTGCAGTCGCGACCGGTGCGAACCAGCCACGTCGATCAGGCGCCCCGATGTGACCCGCCCCACGATTCCGGTTGATCCCCGAAGGGGCTGGGCATGCGCTTGTCCGGAGCGGCCGGACGCCGGTGGCCAGTTGGCCCGGTGATCACTTCGTGGGCGGGACATCTCACGATGCGATACAGCCGGGGCGGAATTCGGCCGCTCGTTAAACTGAGCCGACCGCCATGCACGCGCATGCGCGGTGACAGACGGACTGAGCGAGGAGCGCACGTGGGCCTTGTCGTGCAGAAGTACGGAGGCTCCTCCGTAGCCGATGCCGAGGGCATCAAGCGGGTCGCCAAGCGCATCGTGGACGCCAAGAAGAACGGCAACCAGGTGGTTGTCGTGGTGTCCGCGATGGGCGACACGACGGATGAGTTGATCGATCTCGCCGAGCAGGTATCCCCGATCCCTGCCGGACGAGAGTTCGACATGCTGCTGACCGCCGGAGAGCGGATCTCCATGGCACTGCTGGCCATGGCGATCAAAAACCTGGGCCACGAGGCCCAGTCGTTCACGGGCAGTCAGGCCGGTGTCATCACCGACTCGGTCCACAACAAAGCCCGGATCATCGACGTCACGCCGGGCCGCATCAAGGAGTCCCTGGACGACGGCAACATCGCCATCGTCGCGGGCTTCCAGGGTGTCTCGCAGGACAAGAAGGACATCACCACGCTCGGCCGCGGCGGCTCCGACACGACCGCGGTCGCCCTTGCCGCCGCGCTCGACGCGGAGGTCTGCGAGATCTACACCGACGTCGACGGTGTGTTCACCGCCGACCCGCGCGTCGTGAAGAAGGCGCGGAAGATCGACTGGATCTCCTTCGAGGACATGCTGGAGCTCGCCAGCTCCGGCTCGAAGGTGCTGCTCCACCGCTGTGTGGAGTACGCCCGGCGCTACAACATCCCGATCCACGTGCGGTCCAGCTTCAGCGGACTGCAGGGCACCTGGGTCAGCAACGAACCGCTCGTGAAGAAGCAAGGGGCAGAGTCCGTGGAGCAGGCGATCATCTCCGGTGTCGCGCACGACACCTCCGAGGCGAAGGTCACCGTCGTCGGCGTTCCGGACAAGCCGGGCGAGGCCGCGAAGATCTTCCGGGCCATCGCCAACGCCGAGATCAACCTCGACATGATCGTCCAGAACGTGTCGGCGGCGTCGACCGGTCTGACCGACATCTCGTTCACGCTGCCCAAGACCGAGGGCCGCAAGGCCATCGACGCCCTGGAGAAGCAGCGGGCCAACGTCGGCTTCGACTCGCTGCGCTACGACGACCAGATCGCCAAGATCTCGCTCGTGGGCGCCGGCATGAAGACGAACCCGGGCGTCACGGCCGGATTCTTCGAGGCGCTGACCGACGCGGGCGTCAACATCGAGCTGATCTCGACCTCCGAGATCCGCATCTCGGTGGTCACGCGGGCCGACGACGTGAACGAGGCCGTGCGCGCCGTGCACTCCGCCTTCGGACTCGACTCGGACTCCGACGAGGCCGTGGTCTACGGAGGCACCGGCCGCTGATGGCCGAAAACTCCATGCGGCGTCCGACGCTCGCGGTCGTGGGTGCGACCGGGAGCGTCGGCGCCGTTCTGCTGCAGCTGCTGTCGCAGCGCGCGGACATCTGGGGCGAGATCCGGCTGATCGCCTCCCCGCGCTCGGCCGGGCGCAAGCTCACCGTGCGCGGCGAGGAGACCGAGGTCGTCGCCCTGGAGGAGTCGGTCTTCGACGGGGTCGACGTCGCCATGTTCGACGTGCCCGACGACGTGGCCGCCCAGTGGGCGCCGATCGCCGCCGCCAAGGGCGTGGTCGTCGTCGACAACTCCGCCGCCTTCCGGATGGACGCCGACGTGCCGCTCGTCGTTCCCGAGGTCAATCCGCACGCCGCGCGCGTGCGGCCGCGCGGCATCATCGCCAACCCGAACTGCACGACCCTGTCGATGATCGTGGCCGTCGGCGCGCTGCACGCCGAGTTCGGCCTGCGCGAGCTGGTCGTCTCCTCGTACCAGGCGGTGAGCGGCGCCGGCCGCTCCGGCGTCGAGACCCTGCGCGCCCAGCTGTCGCTCGTCGCCGGTACGGAGCTGGGGACCAGCCCGGGCGACGTGCGCCGGGCCGTCGGCGACGCCACCGGCCCGTTCCCTGAGCCGGTCGCGCTGAACGTCGTACCGTGGGCCGGATCGCTCGCCGAGGACGGCTTCTCCTCCGAGGAGATGAAGGTGCGGGACGAGTCCCGCAAGATCCTCGGGCTGCCGGAGCTGAAGGTCGCCGTGACGTGTGTACGGGTGCCGGTCGTCACGACGCACTCCCTCACCGTCCACGCCCGCTTCCAGAGCGAGGTCACCGCGGACAAGGCGCGCGAGATCATCGCGACCGCGCCCGGCGTCGTGCTCTTCGACAATCCGGCCGCGGGGGAGTTCCCCACGCCCGCGGACGTGGTGGGCACCGACCCGACCTGGGTGGGCCGCGTGCGGCGCTCGCTCGACGATCCGGCCGGGCTCGAACTCTTCGTGTGCGGGGACAATCTGCGCAAGGGCGCCGCGCTGAACACCGCGCAGATCGCCGAACTCGTGGCCGCGGAAATCAGCGTTGGCTGATCCCTACACCTATGTCGCGATATAGCCGCCCGCGCCGTGTCCGGCCTGCGGGCCGCCTCTTCCCATATGCGGATCCGATCATAAAATCTGTGTAGGTTCTGTGTGTGAGATTGGTCCATACCACTTGCCGCAGAACGGTTGACCGTTCGAAGATTTCCTCCCCACCCCGCAACCGCACGCGGGGTGGGGAGCGTCTTTAGCGGGCGCCCTCGGAGGTGTCCTCCCGCGGGCGTGACAGGGGCATAGGGGAAGAGCAGGTAGATACGCATGTCGGCATTGAGCGCGGCGCCACCGCTGACGGTGGCGAAGTCTGTCGCAAATGGGGCGCCGTACGCGTACAACCCTGACGGGGGGAAGCGTGTCCAACAGGCGTGGCAGCAGAGGTTCTCGACTTCACAGCGGTACAGGCGAGAGGCGCGGCGGTACTCCGTCCGCCCCTCGCACCCATCGGCGTGCGTCGCGCCCGAGGCCGGGCGCCCGGCGGCATGCCGGTGATCGCGCCCATGCCCGCGCGCATTCCGACGCAACTGCAGGGCGCTGACGAGACGATGGCGGCCGGCACCACAGTCGATCACCTCACCGAGACCTACCGCGCCCACTACCGCTCCCTGCTCGGACTCGCGGCGCTCCTCCTCGACGACACCGCCTCCTGCGAGGACGTCGTGCAGGAGGCGTTCATCCGGGTCCACTCGGCGCGCAAGCGGGTGCGCGACCCCGAGAAGACGCTCGCGTACCTGCGCCAGACCGTGGTGAACCTGTCGCGGTCCACGCTGCGCCGGCGCATCCTCGGCCTGAAGCTGCTCACCAAGCCGATGCCGGACATGGCGAGCGCGGAGGAGGGCGCGTACGACCTCCTGGAGCGCGACGCCCTGAAGAAGGCGCTCAAGGGGCTCCAGCGGCGCCAGCGCGAGGTCCTGGTCCTGCGCTACTTCGCGGACATGACCGAGGCGCAGGTCGCCGAGGCGCTCGGGATATCCCTCGGCTCGGTGAAGGCCTACGGCTCCCGCGGCATCGCCGCCCTGCGCGTCGCCATGGAGGCGCCGGTATGAGCACCCCCGGACGAGGCCCCGACGATCCCGGGGAGTACGACGAGCACCACACGCACGACCGACATGCTGGGAACTCACCTGTGAACGACGGATCCCCTCGCCCGGCCGATGCGGCGGCCGACGACGAGCTGGCGCTGCGGCGGATGATGCGGCAGGCGGTCGAGGAGATCGAGCCGTCGGACGCGGCTCTGGACAAGCTGCGCCGCGCGGTGCCCGCGCGCCGGGCCCGCAAGCGGCAGGCCACGGTCGGCGCGGTCGCCGCCGGGGTCTTCGTCGCGATGGCGATCCCCGCGGTGCTGCACGTGACGAACACCGGCTCCGCCGACGACCACCCGTCCATCGCGGGCAACAGCACGGCCACGCACAAGGGAAAATCCGCGGGAGCCGGCGACAAGGAGTCGGGCGGCTCGACCGGGCACTCCGAGGAGCGCGGCAAGGACGGGAAGAAGAGCAAGAAGGGCGGCGGTGACAAGAGCGCGGGCGGCGGTGCCACGGCCGGCGCCGATCCCGCGTCGACGGCCGCCGCGTCCTCCCCGACCTGCGACGCGGCCGAGCTGGGCACTCCGGTGCCGACGGTCGGCCAGCCCGACGCCGGCGGCGCGGTCTACGGCTCCTTCCGCGTCACCAACACCTCCGGCGGCAGCTGTACGGTCGACAGCCCCGGCAGCATCGTCACCATCGCGCAGGGCGCGGCCGACCCGGCCGCGGTGACCGTCGTGGACCACACCTCGGGCGACCGGGCCACCGGCCTGCCCGACCCGGCGAGCCAGCCGGCCCAGCTGGTCCTCGAGCCCGGCAAGGCCTACGAGGTGCGGTTCGCCTGGGTACCGTCCACGCCGTGCTCCGCCGGGGGCGGCGACGGCGGCGGGACCGGCGGCACCGGGGGCGGGGAGCCGACCCCGACGCCGTCGGCGAGCGCTGACACCACGCCCACCACGGGCGACAGCTCCGCCACCGCGCAGCTCGCCCCCCAGCTGGGCTCGGACGGCACGGACGGCGGAAGCGTGGTCGTGTCGCACGTCGCGGAGCCCGGGGCGCCCACGGCCGCCGCGACGATCCCGGACGCCTGCGCCGGGACGGTGTACAAGACGGGGCTGCTGCCCGCGTCCTGAGCCGGGTGCGGCCCAGGAGCCGGGCGGCTCAGGCCTGTGCGGCGTCCCGCTCGTCCGGGGCGCCCAGGCCCAGCTCGGCGTCCCTGATGGTCTCGGCCTCGCGCCGCACCAGGCGGAACCACATGAACACGACGAAGCCCGCGAAGACGAACCACTCGCCGGTGTAGCCCAGGTTCTGGAACGCCTTCAGGTCCAGGCCGCTGCCCTGCGCGGCGGTGGCCGGGACCGCCGTCATGGACCCGTCGGCCTTGTCGAGCGTCACCCAGGCGTCGTACACGTCGTACGGCACCAGGTTCACCAGCGACGCGGCGCTGATCATGCCGAGCTGGCCCGCGGGGAGTCCGCCGGCGGCCGTCACCCCGTTCGACCCCTGGGACTCGGAGGCCTGGAGCGCGCCGGTCACCGTGACCTCGCCGGTGGGCGCGGCGGGCGCCTTGGCGGCGGAGGCCGTGCCGGGCAGCCAGCCGCGGACCACCGGGAGCGCCTTGCCGGTGCCGTCGACCTTGAGCAGCGTCACGACGTAGAAGCCGGTCCGCCCGTCGAGGTCGCGGTTCGGCACGAGCAGCTGCTTGCCGTAGCGGCCGGTCGCGGTGGCCCGCTTGCCGGAGGTGTCGGTGGAGACCGGAAGCAGGGCGGCCAGCGGCCGGGCCGCCGCCGTCCTGTTGCTCTCCGTCTGCTCCGAGGCCGTCCGGTGATTGTCCATCCGGCCCTCGAAGCGGCCGAGCTGCCACGAGCCCATGTACAGGCAGAACGGGATCGCGAGGAGCACGAAGAGGTGGATCCCCAGCCAGCGGGGGGTCAGCAGGAACCGGTACACGCCTTCTACGGTACGGGTCCGATATAAAGCCACATCCCGCGCCCCCCGCCCGCGCCCCGCCGGGCGGCTCAGCCCGGCAAGTGGCGCCTCGCGAAGTCGAGTTCGAGCGCGACCTGCTTGATGCGCTCGTCGACGACCAGGGAGCCGTGCCCCGCCTCGTACCGGTACACCTCGTGCACCGCGTCGCGCGCGGCGAGCCGGTCCACGTAGTTGTCGATCTGGCGGATCGGGCAGCGCGGGTCGTTGAGCCCCGCCGAGATGTAGACCGGGGCCTTCACGTCGTCGACGTACGTGATCGGGGACGACGCCGTGAAACGGTCCGGGACCTCGTCGGGCGCCCCGCCGAAGAGGGTGCGGTCGAGGGCCTTGAGGGCCTCCATCTCGTCCTCGTACGCCGTGACGTAGTCGGCGACCGGGACGGCCGCGAGGCCCACCGCCCAGGCGCCCGGCTGGGTGCCGATGCCGAGCAGGGTGAGATAGCCGCCCCAGGAGCCGCCGGCCAGGACGAGCCGGTCGGGGTCGGCGAGCCCGGAGCCGACCGCCCACTCGCGGACCGCCGCGATGTCCTCCAGTTCGATCAGGCCGACCCGGTGCTTGAGGGCGTCGGTCCACTCCCTGCCGTATCCGGTCGAGCCCCGGTAGTTGACCCGGACCACCGCGTACCCGTGCTCGACCCAGGCCGCCGGGCCCGCCGCGAAGGAGTCCGAGTCGTGCCAGGTGGGGCCGCCGTGGATCTCGAAGACGGTGGGCAGCGGCCCGCTCGCCCCGGCCGGCTTCTGCACGAGGGCGTGGATGCGGCCCCCGGGGCCCTCCACCCAGACGTCCTCGACGGGGACGGAGGCGGGGGCCTTCATGCCGGGCGGGTCGAGGACGACGCCGCCCGCCGTCGAGCGCACCACCGGCGGCTCGGCGGCCGACGACCACAGGTACTCCACGCTGCCGTCGGGCCGGACGGTGGCGCCGGAGACGGTGCCGGGCGGGGTGTCGACCTTCGTCAGCGCGCCCGTGCCGAACTCGTACCGCCACAGGTCGCCCCGGGCCTCGAACTCGTGGGCGATGAGCAGTGCCGAGCCGTCCGGGTACCACTCCGCCGAGACGTCGCCGGGCAGGTCGAGGGCGAGGTCGGTCTGGGTGCCGGAGGCGATGTCCCACACCATCGGCTCCCAGCGGCCGCGCCGCTGGTGTCCGACGAGCAGCCGGGTGTCGCCCGCCACGGGCGCGAAGCCGAGCACTTCGAGGCCCAGCTCCTCGGTGCCGCCGGCCGTGTCGTCCAGCTCCGCGACGGTCGAGCCGTCGAGCCGGACCACGCGCAGCGCGGAGTGCATGGCGTCGCCGTGCTCGGTGTGCTCGATCGCGATCAGGGTGCCGTCGTGGCTCAGGTCGCCGACGCCCGCCGACTCGCGGTGCCGGTAGATCTCGGCCGGGGCGTCGGCGCCCGGCCGGACGACGTGGAGCGTCGTGCCGTCCTCGTCCGTGGACCGGCCGACCACCGCCGTGTGTCCGTCCCGGCCGATCGCGAGGCCCGCCGGATAGGAGGGGGCGAGTCCGGGCACGGCCTCGGTGTCCGGGCCGCCGCCGAAGGGCTGGCGCAGCCAGACGCCGAACTCGTCGCCGTCCTTGTCGCTGAACCACCAGATCCACTCGCCGTCGGGGGAGAGCACCCCGTCCGTCGTCCCGTTCGCCCGGTCCGTCGCCTGGCGCTGGGTGTCCGTGGCTCTGTCCCAGGCGTAGAGCTCGTACGTCCCCGTCGCGTTCGACACGAACAGGGAGCGGTCCGGGGCGTCCTCCGCCCAGTCGGGCAGGGACACGCGCGGCGCCCGGAAGCGCTTCTCCCAGTCGGGCATGGTCCCGTTGCTGTCACTCATGGCCCCATAGTGCCCGGACCCGCCGACACTTCGCTGGCGGGTCCCCACAGCCTGTGGACAACTTCTGTCGGTACGCGCTCAGGCGTGGCCCCGGGGCAGGCGTATGACCGCCCGCCCGCTCGCCAGGTCCACCCGGGACCGCGCGGGCGGAGCGCCGTCCTCCTAGGGCGTGTGTCGAAAGTCCCGTCTGCCTCGCGGGGTCTGGCACGCACGCTCGCGGCGTTGCCGAAACGCCCTCATAGCTCCGCTATGAGGACGCCCCGGCGCCTTGCGATCGCACGCACCAGACCCCGCGAGGCCCGCCCTTCGGGCGAACGACGGGACTTTCGACACACGCCCTAGGGCCTGTCCGGCGGATCTTGTCGCGGGCGCGGGGTCTGCCACGCCGACCTGCGGCGTTGTCGTCGGTTGCCGACGCTCCGCGTCGACGCCCTCCTCCGCCTTGCATCTCGACGCACCAGACCCCGCTCACCAGCACAGAGACGTGCGGGCCGACCGACTGCGACCTGATCCGCCGGACAGGCCCTAGTCGTCGCGGAGCACCAGCGCGCTCTGCCGCTCCTTCAGCTCGTTCTGCTTGCCCGCCGAGAACGTGGCGTGCAGCTGTTCGAAACCGGTGGACGACACCTGGGAGCGCCCCTTGCGGCGCCCGGCGAGCCGCAGCCCCTGGTCGGTGAAGGCGATGACCGTGAGGGCGACGACGAGCCCCGGCAGCGTCATGAAGAAGACGAGTCCCATCGGCTCAGTAAACCGCCTGCGCGCGGTACGCGACAGGGGCGGCGTGACCCGGCCGGATGGTGCGTCCGAGGGGAGCGGCCGGGTCCGCCTCGCAGGTGGCCCCCTGTGCTGCACGCCTGCCGTCCGCCCACCGACACAGGAGGGGGGAGAGGATGAACAGCGCCGACGCAGTTCATCCGCATGTCCCATGTACGGCGACGGTGAGGGGAATCTACGCCTTTGCGCCGCATCCCGGAATACCTCGCGCATATATCTGTTCCGCGACCCGTGATCCACCGCCCCGAGTGGCAGCTCCGGCCCGCTCGGGTGAGGCTGACCGGGGGAACCCGGGGGCGTGCGCGACGGGAGACGGTGAGCGATGTTCGCAGCTCTGGGGCGGTTCGTGGTCCGCAGGCCGTGGTGGGTGATCCTCGGCTGGGTGGTGGTCGCGGCGGCCGTGATCTCACTGGCGCCGAAACTGACCTCCAGCTCGGACGAGGCGAGCTTCCTGCCCGACAGTTACGAGTCGATCAGGGCGTCCGACGTCCAGGAGACGGAGTTCCCGAAGCAGCAGAACATCGGGGCCGTCATCGTCTTCCAGCGCTCCGACGGCGAGAAGCTGACCGCTGCCGACTCCGCCGAGATCGTCCGCGTGTCCAGGGACCTGACGGCCAAGGACATCCCGAAGGTCGACGCGGTCGTCCCCGGCAAGGCCTCCCCGAACGGGCTCGTGCAGACCTCCATGGTCGCCATGCCGAAGATCACCGACCCCTCGGACACGTCCGAGCAGGACGCGGTGAAGACCCTGCGCGGCGACCTCCAGCAGGAGATCAGGGGCACCGGCCTGCACGCCGGGATCACCGGCTCCGCCGCCACCGCTCTCGACGAGTCCGAGGCGTCGGAACGCGCGGGCCTGCTGGTCGGCGTCGGCACCATCGTCATCATCGTCGTGCTGCTCCTGCTGATCTTCCGCAGCCCGATCATCGCGCTGCTCCCGGTCGTCCTGATCGGCCTCATCTCGCCGCTCGCGACCGGTCTGATCGCCTCCGCCAACAAGGCGTTCGACATGAAGGCCGACTCCTCGATCCAGGAGCTGCTCACCGTCGTCCTGTTCGGCGTCGGCACCGACTACATCCTGTTCCTGCTGTTCCGCTACCGGGAGGCGCTGCGCGCGGGCGAGGACCCGAAGTCCGGCATGGTGCACGCCGTGGAACGGGTCGGCGAGGCCATCACCTCGGCGGCCGGAGCGGTCATCGTCGCGTTCGCGGCCCTCGCGCTCTCCACCCTCGGCATGCTCAAGTCGATGGGCCCGGCGCTCGCCATCGCCGTGTTCGTGACGCTGTGCGCGGGCCTGACGCTGGTCCCGGCGGTCGTCTCGCTGCTCGGTACGAGGGTGTTCTGGCCGTCCAAGTCCTGGCAGCGGGAGCCGGCCGGTACGGGGTTCGCCCGGCTCGGCGGGGCGATCGGGCGGCGGCCCGCCGTGTGGGCGCTGGTCTCCGCGCTCGTCATGGCCGTCCTCGCGCTCGGCGCCCTCGGCTACAAGGCCAACTTCGACCTCTCCACCTCCTCGCTGCCCAAGACCAAGGAGTCCATGGTCGCGCTGAAGGACCTGGAGAAGGGCTTCCCCGCGGGCACCACCGACCCCACCAGCGTCTATCTGACGTCGGACTCGGACACCCCGCTCACGGTGGCGCAGACCGCCGCCTTCCGGAAGTCGCTGTCCGAGGTCGACGGGGTCGGCACCGTCGGCGCGGCCACGCGCAGTACCGACGGCACCGCCGCGGCCTACAGCGTGATCCTCGACGATCCGCCGGCCTCCGACGCCGCCATGTCCACCGTCCGGAACGACCTGCGGCCCGCCGCCCAAGCGAACGCGCCGGACGGCACCAAGGCCCTGGTCGGCGGCATCACCGCCGTCTACGTCGACATCAACAAGGCCGTCGACCGGGACTACTCCGTGGTCTTCCCCGTCGCCGCGCTCTGCATCATGGTCATCCTGGGTCTGCTGCTGCGCAGTCTGGTCGCGCCCTGGTACCTGATGGCGTCGGTGGCGCTCGGGTTCGGCGCCACGCTCGGGGCCACGTCCTTCCTGTTCACGCAGATCGGCAGCCAGCCCGGGCTGATGTTCATGCTCCCCGTGATCATGTACTTGTTCGTGGTCGCGCTCGGCACCGACTACAACATCCTGATGGTGTCGCGGCTGCGCGAAGAAGCCCGGGCCGGGCGGAGTCCGCATGACGCGGCCGGCACCGCGGTGCGCCATTCCGGGCCGACGATCGCCTCGGCGGGGGTCATTCTGGCCGGTACCTTCGCCACGCTGATGCTGGCCGGGAACTCGACGCTCTCCCAGATGGGGTTCGCGTTGTCGTTCGGGATCGTGATCGCGGCGTTCGTGATGGCGATGGTGTTCACTCCGGCCCTGACCGCGCTGATCGGCCACGCCGCCTGGTGGCCGGGGCACGGGGACCGCCGCTCGAAGTCGTAGTTCGTCCGCGGCCCGGTGGCCTCTTCTCGCGCAGTTCCCCGCGCCCCTGAGATGCCTACGGCATCCAGGGGAGGCTGCGCGCAGCGCATGCCTCAGGGGCGCGGGGAACTGCGCGACCAGCCACGACGAGAGCCGCGCCTAGCCGGTGCTCCCCAGGATCTTCACCACGATGCCGGTCACCCCGGCGACCCCGACCCCGATGAACCACGCGGCGGTCAGCAAACGCCCCCTCAACAAGCGATACCGCTCCTCGTACTCGCCCCGCAACGACCCGGCCCGCCCCACGGCGTCCCGCCACAACTCCCGCCGCAGCTCCAGATAACCCTCGACATAGGCCCGCCCCACATCCTCGGCCTGCGTCTCCGTCAGCCACGGCACCCGCTCGGTGAACCGCCGCGCGGCGTCCCGCCCCTCGGCCCGCGCGGCCTCCACCATCAAGAACCCCTCGATCTCCCGGATCACACGCCACCCCGCACCAGCTCGGCCCGGGCCTCGGCGGCAGCGTCGAACGCCGGCGACTCCGAACGGATCCTCGGCAGCGCCACGAAGTTGTGCCGCGGCGGCGGACACGACGTCACCCACTCCAGCGAACGCCCGTACCCCCACGGATCGTCGACGCCGACCGGCTCCCCGTACTGCGCGGTCCGCCACACGTTGTAGAGGAACGGCAGGAACGACATGCCCAGCACGAACGAGAAGATCGTCGAGACCGTGTTGAGCCCGGTCAGCCCCTCCACGGCCAGATAGTCCGGCACCCGCCGCAGCATGCCCCGCGTCCCCAGCCAGTGCTGCACGAGGAACGTGCCGTGGAAGCCGACGAACAGCGTCCAGAACGTCACCTTCCCGAGCCGCTCGTCGAGCATCTTCCCCGTGAACTTCGGCCACCAGAAGTGGAATCCGGCGAACATCGCGAAGACGACCGTGCCGAAGATGACGTAGTGGAAGTGGGCGACGACGAAGTACGTCTCGCCGACGTGGAAGTCCAGCGGCGGCGCCGCCAGGATCACCCCGGTCAGGCCGCCGAAGGCGAAGGTGATCAGGAACCCGATCGAGTAGAGCATCGGCGTCTCGAAGGACAGCGAGCCCTGCCACATGGTGCCGATCCAGTTGAAGAACTTCACGCCCGTCGGCACGGCGATCAGGAACGTCATGAACGAGAAGAAGGGCAGCAGCACGCCACCGGTGACGTACATGTGGTGCGCCCACACCGTCACCGAAAGCCCCGCGATCGCGATGGTGGCGCCCACCAGGCCCTGGTAGCCGAAGATCGGCTTGCGGCTGAAGACCGGGATCACCTCGGAGATGATCCCGAAGAACGGCAGCGCGATGATGTACACCTCGGGGTGCCCGAAGAACCAGAAGAGGTGCTGCCAGAGCAGCGCGCCCCCGTTCGCCGCGTCGAAGACGTGCGCCCCGAACTTCCGGTCGGCCTCCAGCGCGAACAGCGCGGCCGCGAGGACCGGGAAGGCGAGCAGGACGAGGACGCCCGTCAGCAGCACGTTCCAGGTGAAGATCGGCAGCCGGAACATCGTCATGCCGGGCGCGCGCATGCACACGATCGTCGTGATGAAGTTGACCGAGCCCAGGATCGTGCCGAAGCCGGAGAAGGCGAGCCCCATGATCCACATGTCGGCGCCGACGCCCGGCGAGTGCACCGCGTCGGACAGCGGCGCGTACGCGAACCACCCGAAGTCCGCGGCCCCTTGAGGCGTGAGGAACCCGCCCACCGCGATCAGCGAACCCAGCAGGTACAGCCAGTACGCGAACATGTTCAGCCGCGGGAACGCCACATCGGGCGCCCCGATCTGCAACGGCATGATCCAGTTCGCGAACCCGGCGAACAGCGGCGTCGCGAACATCAGCAGCATGATCGTGCCGTGCATCGTGAACGCCTGGTTGAACTGCTCGTTCGACAGGATCTGCGTCCCGGGACGGGCCAGTTCCGCCCGCATGAACAGCGCGAGCACCCCGGCCAGGCAGAAGAACCCGAACGACGTGACGAGATACAGCGTGCCGATGGTCTTGTGATCGGTGGTGGTCAGCCACCGCACCGCCTTGAAGCCCTTCTTGGAGCCCTTCGTTCCTCTCATGCCCGGTACGTGTCCGGACCCGCCCCGCACGTCACCGCGCACCCCCGCCCGAAAGATCACACACCGCACCTGTGAACATCGGGGCGGAGCCGGACACCTACGGTTCATGAGCACGGACGAACCACGGGCACAGGCATGAGCGGCAGCACGACGGACGACGCCTTCGCGGCGGCCTACCGCGCCCACTACTGGGCGGTCAGCCGGTTCGTCGCACGCCGTCTGGACCCCGGGGCCGCCCACGAGGTCGAGGAGGTCGTCGCCGACGTCTTCTCCATAGCGTGGCGGCGCCGGGCCGAGCTGCCGCCCGAGACGCCGCTGCCCTGGCTGTACGCCGTCGCCCGCAACTGCCTCGCCAACACCGTGCGCGGGCTGGGCCGCAGACGCCGCCTCCTCGACCGCATCGGCCACCACGAACGGGCCCACCACCGGCAGATCGTCGCGGGCCCCGACGCCGAGGAACCCGGCGCCTGGATCCACGAGGCGCTGGCCCGGCTGAACCCCGCCGACCGGGAGGCCCTGCGCCTGACCACCTGGGAGGAGCTGGGCGTCGACGAGCTGGCCGTCGCCCTGGAGTGCAGCCGCAGCGCCGCCGCGATGCGGCTGCACCGAGCCCGGCGCCGGCTGCGCGCCGAGATCGACCGGATGAACATGACCGTCACCGCAGGAGACCAAGCCCGTGACCGATGACCTGGCCCTCCTCCGCGCCGCCAATCCGGTGCCGGACGACGATCCGCGCTACGCCGATTCGCGTCCGCTGCACCACGGTGCCGAGCGCGCTCTGAACCAGCTGCTGCACCGCGGTCGGCGTGCCCGCCGCACCCTGGTCCTCCGCGCCGAGGCCGCCGTGTGCGCCGCGGCGGCCCTTCTGGCCATCGCCTTCTCCGCCGGCCTCCCGGGCGCGGGCTGAGCACGTCACGCGCGCCCCGGGGGGAACGGCGACGTCACCGCAACCCGTGCCTGCGGGCGACCATCCGTTCAGCCGCGCCGCGCGAAAGCACTCGCCGCAGCGCGAACACCACCGGCGCGTTGCTGCCCACGGCGTAGAACGGCCGAAGCCGACCGGCCTCCACCACGGAGACGACCTTGGCGGCGACCTTCTCGGCCGAGATCCCGTTCGCCTCATTGCGGTTGAGCGCGGCGAGCATGGTGTCGTAGGCGGCGCGGAACGGCGAGTCCGGCGCCACGTACTGGGTGCGCCGCTCACTGATCCCGGTGGCGATCGACCCGGGCTCGACGGTCGTGATGCCGACCCCGTAACCCGCGTACTCCCGCCGTGCGGCCAGCGCGAACCCCTTGATGGCGGCCTTCGACGCGACGTACGACGACCGGTAGGCGAGCGGGAAGCTGGCCAGCATCGAACCGACCATCACCACCCGCCCGCGCCCCCGCTCCCGCATCCCGGGCAGCAGGAGCTGACTGAGCCGCACGGCCCCGAACACGTTCAGCTGGAACAGCCGCCGCACCGCGTCCATCGGCAGCTCCTCGAAGGGGCCGCTCTG
Organism: Streptomyces sp. HUAS MG91; assembly: GCF_040529335.1. Taxonomy (GTDB): domain Bacteria; phylum Actinomycetota; class Actinomycetes; order Streptomycetales; family Streptomycetaceae; genus Streptomyces; species Streptomyces tabacisoli. Next base: position 3,965,087 of record NZ_CP159534.1, on the reverse strand, counting down.
CGACTCACCGGCGTTGTTGACGAGGACGTCCACCGCGCCGGCGGCGGCCGCGCACGCCTCGATGCTCGCCTCGTCGGAGAGGTCGAGCGCCAGATAAGTCACTCCGGGTATAGGGGAGTTGACCTTCTCCGGGTCGCGGCTCGTGCCGTACACCCGGTAGCCGCGTGCGACCAGCGCCGCCGCGACGGCCGCCCCGATCCCCGACGACGCGCCCGTCACGAGCGCGGTCCCCGTCACGCGAGGCTCCTGGCGAGCGCGCGCCCGGCGGCCCGCCCGGAGAAGATGCAGCCGCCGAGGAAGGTCCCTTCGAGCGCGTTGTAGCCGTGGACACCGCCGCCGCCGAACCCGGCGACCTCCCCGGCCGCGTACAGCCCCTCGAAGACCGAGCCGTCACCGCGCACGACCTGCGAGTCGAGGTTCGTCTCCAGGCCGCCCAGCGTCTTGCGGGTCAGCACGTGCAGGCGTACGGCGATCAGCGGGCCCTGCGCCGGGTCGAGCAGCCGGTGCGGCTTGGCGACGCGCGTGATGCGGTCGGGCAGGTAGGAGCGGGCGTTGCGGACGGCCATGAGCTGGAGGTCCTTGCTGTACCCGTTCTCGATCTCGCGGTCGCGGGCGACGATCTCCCGCTCGACCTGCTCGTACTCGACGGGGGTCTTCGGCGTCAGCTCGTTCATGCCCGCGACGAGGTCCTTCAGGTTCCTGCGGACGACGAAGTCCTCGCCCTTGTCGAGGAACGCCTGGACGGGCCCCGGCGCCCCCTTCTTCACCCGCTGGAGGACCAGCTTCATGTCCTTGCCGGTGATGTCGGGGTTCTGCTCGCTGCCGGAGAGCGCGAACTCCTTCTCGACGATGGCCCGGGTCAGGATGAACCACGTGTGGTCGTGGCCGCTCGCGGTGATGTGCTTCAGCGTGGCGAGCGTGTCGTGCCCGGGGAACAGCGGCGCGGGCAGCCGCTTGCCGGTGGCGTCCAGCCACAGCGACGACGGGCCGGGGATGATCCGGATGCCGTGGCCCGGCCAGATCGGGTCCCAGTTCTTCAGGCCCTCCGTGTAGTGCCACATGCGGTCGCGGTTGACGACGGAGGCGCCGGCGTCCTCGGTGATCCCGATCATGCGGCCGTCGACGTACGCGGGCACGCCCGTCACCATCGACTCGGGCGCCGGGCCGACCCGGTCGGCCGGCCAGTTCTTGCGGACCAGGTCGTGGTTGCCGCCGATGCCGCCGGAGGTGACGACGACCGCCTTCGCGCGCAGTTCGAAGTCGCCGACGGTCTCGCGGGAGGAGGCGACCCCGCGCGGCTCGTCCGAGGGGGCGAGCAGGGAACCGCGTACGCCGACGGCCGCCCCGTCCTCGACGATCAACTCGTCCACCTGATGGCGGTACTTGAAGGTGACGAGGCCGCGCTCGGCGGCCTCCAGGACCGGCTCCCGGAAGACGCGGACGACCTCGGGGCCCGTGCCCCAGGTGAGGTGGAAGCGGGGCACCGAGTTTCCGTGCCCGGTCGCGGTGCCGGAGCCGCGCTCGGCCCAGCCGACGTTCGGGGTGACCTTGAGGCCGAGCCCGTACAGGTAGTCCCGCTTCTCCCCGGCCGCGAACCGCACGTACGCCTCGGCCCACTTGCGCGGCCACCGGTCCTCGGTCTCCCGGTCGAAGCCGGCCGAGCCCATCCAGTCGGCGAGGGCCAGCTCGTAGGAGTCCTTGATGCCCATGCGTCGCTGCTCGGGGCTGTCCACGAGGAACAGCCCGCCGAGCGACCAGAAGGCCTGCCCGCCCAGATTGGCGGCGTTCTCCTGGTCGACGAGCACGACGCGCTTGCCCGCCCGGGTGAGTTCGTACGTGGCGACGAGCCCGGCGAGCCCGGCTCCCACGACGATGACATCGGCGTTGGTGTCACTCATGCGCTCTCCAAGGGGGTGCTGTAGGCGGTCAGTACGTTCATGAACAGGGCGTGCCTGCGGTCCCGTACGGCGCCGTCGTCGGGCTGGAGCAGCACCTGTACGGCGGTTCCGTCGTGCACGGCGACCAGCGCGTCCCCCAGGGCCCGCCGGTCGGTGACCCGCCGCCCCAGCTGCTCCAGCGCGGTCACGAGCACCGGCAGCACGGCTTCTCTGATGGCCTCCTCCCGGGCGGCCATCACGCGCCGCAGGCCGGGATTGCGCAGGGCGTGCGCCGTGAACTCGGCGGTGATCCGGTACCAGGCGTCGTGCACGGGGGTCGCCTCGACGGCCGCGCGCACGGCCGCCTCGGGATCGGCCGGGTCGAGACCGTCCAGCGCTGCCCGCACATCGTCGAGCATCCGCGCCGACCGCTCTTCCCACAAGGCGAGGAACAGCTCATCGAGGGAGGAGAAATTGGAGTAGAAGGCGCCCCGCGTGAACCCGGCCCGCTCACAGACCTGTTCGACCGTGGAGCGGCCGAAGCCCTCTTCGGCGAAGACGTCGAACGCGGCCGCCAGCAGCCGCTGCCGCGTGCGCGCACGCCGCTTCGTCACTGTGCCGGGCACGGTCACCTCGCTCGGAGCGCTCGACCCGCTGAGGGATCGTGAACCACAAATGGATACAGGAACGTATTCGATACGTTCCTGTATCCACAAGGGTCCGCCGAGGATCGGCCGGAGGCCGGGCGAACAGATCAGGCGAAGATCTCCACGAACGACCAGACGGCGAGCACGAGCATGCAGATGCCGCCCACGCGCTGCACCGTCTTCAGCGGCACCCGCTTGGCGATGAAGCGGCCCGCGATCAGCGCGAGACCGGAGACCGAGATCAGCGCGATGAACGAGCCGATGGCGGTCGACAGGGTGCCGTTCGTGGCGGCCAGGTTGGCGGTGGTGATCTGGGTCAGGTCGCCCCACTCACCGATGAACACGGCCATGAAGGCGGTGCCGAACACCGGCCAGAACCCGGTGACGGTCTTGGCGCCCGCCTCGTCCTCCCCGTCCTCGTCGTCCCCGCCGCGCAGCAGCATGAAGGCGCCGAACAGGAACATCAGGCCGGAGACCAGTTTCACGATCCAGCCGGGCAGCAGCCCGAGCAGCGAGCCGGCGCCGACCGCGATGGCGACGTGCACGGCGAACGCCGCGGAGGTGCCGAACCATACGTAGATCGGCTTCATCCGGGTGCCCATGGCCAGTGAGGCGAACATGGTCTTGTCCGGGAGTTCGGCCAGGAAGATCAGACCGAAGGCGGTGACGATCGCCACGGGGTCGAGATGCATCGGGGGTCTCTCTGTACGAGCCGCAGCCGGACTCGTGAACCCACCCGCTGCGGGGACCACTCGACCCGGCGACGGCGTAAACGGATTCGGATACGCGTCAGCCTGGTCGAAGGTCTCGCCCGCCCGGCCGTGTCGGCGCGGGCCCGGCCACCGGGAACCCGGGGGTTCCAGTGTGTCGACGACCGGTTCGCGGGGCTACTCCCCTTCGCTTGCTCCCACCAGGGTACATGCGGCCGGAGAGCCCCGCAGTGCGCCGGATCACGTCCGCGCGCACCGGCCGGGGGCCTACTGCTTGCGCTGGGCGAGCACGCAGAACTCGTTGCCCTCGGGGTCCGCCAGCACCACCCAGGGCTGCTCGCCCTGGCCGATGTCGACGCGCCGCGCGCCGAGCGCCTCCAGCCGGGCCACCTCGGCGGCCTGGTCGTCGGGCCGGAAGTCGAGGTGCAGCCGTCCCTTGTGGCGCGTGACCTCGTCGGCGCGCACGAAGTCGATCCCCGGCGTCCGGTCCGGCTCCGGCCGGATCTCGAACTCGCCGTCGCCCTCGTACACCACGACCCAGCCGAGCGCCTCGGCCCACCACCGGCCGAGCGCCTCCGGGTCCGCGGAGTGCACGATCACCTGTTCCCAGTTCAAGGTCATCAGCGGAGTGTAGAGCCGGACCGTTAAAAGGAACTGGCATTCGGGCTTTCGGATTAGGATCACGTCGATCGGCCAGGGGGGCCGGATCTTTCAGGGGCTTTGGGGGCGACGCCGATGGGTGTCATCGCAGGTGCTGTCGTGGTGGTGCTGGTCGTGGTGGTCGTGTGGTGGGTCGTACGGACCTACAACCGGCTCGTCCGGCTGCGGAACCAGACACAGGCGTCATGGGCGCAGATCGATGTGCAGCTGAAGCGGCGGCACGAACTGATACCGAATGTCGTCGAGGGCGCGCGCGGGTACGCCGCCCACGAGAGGGCCACCTTCGAGGCGGTCACCGCCGCGCGCGGCGCGGCCGTGAACGACGGGCTCGGCGTCACCGACCGGGCGGCCGCCGAGGACGCGCTCACCGCGACGCTCGGCAAGCTCTTCGCGCTCGGCGAGAGCTACCCCGAGCTGAAGGCGGACCAGCACTTCGCCGCCGTGCAGGCCGAGTTGAGGTCCGCGGAGGACAAGATCGCGTACGCGCGGCAGTTCTACAACAGCGCCGTGCAGAGCTACCACACCGCCCTGGAGAGCTTCCCGGGCAACATCGTGTCCGGCTTCGGCGGCGGGCACGGGCGACGCGAGTACTTCGAGGCCGCGGGCGCACCGCAGGAAGCCGTCCAGGTGCGCTTCGCATGAGCCACACCGAACAGCTCTACTGGGGCGGCGCCGCCCTGATCGCGCTCTGGCTGGTCCTCTTCGGCCTGGCACTGCTCGCCACCCGCAACGGCGCGGTCACCCCGGCGCCCGCGACCCAGGAGTTCGGGCCCGACCCGGAGTCCCCGGCCGTGGTCACCCTCCTCGGCAACAACTGGCGCGGCGTCGAGTACGCCGCCGGGGCCACCCTCCTCGACCTGGCCGCCCGCGGCTTCGTCGAGGTGCGCCAGCCCGCCGACGACCCGGCCGCGAGCACCGTGCACGTCACCGACGTGGGCCGGGACGCGCAGGACCTGCCGCCCTACGAGCGGCGCGTCCTGGAGCGCGTGATCAGCCGGACCACCGAGGGCGGCGCCCCGATCGGGGCGATCGCCTTCCGCGACGCCAAGCGCGCCGCCGCCTTCAACGCGGAACTGCGCAAGGACATCGTCGCCGAGGCCCGGCTGCGCGGCCTGTCCCGCGCCCGGTTCGCGGGGTGGCTGGCCGGCGGGCTGACGCTGCTCGCCTGCGTGCCCGGCGTCCTGTTCGGCCTGGCCGCGCTGATGGGCCACCACGGCGTCCGCGCGGCGTTCGTCGTCTGCGTGCTCCCGGCGTCCGCGATGTTCTGGCTGCTCGCCAGGGCGCAGGGTGAGCGCGCGACCCCGCGCGGCCTGGAGCGCGCCGGACACTGGGCCGGACTGCGTTCCTGGCTGACCGCGCACGAGGACTTCGCCCGGCTGCCTCCCGCCGCCGTCGCCGTCTGGGACCGCTACCTCGCGTACGGGACCGCGCTCGGCGTCACCAGCCTGGCCGGCCGCCTCCTCGGCTTCGACGCCGGTGACCGCCGCCGCGTCTGGTCGAGCTACGGCGGCACCTGGCGCCCGGTGCGGATCCGCTACCCGCGGCTGCTGCCCGGCTTCGGCGCCTCGAAGGGGCGGCTGCTCCAGCTGGCGGCCGCCGCGGCCCTGGTCGCCGGGGCCCTGGCCGCCTTCGCGGTGCTGCGCCAGCCCGACTGGTCGCTCGCGGCCGACGCCCACAGCGACGGCACCCTGCGCCGCCCGGGCCTGATCCTGAGCGCCGGCTGGGTGGGCAGCGCGCTGCTCGGCGTGATCGCGGCCGGGAAGTTCCGGCGCTGGACGCTGTTGCTCGTCTTCCTGGCGATGATGCCCGGCAACTTCGCGAGCGACAGCGACGGCTGGTTCGTCGACGCGGCGGCCGAGCAGGGCCCGCTGGCCGTCGAATGGGCGGCGATCGCGCTCTTCGCCGCGCTCGCCGGACACCTGCTGATCCTGGCCTGCCTGGAGCTGCGCGCGCCCGACACGATCACCGGTGAGGTGCTGCGGGTGGAGGGGCGCAAGAACACGAAGGCGGCGCGTTTCCTGGCCCTGGACGAGGGCACGACGGCCCTGACCACGGCCTGGGCCCTGCCCGCCGCCTCCCGCGACCTCGCCACCGGCGCCCAGGTCCGCCTGACCGTCTCCCGCGGCACCCGCACCATCCGCTCCGCGGAACTGGTCCGGGCCGCGCCCTGGGAGGGCGACTGGGCGGAGGCCTCGGCGCCGGGGCAGCACGTCTCGTAGGAGAGATCAGCCGCGAGCGGGGCGGTCGGCGAGCAGGGCCGCCCCGGCCGAGGCCAGGACCGCGAGGAGCGCGCAGCCCGCGGCCACCGCGGTGACCGTCGCCCACGGCAGGCTGATGCCGAGGGGGCCGGCGATCCGCACCAGGGAGATCCACACGCCCGCCAGCGCGACCGCCGCCGTCGCGCCGGCCAGCACGGTGCCGATCCCCGTGACCAGCAGCGCCTCCGCCGCGACGAACCGCAGGATCTGGGCGCGCCGGGCGCCGAGCAGCCGGAGCGCCCGCCGCTCGGGCGCCCGGTCGGCCGTCGCCATCAGCACCGTGTTGACCAGCGCGATCGTGGTGTACGCGAGGATGATCGCGAGGACCGCCAGCAGCCCGACCCGGGCGGCCGGCCGGCCGTCGGTGCCGAGGCCGGAGGCCCATGCGGCCCGCGTCACGGCGTGCGCGTTGTGACCGGCCGTGACCGTACGCAGGGCGGCCTCGACGGCGGACGGAGAGGTCCCGGCGCGCAGCTTCACGTACGCGACCGTCGGCAGCGCCGAGAAGGCGTGCGCGCGCGTCGTGTAGGCGTCGGCGGGGGAGTCCACGGAGAGCAGGCCGACCACCGTGAGCGTGGCCCTGCTGCCGTCGGCCCGCCACACCCGCAGCCGGTCGCCGAGCCCCACGCCCCAGGTGGGCGAGGCGACGACACTGTGATCGTCGAGATCGGCGAACGAGCCCGCTGACAAAGGGACATGGACGGCGGCGGGGAGCCGCTCCGGGTCGACGGCCTCGACCGGACGCCGGATGAGGACGGTGTCGCCCTCCAGGGTGTAGAGGCTGGACGGCGCCGCCGTGGCGACCTCCACGCCGGGCAACTCCTCCAGCCGGCGCACGAGTTGACGGTCCAGGTCGGAGCCCGCGTCGGGGAGCACCAGATAGTCCGCCCGTACGGGTTCGGTGCGCATCGCCGCCTTCGCGCTGTCGCCCGTCGCGGCGCCGCCGAGCAGCGCGGCCGCCAGCCCGACCGTGACCAGCACCGGCGCCGCCGTCATCGCGGTCTGCCGGGCCGACGCGCGTACGGAGGCGGAGACCAGGGTGCCGGTCGCGCCGCGCAGCCGTTCCAGCGGCGCGGCGAACAGCCGGGTGACCGGGCGGACCGCGACCGGGGCGAGCAGCCCGGCGGCGGCGACGAGCAGCATGACGTTGGGCATGGCGGTCTTGTTGTTGGCGGCCGACGCGGGGTCGCCGACCGCGGTGACGGCCATGCCGGTCAGCGCCGTGCCGAGCGCCGCCGCCCCCAGCACCCAGCGCGCCGGCGTCATCGCCCGCGACTCGACGGCGGCCTCGCGCAGCGCCTCCGCCGCGGTCACCCGCCCGGCCCGGCGCGCCGCGGCCGCCGCCCCGAGCAGCGCGACCAGCACACCGGTGGGGAACGCGACCAGCGAGGGGACGACCGAGTCGCTCGGCACGGTCCACGCGGGCGCCGCCCCGAGCCCGATCAGCCGGTCCAGGACCGGCCGGGTGGCCGCAGGACCGGCGAGCGCGCCCAGCGCGGCGGCAACCACCGCCAGGCACCACGCCTCGGCGTGGACCATCCGCCGCACCTGACGCCGGGTCGCCCCGACGGTCCGCAGCAGCGCGAACTCGCGGCGGCGCTGCGACACGGCGAACGCGAAGGTGGACGACACGACGAACGCGGCGACGAACGCGGCGAACCCGCCGGCGATCCCGGCGATCGTGGCGGCGTCGTTGCGGGCCCGGTCGTCCGCGGCGCGGGTCGGATCGGGAAGGGCCCGGTCCGGGCCGGTGAGCACCCGGGCGCCGTCCGCCCGGTCGCCGAGAGCGGCCCGCACCCGGCCGGCCGGCTGCCACAGGGCCAGCGCGTCGATCCGGGGCGAGAGCGTCGCGGCGCGCGCGTCGCTGAAGAACACCGTGCCCTGCGGCCCCGCCGTGGTCACCCCCACCACGGTGTACCGCGTGATCCCGTCGGCGGTGACGACACCGACCCGGTCGCCGACCGCCGCACCGGCGCCGGCCGCACGGGCCGACGTACTCACCGCGATCTCGCGGCTCCCCGCCGGGGCGCGGCCCTCGGTGATCCGCTGCGGTGCGGTGCGGGCGGCCGACCAGGGCCGGCCGACGGCGGGCGGCCCCCCGGAGAGCCGTGCGGGGAAGACCCGGTCCACGACCGCGCCGGGGAACCGGGCGGCGAGTCCGGCGGCCAGCCCGCGCGGCTCGGCGAGCGGCGCCCGGGTCGCCCCCTGCCTGCCGTGCACGGTGATCCGGCCGTCGGGGACGACGACGACCGGCGCGGCGGCGTACCGCTGCGGCGCCCGGTCGGGGGTGCCGGTCGTGCTCGCCAGGACCTGCCCCGTCGTGGCGATCAGCGCCGTACCGAGGAAGAGCGCGGCGAAGCTGCCGAGGAAGGAGACCCAGCGGGTGCGCAGCGTGCTCAGGGCGAGGGTCAGCACGACGCCTCCAGGAGCAGCATCCGCGCGACGACGGAGTCGGGGTCCGGGTCGGTGAGTTCGTCGCGGACCCGCCCGTCGGCGAGGAAGAGGACCCGGTCGGCGCAGGCCGCCGCCGCCGGATCATGGGTGACCATCACCAGGGTCTGCGCATGCCGGTCGACCACGGTCCGCAGCAGCCGCAGCACCTCGCGGCCGGTGCTCGCGTCCAGCGCGCCGGTCGGCTCGTCCGCGAACAGCACGGCCGGCCGGGTCACCAGCGCCCGCGCGACGGCGACGCGCTGCTGCTGGCCGCCGGAGAGCTGGGCCGGCCGGTGTCCCGCCCGGTCGGCGAGCCCCACCGCGGCCAGCGCCCGCCGGACCGCGGCGCGGTCCGGCCGCCGCCCGGCCAGCCGCAGCGGCAGCGCGACGTTCTGCTCGGCCGTCAGCGACGGCATCAGGTTGAACGCCTGGAAGACGAAACCGATCCGGTCCCGCCGCAGCTCGGTCAGCTTCCGGTCGCTCAGCCGCGCCAGGTCCTGCCCGGCCACGACGACCCGCCCCGAGGTGGGCCGTTCGAGTCCGGCGGCGCACTGCAACAGCGTCGACTTGCCCGAACCCGACGGGCCCATCACCGCGGTGAAGGTGCCGTGGCCGAACCGGGCCGTCACCTCGTCGAGCGCGGCGACCGCGCCGTCGCCGTTCGGATAGCTCCGGCTCACGGACTCCAACACCACCGAGGTGTCCAGGCTGTCGAGGGGTCTCACCGTGATGCACGTCCGTCCTGGTCGTCCCGCCGGGAGGGCTGTTCCCTCCCGGGGTGCCGCACTCGGGACGCTACGAGCGCGGACAGCCCGCCCGGTACCGGACAGATGACCAGGACCTGTCCGGCGGATCTTGTCGCGGGCGCGGAACAGCGCGGGCCACCCGAACGCGACCTGATCCGCCGGACAGGCCCTAGGATCGCCCCGGGCGGCGGGGGCCGGCCGGGGGCAACGGGGGTCGGGCGCATGGCAGTTGAGGAACGTACGACGCTGCACGGGCGCGCGGTGGAACAGGCGGCGCTCGACGCGCTGCTCGAGGCCGCGGCCGCCGGCCGCAGCGGGGTCCTCGTCGTCCGGGGCGAGCCCGGCATCGGCAAGACCGCGCTCCTGGAGTACGCCAGGGACCGGGCGCGCGGCACCCACGGCACGGCCGTCGTCACGACCACCGGCATCGAGACCGAGGCCGAGATCCCGTTCGCCTCGCTCCACCTGCTGCTGCACCCCGTGCTCGACCGCGTCGACTCCCTGCCCGCCCCGCAGGCGGCCGCCCTGAGGGCGGCGTTCGGCACCGGCCCCGGCAGCAGCGACGACCAGCTCATGGTCGGCCTGGCCGTGCTGTCCCTGCTGTCGGAACTCGCCGCCGACGCGCCCCTGCTCTGCCTGGTCGACGACGCGCACTGGCTCGACCACGCCTCCGCCCGCGCGCTGCTGTTCGCCGCCCGCCGTCTCCAGGCCGAGGGGATCGCCCTGGTCCTCGGCGCCCGCACCGGCTTCGACCCGTCCGGCCTGCCCGAACTGCGGCTGACCGGCCTCGACCCCGACAGCAGTGCCCGGCTCCTCGCGGACCGCTCACCGCGGCTCGGCCCGCCGCTGCGCCGCCGGATCATGGAGGAGAGCGCGGGCAACCCCCTCGCCCTGCTGGAACTGGCCCGCACCGACGGCGACGCCCACGGCCCCGAGCCGCTGGCGCTGCCGCACCGCATCCAGCAGGCGTACGGCGCCCGGATCGCGGAGCTGTCCGCCGGGGCCCGTACGGCCCTGCTGGTCGCGGCCGCCGAGGACGACGGCGACCTCGACGCGATCCTGCGCGCCGCCGCTCGACTGGGTGCCGGACCGGGCGCGTTGGGCGAGGCCGAGCGGGCCGGTCTGGTCCGGGTCGACGCCGGGCGGGTGCGGTTCGTCCACCCGCTGATGCGCGGCGCCGTCTTCCGCGCCGACTCCTACGAGGCCCGGCCGGCCGCCCACCGCGCACTCGCCGACGTGCTGCGGGAGCAGCCGGACCGGCGGGCCTGGCACCTGGCCGCCGCCGCGACCGGCCCCGACGAGGAGGTGGCCGCCGCCCTGGAGCGGGCCGCCGACCGGGCCCTGGCGCGCCACGGCCACGCGGGCACCGCGGCCGCCCTGGAACGCTCCGCCGCGCTGACCGGTGACCCGGCCCTGCGTGCGCGCCGGCTCGCCGCGGCGGCCCAGGCCGCGGCCGACGCGGGACTGACACCCCGCGCCAAGTCCCTTGCCGAGGCCGCCGGACGCGACACGGCCGACCCGCGCACCCGGGCCCGCCTCCAGGCCCTGCGCGCCCGTACGGCCTTCGCGGACGGGGACCCCGGCACCGCCCACGACCTGCTGCTCGGCGCCGCGGACACCATGGCGGGCACCGCGGGCGAGAGCCCCGGCGAGGCGCGGGTGGCGGCGGGCATGATGCTCGTGGACGCCGCGCGCAACGCCTGGCAGCTCGGCGACACCGCCCGCCTGCGCGCCGCCGCCGACCGCCTCGCGACGCTGCGGCCGCGCCCCGAGGACGGCCTCGGCCCGGCCGTGGCCGCGGTGACCGGGGCGGCCGTGTTCCTGGAGGCCGGGCCCGCGCTCGCCCTGCCCGCGCTGCGCACCCTGGTGGCCGACGGCCGCCGCAACCGCTCCGGGGCCCCGGCCCTGCGCGTCAACGCCGCCTTCGTCGCGGGGCTGGTCGGCGACTTCGACGCGGGGCGGGAGATCTCCGCCGCCGTCGCCGCCGACTGCCGGGCCCGGGGCGACCTCGGCTGGCTGCCGCTCGCCCATCTGACGCTGGCCGCGTCCGAGCTGTACCTCGGCCGGTTCCGTGACGCGGAGGCGACGGCCGTCGAGGGTCTGCGGGCCGCCGCCGACACCGGCCAGCCCCACCGGGCCGGTTATCTCCAGGGGATGCTCGCCTGGATTCTGGCCGTCCGCGGCGACCAGGCCGGCTCGGCCGAGCTCGCCGCCCGCTGCCACGACCACTTCGACGCCACGGGCATCGCCAACAGCCTGGCCTGGGCCGAGTGGGCGCTGGCCCTCGCGGACCTGGGGCAGGGCCGCTTCGCGGAGGCACTGGACCGCCTGGACGCGGCACAGGCGGGCCCGGTCCGCCGCCAGATCCAGAGCGTGTACTTCGCCCCGGACCGGGTCGAGGCCGCCGCCCGGCTCGCCCGGCCCGCCGACGAGCCCCTCGCCGCGTTCACGGAGTGGGCCGACGCCTCCGGTCTCGCCTGGGCCGACGCGGTACTGCACCGCTGCCGCGCCCTCGTGGAGCCCGACTGGGCCACCGCCCACGCCCTGTTCAGCAGGGCCGTCCGCCGCCACGCCGAGAGCGGCCGCCCCTGGGAGGCGGCCAGAACGCGCCTCCTCTTCGGAGAACGCCTGCGCAGGGAACGCCACAAGACGGAAGCCCGCCTCCAACTGGCCGCCGCGCTGGACACCTTCGAACGCCTGGGCGCGGTCCCCTGGGCGGACCGCGCCCGCGCCGAACTGCGCGCGGCCGGCGCGACGGCTCCCCTCCCGGACCGCGCCACGGACACCCTCGCCCGCCTCTCGCCCCAGGAACTCCAGATCGTCCGCCTGGCGGCCACGGGCATGACCAACCGCGAGATAGCCGCGCAGCTCTTCCTGAGCCCCAAGACCGTCAGCTACCACCTCTACCGGGCCTTCCCGAAGCTGAACGTCAGCAGCAGGGCCCAGCTGGCGGGGCTCGGCCTGACCGACTGAGCGCCGCCCGTCAGGCGTCCAGGAACGGCGCGAACGACGCCGGGAGGCGGCGCCATTCCTCCGGCCCGGCCGCGTACTCGGCGTCGGTGAGCAGGCAGGAGCCGAGGAGCCGCTCGATGCCGTCGGGGTCGAGGCCGGGCGAGGTGAAGACGAGGTGCTGGCAGCGGTCGCCGTACTCGGGATGCCAGTCGAGGGCGGCGGCCGCGCGCCGCACCGGCGGCATCGCCTCCCAGCCCGCGTCGGGCAGCGCGGCCAGCCAGGGTCCCGCGCTCTCCACGCACAGCGCCCCGCCCGCGCAGTCCCAGGCGAGCAGGCTGTCGGGCCGGTCCGCGAGCCAGAACCGTCCCCGGCTGCGCGCGGCGGCGCAGCAGAGGTCCTCCAGCGCCCGGTAGAGCCGTTCGGGGTGGAACGGCCGCGTCCGGTGCCAGACCAGCGTCGTCACGCCCGCCTCGTCCGCCTCCTGGGGCAGCCGCGCGCAGGCGGGATGCTGGGCCGAGGCGGCCGCCTCCACGTCGAACCCGGCGAAGGCGAGCGCCGCGAGTTCGCCCGACGCCGCGTCGACCCGGCGGGCGGTGGGGTGGAGCTGGGTGAGCAGCGCGTGGTCCTGCTCGTCCGCCTCCGGGTCGTCGACCAGGGCGAGCACGGGCGCGTACTCCACCTGCCGGGCGAAGGTGTCGGCGACCGTGCGCCGGTCCGTCGCGGCGGCCGCCAGTCCGGCCTCGGCCAGGTCGTCGCCGTTGCCCAGGCAGGGCAGTACGAGGGCGGGGGAGACCGCGGTGATCACGTTGGTGAGCACCAGCTCGTCACCGCTGTGCGCCACGACGACCTCGGCCATGGCCTTCGGCTCGACCGAGTCCCACAGCTCGACGATGGCGAGCCGGGTCGTGCCGTCCCCGGCCAGCCGGTCCAGCTCCGGTACGAGGTCCTCGCGCAGGGCGCAGCACGCGCAGTCGGCGACGAGGGGCGCGTCGCCCGTGGCCAGGACCCCCGAGGCGTCGCTGACGCGCCGCCGCACGGTCCCCTCCCCGGCGGTCGCGAGGTCGTGGTGCAGCGCGACGCTCCCGGGAACCGCCGTCAGCAGACGCTTGACGACGGTTCGGCGGGCGTCGGCGTGCAGTCCACCGACGAGGACGACCGGCAGTGCTTCGGTGCGCATCATGGGGCTACTATATGGGAATGGTTTCCATTATCAATAAGTACGTGTTCCAGGAGAGGCAGGTCACTTCATGTCCGCCCACTGCCAACTGACCGGCGCCCGACCGCGGTTCGGCAACTCCATCTCCCACTCCCACCGCCGCACCTCGCGCCGCTTCGACCCGAACATTCAGCGCAAGCGCTACTGGCTGCCCGGCGAAGGGCGTTACGTACGCCTGACGTTGAGCGCCCGCGGCATCAGGACCGTCGACGTCATCGGCGTGGAAGCGGCCGTCGCGCGCATCCGCGCCCGGGGAGGAAGGGTCTGATGGCCAAGCAGAGCAAGATCGCGAAGAACGAGCGGCGCAAGGCCGTCGTCGCGCGGTACGCGGCCCGGCGGGCGGAGTTGAAGGAGACCGTCCGCCGTCCGTCCTCGACGCCCGCCGAACGCACCGCGGCCCTCGCCGAACTGGGCCGCCAGCCCCGCGACGCGAGCCCCACCCGCGTCCGCAACCGCGACAGCGTGGACGGCCGTCCTCGCGGCCATCTGCGCAAGTTCGGGCTGTCCCGGGTCCGGGTGCGCGAGCAGGCGCACGCGGGTTTCCTGCCCGGGGTCACCAAGTCGTCCTGGTAGCAGGGGAATTGGTCGGTCCCGCCGCACTGTCCGGCGGGACCGCCCGCCATGGGGAACCTCACGGGCGGGCATACTGCCGGTATGGGCACCGACCCCTTGGACGGATCGTCCGCTTCGAGCGGCGGCGCACAGTCCGAGGACGTGCGCGGGCGCACTGCCGACGAACGCGACCGGACCGCCGACGAGCGGGAGCGCGTCGTGGATGCCCGTGAGGTCGCCACCGACCGGCTGGAGGCGGTCGCGGACGCCCGTGAGGCCGTCACCGTGGAGCGCGAGGCCGCCACCGACGCGCGGGAGGCCGTCGTCGACGAGCGGGAGGCCGTCGCTGTGGAGCGGGAGGCGGTCGTCGGCCGAAGGCAGGCGGCCGCTGACAAGCGTGAGGCCGCGGCCGACGAGCGGGAAGCCGTCGCGCAGGCCCGGCAGGACCAGCGTTCCGCAAGGGAGAGGCAGCAGGGCACCCGGCGCCGTCGAAGGGGAGAGGGGATCGCGAGCTTGCGGGAGCGGGCGTACGAACAGATCGCCCGGTCCCAGGAGCTGCTGGCCGCCAGCCAGGAACGGCTGGAACGCAGCGAGGCGGCACTGCGCCGATCGGAGAGGCAGGATCTGCGGGAGCAGGACGCGATCAACCGGGAGACCCGTGCCGTCCTCGCACAGATGGCGGCACGGGCGCCCGAATCGCTCCAGATCCTGCAAGCGCGGGCCGACCGGCTTCGCAAGCAGGCCACCATGGTGGCCGAGGCGCTGGCGGAGGCCGAGTACGCCCTGGCCCGCAAGCAGGAACGCCGGGACGGTGTCCAGCAGGCCGCCGCACATCAGCACCGCGCCGAGCAGGCCCGGGCCGCGGCCGACGCGATGCGGGGTCCGGAGGGCGAGGACGGCGCCGCCGCGCGTCCGCGCTGACCGGCACGGACGGAGTCCGTACGCGTCGATCGCCGCCCCCGCCGCCCCTCCTGTGGGACCAGCCGTGCGTCCGATCAGCGGAATCGGGCCGCCCCGGCGGAGGCGTCGCCGCTGATCCACGGACCGGATTGCTACTGCTTCAGCAGCGCGTTCCATGCCTCGTTGGCGTGAACGACCAATCCGAACGGGTCGGCAGGACGGATTCACGGCATGGACCACGACGCACCCCACCAGCCGCTGCGCGGCATCAAACGCCTGTCGCTCGGCGCACTGAGCGGCCTGCTCGCCGGATACGCGGCGATCGCCGTGGCGGAGCTGGTCTCGGCAGCCGTGCGCCCCGAGTCCGGCCCGGTCGTCGCGGTCGGCGGCGCGGCGATCGACCGCACTCCGCCGGCCGTGAAGGACTGGGCGATCCGGCACTTCGGCACCAACGACAAACTCGTCCTGCAACTCGGCATCCTGGCCGTACTCACCGTGCTCGCGCTGGTCCTGGGGGCGCTGGCCACGCGGTGGCGGCTGGCCGGTTCGCTGGGCGTGCTCGCGTTCGGCGTGGTCGGGGCGCTGGCCGCCACCGGCCGGCCGGACTCGACGAGCGCCGCCGACGCCCTGCCCTCGGCGGTCGGGGCCGTCGTCGGCGCCGGGCTGCTGTACTGGCTGACCGGACGGCTCGGGCACACGGATCGGCCGCAGGAGCCGGGTGCCGCGGAGGCCGACCGCCCGGACACCGGCTGGGACCGGCGCGGGTTCATCCTGGCCGCGACGGCGGCGGCCGCGGCCTCCACCGGTGCCGGGCTCGCGGGCCGGGCGCTGAACAGCTCACAGGGACAGGGCGCCGTCGCCTCCCGCGGGAACGTGGTGATTCCCGCGCCGTCGTCGGCCGCGGCCCCGGTCCCGCGCGGTGCCGCCCTGCGGATCAAGGACATCAGCCCGTTCATGACGCCCAACGGCGACTTCTACCGCGTCGACACCGCCCTGGTCGTCCCGAAGGTCGACGCCACCACCTGGCGGCTGCGGATCCACGGCAAGGGCGTCGAGCGTGAACTCACCGTCTCCTTCGCCGACTTGCTCAAGATGCCGCTCATCGAACGGGACATCACCCTGACCTGCGTCTCCAACGAGGTCGGCGGCCCGTACGTCGGAAACGCCCGCTGGATCGGCGTCCGCCTGGCCGACCTGCTGAAGCGCTGCGGAGTGAAACCGCCGTCCCGGGGCGGTCCCGCCGACCAGCTCGTGGCCCGTTCCGTGGACGGCATGACCATCGGCAGCCCCGTCGAGGACGTGCTGGACGGCCGCGACGCGATGCTCGCCCTCGGCATGAACGGCCAACCGCTCCCCTTCGAGCACGGCTTCCCCGTGCGCATGGTCGTCCCCGGTCTCTACGGCTACGTATCGGCCTGCAAGTGGATCCAGGACATCGAGCTGACCACCTTCGACGCCTACGACTCCTACTGGGTCAAGCGGTCCTGGGCGCGCGAGGCGCCGATCAAGACCGAGTCGCGCATCGACACCCCCAAGCCCTTCGGCCGCCCGAAGTCCGGCACGGTCATGGTCGCCGGGGTGGCGTGGGCGCAGCACCGCGGCATCGACAAGGTCGAGGTACGGGTCGACGACGGGCCGTGGGAAGAGGCCCGGCTCGCCACCGAGGACACCCGGGACACCTGGCGCCAGTGGTCCTATCCCTGGCAGGCCGCCAAGGGCAACCACACGCTGACCGTACGGGCCACCGACCGCACCGGCGAGACCCAGACCGAGAAGCGCACCGACACCATCCCCGACGGCGCCTCCGGCTGGCACTCCGTCGTCGTGACGGTCGACTGAGCGCGGGCGGGGCGTGGGGAGGGGCGCGCCGCGGTTGCGGCGCGCCCCTCGGGGTTCTCCGGGGTCTCGGGGTGCTCTGTGCGGAGGCGGGGTCAGCTCTTGGGCATGAGGACGGTGTCGATGATGTGGACGGTGGCGTTCGAGGTCGGCACGTCACCGCAGACGATGTTCGCGGTGCCGTTGACCTTGTACTTCTCGCCGGAGCCCGACGTGGTCAGCTTGCTGCCCTCCAGCGTCTTGAAGCTGCCGTCGGCCAGTTTGTCCTGAGTGACCTTCTCGCCCACCACGTGATACGTGAGGATCTTGGTGAGCTGGGCCTTGTCGTTGAGGACCTTGTCCAGGTCCGCCTTCGGGATCTTCGCGAAGGCCTCGTTCGTCGGCGCGAACACGGTGATGTCCTTCGCGTTGTTCAGCGTGTCCACGAGGCCGGCCTTCTTCACCGCCGTGACCAGCGTCGACAGGTCGGGGTTGTGGGAGGCGGCGGTCGCGACCGGGTCCTTGGCCATGCCGTCGAACGAACCCGCGCCGTCCTTGGGAACCGAGGAGCAGGCCGGTCCGAACGGGCCCGTCATGTCGTCGGCCGACGCGGACGGCGCCAGCGCCGCCAGCGAGAACGGCAGCGCGAGCGCCGCCGCCCCGACCAGGATCCGAGTGCTTGCACGGTGAGAGGTCATGATCAACACTCCTTCGCGGCGGGCTGCGGACCCGCCGGGCCCCCGAGCGGCCCGGGGCCGGTGAGAGCGCGGGCTACCGGGGGTCGGCGCGTCGTTTCGCGCTCTCACAGAAGGAATCCGTCGCCGTGGGGTGGATGGATTGGTCGGGATTGCGGTTATTTGTGTCCCGCTTCCGGAGGCCGACCACCCACCCCCCGCGTCACTCTTTCGGGGAGGTCCGGGGAACCGACCAATCCGCACCGGCGAGGGCACCGGATTCCCGGCGATGGAGGCGAAGGGCCTTCACCGTTCCGATCGTTGAGGGATTCTCATGCAGACTCGCTTCCGCCGTACCGCCGTCGCCGTCGCTGCCGCCGCCATGCTGCCGCTGGCCCTGACCGCCTGCTCCGGCAGCGACTCCAAGGACAAGTCCTCCGACAACGCCTCCTCGGCGTCGAAGGGGTCGGACATGGCCAGCCCGTCCGGCGCCACGAGCACCGACGACAAGCCGTTCGGCTCGGCCTGTTCCTCGGTGCCCAAGGACGGTGCCGGCTCGTTCGACGGCATGGCCAAGGACCCGGTCGCCACCGCCGCGTCGAACAACCCGGCGCTGTCGACGCTGGTCACGGCCGTGAAGAAGGCCGGCCTGGTCGACACCCTGAACAACGCCCAGAACATCACGGTCTTCGCGCCCACCAACGAGGCCTTCGCGAAGATCCCGAAGGCCGACCTGGACAAGGTCCTCAACAACAAGGCCCAGCTCACCAAGATCCTCACGTACCACGTGGTGGGCCAGAAGCTGGCGCCCAAGGACCTGGAGAAGGGCTCGTTCCCCACGCTGGAGAAGTCGAAGCTGATGACGACCGGCTCCGGCGAGACCTACAAGGTCAACGGCACCGCAAACGTGGTCTGCGGCAACGTCAAGACCGCCAACGCCAACGTCTACATCATCGACTCGGTCCTGATGCCCAAGAGCTGACACGACAGGCGGAGACGGGCCGGGCGGGCAGCGGTGCCTTCCCGGCCGGTCGTGTCCAGCGGTCGGGAGCGGTGGCACCCGGAAAAGCGGCGCCACCGCTCCCACTCGCACCAACCGGCGCGGGGCCCGGCATCAATGCGAGCAGGCCCCGAACTCCGCGTGCCGCGCCCGCGCCTCGTACACATCACGCGGACTGACGTCCCGCCGGGGCAATCCGGTACGCCGTGCCTCCGCGCGGGCCTGCCGCATCAGCCGCTGGAACTCTTCGTCCGTCATCGCACTCGCCTCACCAGGACCGTAAGCCTGTCACTGGTAATCCGTGGCCGTGCGCGCATCGGACGGGTGCGGGGCCCACCGGATCCCGGCGAGCCTGCCGCACCGCTGGGTGGAAGCTACTTCCACATACCCCACTGGCCGCCGCCCCAGCTGTCCGAACCGTTGGCGCAGCTGTTGCCGAAGGCCGGGTTGAGCAGGCCGACGACGTTGACGGTGTTGCCGCACGCGTTGACCGGAACGTGCACCGGAACCTGGACCACGTTGCCCGAGCCGACGCCCGGCGAGCCCCAGGCGGCACCCTGGGCCCCGCTGTCCGCGGCCGCGGCACCCGCGCCGGCCAGCACCGCGCCGCCGACCGCCACCAGAACCGCCGCACTCTTCAGCACACGAGACATGAAACCGTCCTCACTGCTCGCACAGCCCCCGCACGACCGGCGGGGACGAGGAACCGCTCTGTTCCTCACGGGCTATCCGGACCGCTGACGGACCCGGATTGGCCGACGGCCACCGGTTCACCCGCCCGGAGCAACGGGAGAATGCGTGTGCAGGACCGGGCGGATCGGGTGGGCTCGCACACCACCCTTTCATCGCTTTATGCTCGCAATTGCCCCGTTACGTACGCCAGGGAAGGCGGTGCGCTCGTGCCCAGTGGCCTGAACGCCGACGCTGTCGGACCGGTCGATGTCGCCGTGGTCGCCTTCGAGGGCAACCGCTTCAACGGGGACGTGGCCCCCGCGCTGCGGGAGCTGCAGAGGGCCGGCACCGTGCGCATCCTGGACCTGAGCTTCATCCACAAGACCGGCGACGGCTCCGTCGACGTCGTCGAGCTGGCCGACGAGGAAGTGGCCGAGGCGTTCGACCACGTCACCGACGCTCAGTTCGACCTGCTCAGCGACGAGGATCTGCGCACGGTCGCGGACAACCTCCCGGCGAACTCGTCCGCGCTGGTCGTGGCCTGGGAGAACACCTGGGCGGCCCGGCTCGCGACGGCGGTACGGGAATCGAAGGGCGAACTGCTGCTCTTCGAGCGCGTGCCCCGGGACGCCGTCGCCGAGGCCGTTGCCGCGCTCGGCGCCGAGTGACGGCGCCGCGACGAGAGGGAGGATCGGTATGCCCCAGCGATTCGGACGGCCCGGCCTTCTGGGCACCATCGCCCGCACCGCGGTGATCTCCGGAACGGCCTCGGCCGTCTCCAACCGCGTCAACCGCGGCATGGCCGAACGAGACATGCGCCAACAGGCCGAGGCCCAGGCCCAGCAGCAGGCATGGATGGACCAGGGCGCGGCCCAGGCCTCGACCCCACCGGCCCCCGCCCCCGCACCGGCGACGGACCGCGTCTCACAACTCACCGCCCTGGCCGACCTGAAGGCCCAGGGCCTGCTGACGGACGAAGAATTCGCCACCGAGAAGGCCCGAATCCTGGGCTCCTGAGCGAAGCAATTCGCCTGGGCAGAACCACGGCCAGGGCGACATCGATGAGTCCCATACAGCAAGCGTCCGCCGCGGAACCTCGCCCCACATGAGTAGGCGTGCTCATCCGGCGGAGCCGGGGCAACCCGGGCCGCTGCGGCCTGTCCGTCTCGTTCCGGTCACTCGGGCCGCTGTGTACGGGCGTTGTGCGCGAGGCCGTCCGGACGGTCCTCCGCGGATACTCCCAGGGGCAGCACCAGGGCGCGCAGCACCGCGGGATCGGAGGGCCTGCGGACCTGTCCGATGTCCTCCCACCCCCACGCCTGGAAGGCGGCGTGCACCCTGCGGTCGGCCTGGTCCACCAAGGTGGCGCCGAGCGAGGCGTGATGATCGGCGAGCAGCCGCGTCTGCAACAGCCGGGCGAGACCGGCTGTGTGCTCGTGCGGGTGGACCACGATCTCCGTGATGGCGAAGGCGTGCCCCGAGGAGGTCAGCTGCTCGACCGACCTGGGGAGGTCACCCTCGAAGCCGACCCACCAGGCCCCGTCGCGCGCGATGGGGAAGCCGAAGGCGCAGCCCGCCAGGGCGGTCTTCTCGGCGAGCAGCATCGAGAAGCCCGGGCGTCGTACGGAGTCCGCGAGGCGGTGCAGGAAGTCCTCCCTACGGCGGTACGTCTCGCCGGTCGCGGCGTACGAGGACTCGACGTACAGATCCGCCAGGTCCTCCCGGAGCGTCTCGGCCTGCCAGCGGTTCAGGTGGCGCAGGCGCACGGCGTCCAGGGCGGAGCGCTCGCGGTCCGGTCCGGAGTCGGCGGCCGTCATCGCGCACCTGCCGACGACAGACGCGCGGGCCGCCGCGCGGTGGGCGTGCGTCCGGTGCGGCTCGCCGGTGTGCCGTTCAGCGGGAAGACGCAGCCGGTCAGGACGTTCAGATGCAGATGGGGCAGGGACATGGCGCGCCTCCGGTTCCGGGCGACCGGCCGGGGCGGAGACCAGCGATGCAGGCCGAGAGCCCGGCAGGTTTGAGACGGTGGATCGAGAATGCTCGCAGGGCGATCAACGCGAGGACGACGGTGATGGTGGGGCCAGAGTCCATGCCCCGTCACCTCCCGCCGGTCGTGCCGACGGGTGCGGCCGTGGCGCCGCCCTCCGCCTCCCACGCCTCTGCCGGGGCGCGGGACGGCAGGTCCAGCTCGTCGGCGAGGAGAGCGCTGCCCGTACGGACGGTCCGGGGATCGCAGGCGGCGGCCATGAGCCGGGCGGCGGCTGCCGCACCGGTCTCCGGAGGGATGATCAGCAGGTCCCAGCGCCCGACGTGGTAGGAGAGCAGGAGGAGTTGGTTCGGGTCCTGCTCTTGACGGAACCAACCCACCTTGACGACATGGCCGTTGACGGAGACCTTGCGTGGTACGACGGGCCAGTGCGTCGGGTTGACGGCGACGCGCGTGATGCGGCCCCACAGCGGGTCCAACAGGTCGGCCAGAGCGGGAAGTTCACGGGCGAGGTCCCGGGAGCGTGGCCACCAGGCGCCGTCGAGCAGCCCGGAGCGTGGGCCCGGAGGCTTGAGGGACAGGCGCAACAGCGGGGACCCGGAGGGTTTGGCGATCGGTGTGGCCGACAGGGGGCGTGCGGTGAGCACCGTCATGGCGGCGACCTGTCCCCAGACCCTGGCGTGCCGGGACCGGTGCTATCGACCGAGAGAGATACCGACAAGGAAGCCGGTCAAGAAATGCTCTCGGTACCACCGACCGTACTCCTGCGACAGCCCCGACCACGACTGCCTGACCGTTCCCCGCTGAGGGACTGTGCGGCCCTGGGGAGCCGGATCTTGAACTTGGCTCCCCCAGTGACTCCCAGGGGGAGGCCAGAAACGAGTCAGGGACCCGACCCGCTAAGCGGATCAGGCCCCTGACCTGGTGTTTCAGCTGTCGGGGTGGCGGGATTTGAACCCACGACCTCTTCGTCCCGAACGAAGCGCGCTGCCAAGCTGCGCCACACCCCGATGTCGTTGTTCCGGTTCCCGCAGTGCTGCAGGTCCTGGCGACGTCGTTTACTTTAGCCCACCGGGGCCCGGAGACGAAATCCGGTTTTGGGGGGTGCGGATCTCGGGCCTGACGCGGTCCAGGGCGACCAGGGCGAGGGCCAGCAGATAGAAGGCCGCGCCGAAGAGGACGGCGTTGGTGAGGACGCCGGGGTAGCCGTGGGCGTCGACGTCCAGGAACGGGTACGGGTAGCGGGCCGGCGTGCCCGGAGTCATGACCGCGCCGCGGATCAGGGCGAAGCCGAAGTAGGCGAGCGGGTAGAGCAGCCACAGGGCCGCGTGGCGCGGGCGGAGCAGGCCGGGGCGGGTGAGCGCGAGCCAGTCCAGGAACACGGCGACGGGGGTCACGGTGTGCAGGAGCTGGTTCGAGACCGTGCGCCAGCCCGTCATGACGTGCTCCGCGTCGTCCGTCATGGAGAAGCCGGACGAGGAGTTGGCCAGGACGAAGTGGTAGACGAGGCCCGTGATGCAGATGAAGAGCAGGGTGCCACCCGTCACCAGGGGCGGGAGCGGCGGGCGGGACGACCAGGCGCGCCATGCCGAGACGGCGAGGACGACCGCGACCAGGATGTTCGACTGGATCGTGAAGTAGCTCAGGACGCGCAGGGCGCTGTCGCTGATCGTCAGGTCGATGACGATGCCGGTCAGGGCCGCGAGGGCGGTCAGACAGCGGAACGCCGCCGCGACGGGGCGGCGGCGGACCGGGACGACCGCCTCCGCCGGGACGGAGGCGGCGGAGTTCGGCGTGATCATGCGATCCACCGTACGTCCGGGTGGGACGGTCAGCGGGTCGACGTCTTCGGCGCCAGCGTCAGCAGCGTCGCCTCCGGCGGGCAGGCGAAGCGGAACGGGGTGTAGCGGTTCGCGCCGCAGCCCGCCGAGACGTGCAGGTAGGACGTGTTGCCCTCCGCCGTGTGCCGGGACAGGCCCTTGACGCGGTCGGTGTCCAGGTCGCAGTTGGTGACCAGGGCGCCGTAGAAGGGGACGCAGACCTGGCCGCCGTGTGTGTGCCCGGCCAGGATCAGCGGGTAGGCGTCCGCGGCGAAGGCGTCCAGGACCCGCAGGTACGGGGCGTGCACCACGGCCATCGAGAAGTCCGGGCCGGCCGCGGGGCCGCCCGCCACCTCCGCGTACCGGTCGCGCTTGATGTGCGGGTCGTCCAGGCCGGTGAAGCCGATCTCGACGCCCGACACCTTGAGCGTGCCGCGCGTGTTGGTGAGGTTCAGCCAGCCGGCCTCGTCGAAGCCGTCGCGCAGGTCCTCCCACGGGTTGTGGATGGCGCCGACGACCGGCGGGTTGCCGTTCAGACCGTGCCGGCCCTGCACCTTCTCCAGGAGGTACCGGGCGGGGTTGCGGGGCCGGGGCCCGTAGTAGTCGTTGGAGCCGAACACGTACGCGCCCGGGAACTCCATCAGCGGCCCGAGCGCGTCGAGCACCTCGGGCACACCCTCCGGGTCGGAGAGGTTGTCGCCCGTGTTGATGACGAAGTCGGGGCGCAGACCGGCCAGCGAACGCAGCCAGCGCTGCTTCTTGCGCTGCCCGCCGACCATGTGGATGTCGGAGACCTGGAGGACGCGCAGCGGCTGCATACCGGAGGGCAGGACCGGGACCGTGACGCGTCGCAGGCGGAACGAGCGGGCCTCGAAACCCGCGGAGTAGGCGACGGTGGCGGCGCCCGCCGCCACGATGCCAGCAGAGACCTTCAGGGGAATCCCGTATCGCGCGCGCATGCGCCCATCGTGTCAGACGGCCGGGGGCCCGGAAATCGGCGGGCGTGACGCCCCGTACACCTGCGACAATCAAGTCATGACCACGCTCAAGTCGAAGCTGCAGGACGACCTCAACGCCGCGATCAAGGGGCGAGACGAGCTGCGCTCCTCGACGCTCCGGATGACCCTCGCCGCCATCACGACCCAGGAGGTCGCCGGCAAGGAGAAGCGCGAGCTCGCCGATGACGAGGTGCAGGCGGTGATCGTCAAGGAGGCGAAGAAGCGCCGCGAGGCCGCCGAGGCCTTCGAGAAGGGCGGGCGTGCCGAGTCCGCCGCCCGTGAGGTGGCGGAGGGCGAGGTGCTCGCCCAGTACCTGCCGCAGCAGCTGTCCGACGCCGAGCTGGAGCAGATCGTCGCGCAGGCGGTCGAGGAGGCGAAGGCGGCCGGCGCCGAGGGCCCCCGCGCCATGGGCCAGGTCATGAAGATCGTGAAGCCGAAGGTCGGGGACCGCGCCGAGGGCGGCCGGGTCGCCGCGGCGGTCAAGAAGCTGCTCGTCGGCTGAGCCCGGGCCGCACGGAGAACGAAAAGGGGCGCCCCCACGGGGGCGCCCCTTTCAGCTGTGGTCCCGGGTCCGACTACCGGCCCCAGCCGCCGCCGTTCCCGTTCCCGCCGTTGTCGTTCCCGCCGTTCCCCTGGCCCTGGAACAGCCCGTCGGGGAAGCCGTTGCCCGGATCGGGGCTGGTGCCGCCGGGCTTGCCGTCGCCCTGGCCCTGATCGCCGCCCTGGTCACCGCCCTTGTCCCGGCCCTTGCCCTTGTCCTTGTCCAGGTCGGGGATGTCGACCATGGTGAAGCCGGGCGCTTCCTTGCCGGACAGGGCGCCGGTCATCGCCGCCCGCCAGATCGGGCCGGGCGTGTCGGCGCCGTACACCTTGGCGTGGTACCGGCCGCCGATGGTGATGTTCGTCATTTCGACGCCCTGCGAGGCGCTGCCGACCCAGACGGCGCCCGCCAGGTTCGGCGTGTAGCCGACGAACCAGGCGTTCTTCCGGGCGTCCGTCGTACCCGTCTTACCGGCGTTGTCCCGGTCGGAGAGGCCGGCCTGCTGGCCCGTACCGGAGTCGGTCACACCGCTGAGCAGCGTATTGATCTTGTCCGCGGTCTGCGTCGACATGGCGCGCGAGCACTTCGTCTTCGGGACGGCCAGCGACTTGCCGTTGGCGTCCGTGATCGACTCGATGGCGATCGGGGTGCAGTACGTGCCCTCGTTGGCGAACGCGGCGTACGCGGAGGCCATCGTCAGTGGCGACAGACCCGTCGAGCCGAGGGTCATCGACGAGGGCACCTCGGGCACCTTCGTGCCGTTGCCCTGGACCACGCCCAGCTTGTTCGTCATCTTCACGACCGGGCACATGCCGGTGTCGGCCAGCATCTCCACGAAGTACGTGTTGATGGACTTCTCCATCGCCTCCTTGAGGCGGTAGGGGCCGTTCTCCGACTCGTTCTCGTTCTCCAGCTTGTAGCCGCCGTCGTTCTTCCACGGCTTGCCGCTGCACGTCTGCACGGTGTCCGGGTACGGCATCTGGTACGGCGCCCCGTACTGCTGCGTGATCGGCGTGCCGTTCTCCAGCGCGGCCGCCGCCACGAACGGCTTGAACGTCGAACCGGTCGGGAAGCCGTAGTTGGAGCCGTGGTACGCCGAGTTCACCGAGTAGTTGATCGACGTCTCGTTCTTGCCGTAGCCGTACGGCTTCGACTGGCCCATGCCGAGGATCTTGCCGCTGCCCGGCTCGACGAGTGTGACCGCCGTGGCGACCGAGTCCGTCTGGTACACGTTGCTCTTGATGGAGGCCTGGACCGAGTCCTGGGCCTGCGGGTCCAGCGTCGTCCGGACGGTGAGGCCGCCGCGGCTCCAGAGCTTGGCGCGCGCCTCCTTCGTCTTGCCGAAGGCCGGGTCGTTCTTCACGACCTGCTCGACGTAGTCGCAGAAGAAGGCCGCGCCCTTGACCGCGGTGATGCAGCCGTTCTGCGGCTTGCTGACCTTCAGGCCGAGGCCCGTCGCCTTGGCCTTGTCGGCCTCGGCCTGCGAGATGTCGTGCACGTCGGCCATGCGCTGCAGCACGATGTTGCGCCGCTTCTTCGCCTCGGCCTCGTCGTTGACCGGGTCGTAGCGGCTCGGGGACTGCACGATGCCGGCGAGGAGCGCGGCCTCCTGGACCGTCAGGTCCTTGGCCGACTTGGAGAAGTAGCGCTGCGAGGCGGCCTCGACGCCGTACGCCTGCTGACCGAAGTACGTGATGTTCAGGTAGTTGGAGAGGATCTTCTTCTTGCCGAGGTCCTTCTCGATCTGGATCGCGTACTTCAGCTCGCGGACCTTGCGCCCGATCGTCTGCTGGGTGGCCTGCGCCAGCTTCGTCGGGTCGTCGCCCGCCTCCTCCATGAAGACGTTCTTCACGTACTGCTGGGTGAGCGTGGACGCGCCCTGGGCGACGCCGCCGCCCCGCGCGTTCGCGTTGATGGCGCGCAGGATGCCCTTCGCGTCGATCGCCCCGTGCTCGAAGAAGCGCGAGTCCTCGATCGCGACGATCGCCTTCTGCATGTACGGGGAGATCTCGTCGAGCTTCACCACGGTGCGGTCGCGGTCGTAGACCGTCGCGATCTTTCCGCCCTGGGCGTCCAGGATCGTGCTGCGCTGGCTGAGCGGCGGCTGCTTCAGCGCCGCCGGCGTGTCGTCGAATTCCTCGACCGAGCCCTTGGCGGCCAGGCCGAGCGCGCCCGCGGCGGGCAGCGCGATTCCGGCGAGCACGGCTCCCGCGAGCACGCTGACACCGAGGAACTTGGCGGCCTGTTGAGCCGGCGACATACCGCCGCCGTCACCGGCCGAGCGCTTCTTTCCCATGCAGGGCAGCCTACGTTCTGATTCTCCGGACAGGCGTATATGCCTTGGCCTAAGCTGCACTCAACTGTCACAGCAGTGCGGTCTCGTATCAAGACGTGGGACGGCCCCGAAACGTTCCCGGCATTTCCTCAATACCTCTGACGTGCCTCTTGTAGTCATTCCAGAGCCTCCCGCGACCCTCCGCGCGAGGCCCGGAAGGTGTCCGATACCGCCTCGTGTGTCATCCGGCGCCCGTTGTGGCGCAAGTGAACTGTCCCTATTTGCCGGGGTTGTTACGCATGTCTCCCGGTCACTCCGTCGGGTGATCTGCCGCTTACGCATAGTCCGTTCGGGCCATTCAAGATTGGGCCCGAAGGGGGTGTTGCGCTGTGCCCACCTTCCGTAACGTCCTCAACTGGCGGCGGTGAATATGCCGCTGCCGCCGTGGGGGAGCCTCGATTCGGGAGAGGACGGCGCCGGTATGGGCTGGGTAGTCGACTGGAGTGCGCAGGCGGCCTGCCGCACTACCGATCCGGATGAACTGTTCGTTCAAGGAGCAGCGCAGAACCGGGCGAAGGCGGTGTGCACGGGATGTCCCGTGCGGACCGAGTGCCTGGCGGACGCGCTCGACAATCGCGTCGAGTTCGGCGTGTGGGGTGGCATGACGGAGCGGGAGCGCCGCGCACTGCTGCGCAGGCGTCCGACCGTCACCTCATGGCGCCGGCTGCTTGAGACGGCGCGGACGGAGTACGAGCGCAGTGCGGGCCTGCTGCCCGCGGAACTCGACAACGACGAGACGTACGAGAGGTTCGCCGCCGTCGGGTAGGACGGCGCCGCACCCTCGTGCACCGGAGCCCTGACCGGCTCCGGGCCGCGACCGCACGGCCGACGTGCGGGCGCGTACGGCTCATTCAGCTCCGGCCGGAGTGCCACCGGCCGCGAGCCGGTCTCCGATGTCCCTGAGGCCTGCCAGGTCGTGCACATCGCCGGGCAGCGCCGCGATCTCGGCCACGGCGACCTCGGGGTGGAGCGCGGTGAAGCGGTCACGCGTGCGCTGTTCACGCGCGACGAGCCGCATCCGCTCGGCGTGCAACCGCAGGAGTCCCGCGGTCAATTGCTCGGTGCTGGGGTCTGCGGGAGTCTCCGCTGCGGCGGGGGAGCCTGACACGGGATCCGGCGCGGTAGCTGATTCGGGAGTGGACTCGGGAGGAGTACGACCCTCTTCCTTCCCGGGCGGCTGATCCACAATGCGGCGCTCGTCAAGATTTTCCGCGGCGGCGAGCGCCCGCTCGGCGGACAGCCGGGCGGCGCCGCTGCCGTGCACCCGGTTGAGCACCAGACCGGCGAGCGGCATCCGCTCCGCGGCCAGGCGTTCCACGAAGTACGCGGCCTCGCGCAGCGCGTCCCGCTCGGGCGCGGCGACGACGAGGAAGGCCGTGCCGGGCGCCTGGAGGAGCTTGTAGGTGGCGTCCGCGCGGGTACGGAATCCGCCGAACATGGTGTCCATCGCGGCCACGAACGTCTGTACGTCCCGCAGCAGCTGCCCGCCGAGGAGCTTGCCGAGGGCGCCGGTCATCATCGACATCCCGACGTTCAGGAACTTCATCCCGGCGCGCCCGCCGACCTTCGCGGGGGCCATCAGGACGCGGATCAGCTTGCCGTCGAGGAACGAGCCGAGCCGCTTCGGCGCGTCCAGGAAGTCGAGCGCCGAGCGCGACGGCGGGGTGTCGACGATGATCAGGTCCCAGGTGTCCCGGGCCCTGAGCTGGCCCAGCTTCTCCATCGCCATGTACTCCTGCGTGCCCGCGAAGCCCGCCGAGAGCGACTGGTAGAAGGGGTTGTTCAGGATCGCCTCGGCCCGCTCGCCGTCCGCGTGCGCCTCGACGATCTCGTCGAAGGTGCGCTTCATGTCGAGCATCATGGCGTGCAGCTCGCCGCCCGCCGCGTCACCGCCCGTCTCGATGCCCTTCACCCGGCGCGGCACGTTGTCCAGGGAGTCGATGCCCATCGACTGGGCGAGCCGCCGGGCCGGGTCGATGGTCAGCACGACCACCTTGCGGCCGCGCTCGGCGGCGCGCAGGCCGAGCGCCGCGGCGGTGGTGGTCTTGCCGACCCCGCCGGAGCCGCAGCAGACCACGATGCGGGTGGCCGGGTCGTCGAGCAGCGGGTCGATGTCGAGCGCACCTGCCGGGTTCAGCGTCATCGAAACGGTCCCTCAGATCCCTTGCCGTCGCAGTTCCTCGGCGAGCGTGTACAGGCCCGCGAGGTCCAACCCCTCGGTGAGCAGCGGAAGTTCGTGCAGCGGCAGCTCCGCCCCGGTGAGCAGCTCGCGCTGGGCGCGCTCCAGGACGTACCGCTCCGCGTACTCCTCCGCCTGCGCGAGCAGCGGCCCCACGAGCCGCTTCGCGCCGCTGAGCCCGGCCGCCGTCAGGGCCCCGGTGACCTCCGGCGCGACGGACGGCGAACGGGTCAGCGCCAGGGCGGGTTCCCCCAGAAGCGCGGGCCGCACCATGTTCACCATGATCCGTCCTACGGGCAGTTGCGCGGCGCGCAGTTCGGCGACCCCGTCGAGGGTCTCCTGCACCGGCATCTCCTCCAGGAGGGTCACCAGGTGCACCGCGGTCTGCGGGGACTTGATGACCCGCATGACCGCCTGCGCCTGATTGTGTATCGGGCCCATCCTGGCCAGCCCCGCGACCTCGTCGTTCACGTTCAGGAAGCGGGTGATGCGGCCGGTGGGCGGCGCGTCCATGACGACGTAGTCGTACGCGTACCGCCCCTGCTTGTCCTTCCTGCGGACCGCCTCGCACGCCTTGCCGGTCAGGAGTACGTCCCTGAGGCCCGGCGCGATGGTCGTGGCGAAGTCGATCGCGCCCAGCTTCTTCAGGGCGCGGCCGGCGCCGCCCAGCTTGTAGAACATCTGGAGGTAGTCGAGCAGCGCCAGTTCCGGATCGATGGCGAGCGCGTACACCTCCCCGCCGCCGGGCGCGACGGCGATCTTCCGCTCCTCGTAGGGGAGCGCCTCCGTCTCAAAGAGCTGTGCGATGCCCTGCCTGCCCTCCACCTCCACGAGGAGAGTGCGCTTGCCCTTCGTCGCGAGGGCGAGCGCGAGTGCGGCGGCGACCGTGGTCTTTCCGGTACCGCCCTTGCCGCTGACGACCTGGAGCCTGCTCACGTATTCGAGCGTAACCAGAACGGGGGCGGATCACGCAGCAGCCTCCGGAACGACGCACCTCGGTTCGGCGGCTACAGTCGGCCTCATGGCTAAGAAGTGGGAGTACGCGACTGTGCCGCTGCTGGTGCACGCGACGAAGCAGATCCTGGACACCTGGGGCGAGGACGGCTGGGAGCTGGTCCAGGTCGTGCCCGGACCGAACAACCCCGAGCAGCTGGTGGCGTACCTGAAGCGGGAGAAGAGCGCGTGAGCGGCGCGGTGGAGGCGCGGCTCGCCGAGCTGGGCCTGACCCTGCCGCCCGTCGTGCCGCCGGTCGCCGCGTACCAGCCGGCCGTGCAGTCCGGTGTCCACGTGTACACGGCCGGGCAGCTCCCGATGGTCGACGGCAAGCTGACGCTGACCGGCAAGGTCGGCGCCGAGGTCACTGCCGAGGAGGCCAAGGAGCTGGCCCGCGTCTGCGCGCTGAACGCGCTGGCGGCCGTGAAGTCCGTCGCCGGTGACCTGGACCGGATCGCGCGCGTCGTGAAGGTCGTCGGCTTCGTCGCCTCCGCCGCCGACTTCACCGGGCAGCCCGGGGTCGTCAACGGTGCCAGTGAGCTGCTCGGTGAGGTTCTCGGCGACAAGGGTGTGCACGCGCGCAGTGCCGTCGGTGTCGCTGTGCTGCCGCTGGACTCGCCGGTCGAGGTGGAGATCCAGGTGGAGCTGACCCCGGAGGCCTAGCCCCTTCTGTCGTGCCCGGCCGCGCAGTTCCCCGCGCCCCTGGATGCCGCAGGCATCTCAGGGGCGCGGGGAACTGCGCGAGAAGCGGCCACCGGCCCGCACCCGACGAACCGCCTCTCGAACATCCCGTCGAGTCGGGATAACCTCCGGCCATGTCCAACGGCCAGTGGTACCCCCCGGAGTGGCCGGACCGCATCCGCGCCCTCGCCGCCGGCACCCTGACGGCCGCGACCCCGCGCCGCGCCGCCACCGTGATGCTCCTCAGAGACGCCCCGGACACCCCCGGCGCCCTCGAGGTCCACATGCTCCGCAGACGTACGTCGATGGCCTTCGCGGCCGGCGCCTACGCCTATCCCGGCGGCGGCGTCGACCCGCGCGACGACGACCGCCAGGTGCGCTGGGCGGGCCCCTCCCGGCAGACCTGGGCCGAGCGGCTCGGCGTGCCGGAGAAGGACGCCCAGGCGATCGTCTGCGCCGCGGTGCGCGAGACCTTCGAGGAGGCGGGCGTGCTGCTCGCCGGCCCGGCCCCGGACAGCGTCGTCGACGACACCACCGGCGACCGGTGGCAGGCCGACCGGCAGGCACTGATCGCCCGCGACCTCTCCTTCGCCGAGTTCCTGGACCGGCGCGGCCTCGTACTGCGCTCCGACCTGCTCGGCGCGTGGGCCCGCTGGATCACCCCCGAGTTCGAGCCGCGCCGCTACGACACCTGGTTCTTCGCGGCCGCGCTCCCGGCGGGCCAGCGCACCAGCGACGACTCCTCCGAGGCCGACCGCACGGTCTGGATCCGCCCGGAGCGGGCCGCGGCCGCGTACGACCAGGGCGAGTTGACGATGATGCCGCCCACCATCGCGACCCTGCGCACCCTCACCGCCTACCGGACCGCCCACGACGCCCTGGCCGGAGCCGCGGGGCGCGACCTGACGCCCGTACTGGCACAGGCCCGGCTGGAAGCGGGCGAGGTGGTGCTGTCCTGGCCCGGGCACGACGAGTTCACCAAGCACATTCCGACCGGCGGGAGCAACTGACCGATGACCGAAGCCGCCGCCCTGCCCGGACAGCCGCGCGGCGGGGTGCTGTCCGGCCCCGCCACCGCCCGCGCCGTCAACGTGCTCGCGCCGAACGCGTCCGCGATGACCCTCGACGGCACCAACACCTGGATCCTCGCCGAGCCGGACAGCGACCTCGCCGTCGTGATCGACCCGGGCCCGCTCGACGACGGCCACCTGAAGAACGTGATCGCCGTCGCCGAGAAGGCGGGCCGCCGGATCGCGCTCACCCTCCTCACGCACGGCCACCCCGACCACGCCGAGGGCGCGGGCCGGTTCGCCGAGCTGACCGGCACCAAGGTGCGCGCCCTCGACCCGGCGCTGCGCCTGGGCGACGAGGGCCTGGCGGCCGGTGACGTCATCACGACCGGCGGCCTGGAACTGCGCGTCGTCCCCACCCCCGGCCACACCGCCGACTCGCTGAGCTTCCATCTCCCGGCCGACCGGGCCGTGTTGACCGGCGACACCATCCTCGGCCGGGGCACGACCGTGGTCGCGCACCCGGACGGCCGCCTCGGCGACTACCTCGACACCCTGCGCAGCCTGCGCTCGCTCGCGGTCGACGACGGGGTGCACACGGTGCTGCCCGGCCACGGCCCGGTCCTGGAGGACGCCCAGGGCGCCGTCGAGTTCTACCTCGCGCACCGCGCCCACCGGCTCGCCCAGGTGGAGACGGCCGTCGAGGACGGGCACGCGACGGCCGCCGAAGTCGTCGCCCACGTGTACGCGGACGTGGACCGCTCCCTGTGGCCGGCGGCCGAGCTGTCCGTCCTGGCCCAGCTCGACTACCTGCGCGAACACGGGCTCATCTAGGGATTCACCGGTCGGCGGACCAGTCGATGCCGAGCGCGGCGATCCGCCCGGGGTCGGTGATGATGTCGACGCCCACGACCCTGCCCGCGCGGAAGGTGAACCAGCCCACGGTGGCGACCTTGCCGCCGGGCGCCGTCACCATGCCCATGCCGTCGCCGACGAACGCCGGGAAGGTGTCCGGGGCCATCCGCCCGTAGAGCGCCGCCTGACCGGCCACATCCAGGGCGCCGCGCACCAGCAGCGCGGCCGTGCCCGGACCCTGGTCGACCCGCAGCAGCACGTCCGGGTCGAGGAGTTCGAGCAGCGCCTCGAAGTCACCGGCGCGGGTCGCGGACAGCCAGGCGCCGACGACCTCGCGCTGGCGGGCCAGATCGGTGTCGGCCGGCGCGGTGGCGCCCTGGACGCGGCGGCGCGCCCGGCTGGCCAGCTGCCGGGTCGCCGCGGGCGTGCGCTCCACGATCGGCGCGAGGTCCTCGAACGGCACGGCGAACATGTCGTGCAGCACGAACGCCAGCCGCTCGGCGGGCGCCAGCGTGTCGAGCACCACCAGCAGCGCGAGCCCCACGGTGTCGGCCAGCTCGGCCTCGTGGACCGGATCGGCGGGCCTGACCACGGGGTCCGGCAGCCGGAACGTCTCGGCGCCCCCGTCCTCCAGCGGCTCCTCGCGGCGCGTGGTCCTGGCCCGCAGCATGTCGAGGCAGATCCGTCCGACGACGGTCGTCAGCCAGCCGCCGAGATTGCGCACCTCGCCGGCGTCGGCCCGCTGCAGCCGAAGCCACCCCTCCTGGACCGCGTCCTCCGCCTCGGCCAGCGACCCGAGCATCCGGTACGCCACGGAGCGCAGCCGCCCGCGCTCGGCCTCGAAGCGGGCGGCCAGCTCGGCCTGTGTGGTCATGGTGTGCTTCCTCCCCTGATTCCCCTGATACCCCTGTTTCCCCTGTTACCTCTGACGCCCCTCAGGCTTGTTTGGTGCCGTGCACGCGCGCGTACTCGTCCGCGAGCCACGGCCCGAGCTCCTCGGTGTACCCGCGCAGGGCGCCGGCGTCCCCGGTGGGCGCGTAACCGGCCGCCGCCGCGGCCCTGATCCGCGGCCCCCACTCCGGGTAGTACTCGGCGAACACCTCGGCCATCTCGTCCAGCTCGCCGGTCCAGCCGTTCCAGCGGGGCATGACGAGGGTGAAGGCGGTGCGGACCAGGCCGCGGGCGATGATCCGGTCGAGCGTCCGTCGCTCGTCCGCCGTGGTGGCCCGCGCGATCCGCTCGCGCCAGCGGGGCAGGCGGGCGGCCAGGTCCCCGTTGGTCTCGCGGGCCAGCCGTGAGGTGGGCCGGTAGCGCGGCAGGTACTCGGCCAGGTCCTCCCCGAGCAGGGGCGTGCACAGACACGCCACGAACCACCCCATGTCGTACGTCTCGGCCGCGCTCAGCAGCCGCTCCCGGCCGTACACGAGCGTGCTCACGCCGTCGACCTGCGGGAACTCCTTGTCCAGCGCGGCGTCGAGGGTCCCCGCGTCGGCGCGGTCGGCCTCGGTGGGCCCGGCGCGCAGCACGAGCAGCAGGTCGAGGTCGGAGCGGCCCGGCCGCGCGGTGCCGCGGGGCACGGACCCGTACAGGTACGCGCTCGTCAGACGCGCGCCGAAGACGTCGAGCAGCCGGTCACGGGCGGCGGCCACGACGGGGCGGAAGGGCTCCTGGACACGGCCCAGGGAGCCTTCGCGCGCGATGTATCCCTGGGCGTCGAGCCCACGGTGCGGATCGGCCATGGGGCAACTGTGCAGGGAAGAGGCGCCCGGAGCACGGTATTTCCGCGGTTCGACGCCGTGGGTCTCCGCCTGTTGCCCGCCGGTCCACGCCGGTTCTTCGTCGGTTCTTCGTCGGTTCCAGGCGGTTCTACGACGACGGGTCCCGCCACGAGGTGTGGCGGGACCCGTCGTGCGGAGCCGGGGTCAGCGCGAACGCTTCGCGAGGCGCTCCACGTCCAGCAGGATCACGGCGCGCGCCTCCAGGCGCAGCCAGCCGCGGCCCGCGAAGTCCGCGAGGGCCTTGTTCACCGTCTCGCGGGAGGCGCCGACCAGCTGGGCCAGCTCTTCCTGCGTGAGGTCGTGCACGACGTGGATGCCCTCCTCGGACTGCACGCCGAAGCGGCGCGACAGGTCCAGGAGCGCGCGGGCCACGCGGCCCGGCACGTCGGAGAAGACCAGGTCGGACATCTGGTCGTTCGTCTTGCGCAGGCGGCGGGCGACGGCGCGCAGCAGGGCGGCGGCCACCTCCGGGCGTGCGTTGAGCCAGGGCTGGAGGTCGCCGTGGCCGAGGCCGAGCAGCTTCACCTCGGTCAGCGCGCTGGCGGTCGCGGTGCGCGGGCCCGGGTCGAACAGCGACAGCTCGCCGATCAGCTCGCCGGGGCCGAGCACGGCCAGCATGTTCTCGCGGCCGTCGGGGGACGTGCGGTGGAGCTTCACCTTGCCCTCGGTGACCACGTACAGGCGGTCGCCGGGGTCGCCCTCGTGGAACAGGGCGTCGCCGCGTGCGAGGGTCACCTCACTCATGGAGGCGCGGAGCTCCGCGGCCTGCTCGTCATCGAGCGCCGCGAAGAGCGGGGCGCGCCGCAGAACGTCGTCCACGAGTTTCTCTCCTATGTCGCCTGCAGTGTGGGAAACGGTCGGGAAAGCCTTTCCCGACTGCCCATTTTGCCGGACGGTCCAAACAGTGTGATCAGTCACTCAGCTACAAGTCTGCCGCACCTGCGTCACAACCCGAGGGGGAGGGGGCCAAACGGGGGCCGATCCAGTGGCTCCGGGGCGGATGTCGGTGCCGGGCTTTAGGCTGGCCGGGTGTCCAAAAAGCCGGTGAGAGCGCAGGCGGCGGGGGCCGGAGCGGGATCGCCCGCCCCTGATTCCGCTGTGGGCGAACATGCCCGTACGGAGGCCGTGGTCTGCGCCGTTCCGGTTGCCGCAGAGCCCGGTTCCGCACAGGGGAAGGCCGCCCAGTAGATGCCCGCGAAGAAGAGAGCGGCGCCGGAGCAGACGGCGCCGGAGAAGACGGCCTCCGGCAAGGCTGCGCCCAGGAAGGCCGCGCCCGAGAAGGCGGCGGCCAAGAAGGTCGCGCCTAAGAAGGCCGCGCCCAAGAACGCGGCGCCCAAGAAAGCGGCGGCCAAGAAGGCCGTCGCCAAGCCCGAGTCCCGTACCGCGCTGGTCCGCCGCGCCCGCAGGATCAACCGCGAGCTCGCGGAGACGTACCCCTACGCCCACCCCGAGCTGGACTTCGAGGACCCCTTCCAGCTGCTGGTCGCCACGGTGATGTCCGCCCAGACGACCGACCTGAGGGTCAATCAGACGACCCCGGGCCTGTTCGCGAAGTACCCGACCCCGGAGGACCTCGCGGCGGCCGTGCCGGAGGAGGTCGAGGAGCTGATCCGGCCGACCGGGTTCTTCCGGGCGAAGACCCGGTCGATCATGGGCCTCGCCAAGGCCCTGTCGGAGGAGTTCGGCGGTGAGGTCCCGGGCCGCCTCGAAGACCTGGTCAAGCTGCCCGGAGTGGGCCGCAAGACGGCGTTCGTGGTGCTGGGCAACGCGTTCGGGAGGCCCGGCATCACCGTCGACACCCACTTCGGCCGGCTCGTGCGCCGCTGGAAGTGGACCGAGGAGACCGACCCGGACAAGGTCGAGAAGGCGGTCGGCGAGCTGTTCCCGAAGAGCGAGTGGACCCAGCTCAGCCACAACGTGATCTTCCACGGCCGCCGTATCTGCCACGCCCGCAAACCGGCCTGCGGCGCCTGCCCGATCGCCCCGCTCTGCCCGGCGTACGGCGAGGGCGAGACGGACCCGGAGAAGGCGAAGAAGCTGCTCAAGTACGAGAAGGGCGGCTTCCCGGGCCAGCGCCTCAAGCCGCCGCAGGGCTACCTGGACGCGGGCGGCATCGCGGCCCCGCCGCTGGGCGGTGCCACGTCCGGGTGACGGACGGCGAAGGCGGAACGAAGAGGGGGCGGTCGGGCGTTGGGTCCATCACGACAGGTACGGGGGTGACGATGAGGCACGTGAGCGAGATCAGCGGAATCAGCGGGACGGGCGGCACGGCGGGCCAGGGGGGCGCGGGAGCCGACGGCGCGGGACCGGACGTCACCGTGCGCACGGACGGCCTGCCCGCCTGGCTGGACCCCGTCGCCGACGCCGCCGCCACGCTCCGCGGCGAGCAGCTCAGCCGGTTCCTGCCGCCCGAGGACGGCGCGGGCCGGCAGTCCGCGGTGCTGATCCTGTTCGGCGAGGGCGACCGCGGCCCCGAGCTGCTGCTCATGGAGCGCTCGGGCTCGCTCAGATCGCATGCGGGCCAGCCCTCCTTCCCGGGCGGAGCCCTCGACCCGGAGGACGGCGACCCGCGCACCCAGGGCCCGTTGCGCGCCGCGCTGCGCGAGGCCTGGGAGGAGACCGGCCTCGACCCGCACGGCGTGCAGCTCTTCGGCGTGCTGCCCAAGCTCTACATCCCGGTGAGCGGATTCGTCGTCACGCCCGTACTGGGATGGTGGCGGACACCCACCCCCGTCGCGGCGGTCGATCCGGCGGAGACGGCCCGGGTCTTCACGGTCCCGGTGGCCGACCTCACCGACCCGGCCAACCGGGCGACGACGGTCCACCCGAGCGGCCACCGCGGCCCGGCCTTCCTCGTGGAGTCGGCGCTGGTGTGGGGGTTCACGGCGGGCGTGATCGACAGACTGCTGCACTTCGCGGGCTGGGAGCGGCCGTGGGACCGGGAGAACACGGTGTCACTCGACTGGCGCTCATGACAGGGTGGTCGCCGTACGGTGCGATGCCGGTGACTGCGACGTGAGGCGAGGCGTGACGAGGCGGGGCGTGACGAGGGCGGGGCTGTAGACGGTGAACGTGCTGGACATCCTGCTGCTCGCCGCAGCCGTGTGGTTCGCGGTCGTCGGCTACCGCCAGGGCTTCGTCGTCGGCATCCTGTCGGTGATCGGCTTCCTGGGCGGCGGCCTCGTCGCGGTCTACGCGCTGCCCCTGCTGTGGGGCGCGATCACCGACGACGCGGCCGTGTCGACCACCGCCGCGGTCGTCGCCGTGGTCGTCGTCATCGTCTGCGCCTCGGTCGGCCAGGCCTTCACCACCCACCTGGGCAACAAGCTGCGCAGATACATCACCTGGTCACCGGCGCGGGCGCTGGACGCGACGGGCGGCGTCCTGGTCAATGTGGCGGCGATGCTGCTGGTGGCGTGGCTGATAGGTTCCGCACTCGCCGGGACGACGCTGCCGACGCTCGGCAAGGAGGTCCGCGGCTCCAAGGTGCTGCTCGGTGTCTCCCGCGCGCTGCCGACCCAGGCGGACACCTGGTTCGCCAACTTCTCCTCCGCCCTCGCGCAGAACGGATTCCCCCAGGTCTTCAGCCCGTTCGCGAGCGAGCCGATCACCGAGGTCCGCCCGCCCGACCCGGCCCTGGCGAACAGCCCGGTCGCCGCGCGCGCCCAGCGTTCCATCGTCAAGGTCGTCGGCCAGGCGCCCAGTTGCGGCAAGGTCGTGGAGGGCACCGGCTTCGTCTTCGGCTCCCGCCGCGTGATGACGAACGCGCATGTGGTGGGCGGCGTCGACGAGCCCACCGTCCAGATAGGCGGCGAGGGCGTGAAGTACGACGCGAAGGTCGTTCTCTACGACTGGAAGCGCGACATCGCGGTCCTGGACGTGCCGTCACTGAGGGCGCCCGCGCTGAACTTCGCGCGGACCGACGCCGAGCGCGGCGGCGGCGCGATCGTCGCGGGCTTCCCGGAGAACGGCTCGTACGACGTGCGTCCCGCGCGCGTGCGCGGCCGGATCGACGCCAGCGGCCCGGACATCTATCACCGGGGCACGGTCGAGCGCGACGTGTACTCGCTGTACGCGACGGTGCGTCAGGGCAACTCGGGCGGCCCGCTGCTGACCCCCGACGGCAAGGTCTACGGCGTGGTCTTCGCGAAGTCCCTCGACAACGACGAGACGGGTTACGCCCTGACCGCCGACGAGATCGCCACCGACATCACCCGGGGCCGCACGGCGTCCCAGCAGGTGGACACGGACGCCTGCGCGCTCTGACGCCCCGGATTCCCCGGACTTCCCGGATTCCCCGGACTTCCCGGCGGATGAGGGGTGTTCAGCTGCGGCTGGTGTGCCGCAACCGCGCCGACATCCAGCGGGCCCGACGCCGCAGGATACGCGGAATGCCCAGCCGGGGATCGTGCGCCGGATCGTCCTGCGGCGCTCCCCTCTGGGGTGTGCCCAGCGTCATCGCTGGGCGGCGGTTGCGTGCTGCGTCACTGTAATCGTGCGTCCAGCCCATACCTCGACGTGTGCCCGTGCCCCAAGGTCGGTAACCTCCCCCACGGTCCCCAAATTGGCGTATGCGGCAGGCATTTGGCTGTTCGTAGGACAAGTGTTCCTGCCCGTATATCGGGCACTCACTGAGCGCTCCCGAGCGGTCACTCAGCGGCCTGTCGGCCGGGCTCGGAGGGTCCTGTCGGCCGGGCCCGGGGCCTACCGGTCGGGCTCGGGATCCTTCAGCCAGTTCACGAGTTCCTTGGAGAACGCCTCGGGGTCCTCCTCGTGCGGGAAGTGCCCGAGGCCGTCGAACAGGCGCCAGCGGTACGGTGCTTCGACGTACTCCCCGGACCCGGCCGCGCTCCGGGTGCGCATCACCGGGTCGAGCGAGCCGTGCAGATGCAGCGTGGGCACCCGCACCGGCCGCTTCATGCGCCGGTTGAACTGGATGCCGTCGGGCCGGGCGAGGGAGCGCACCATCCACCGGTACGGCTCGATCGAGCAGTGCGCGGTCGACGGGATGAGCATCGCCCGCTGATAGGTCAGCACGGTCTCGTCGTCGGGCTGGTGCGGCCCCGACCAGTCCCGTACGAGCTTGCCGACCAGCGCCCCGTCGTCGGCGACGAGCTGACGCTCCGGCAGCCACGGGCGCTGGAAGCCCCAGACGTAACTGCCCGAGCGGGACTGGCGGTAGTCGGCGAGCATCGCCGAGCGCCAGCGGCGCGGGTGCGGCATCGAGGACACCGCGAGCCGGCGCACCAGCTTGGGCCGCATCACGGCCGCCGTCCAGGCGAGATAGCCGCCGAGGTCGTGCCCGACCAGCGCGGCGTCCGGCTCGCCCAGCGACCGCACCACGCCGGTGATGTCGAGCGCCAGGTTCGCCGGATCGTAGCCGCGCGGCGTCCGGTCGCTGCCGCCGACGCCGCGCAGGTCCATGGCGACGGCCCGGAATCCCGCGTCGGCCAGCGCGCCGAGCTGGTGTCGCCACGTCCACCAGAACTGGGGGAAACCGTGCAGCAGCAGAACCAGCGGTCCGTCACCCATTTCGGCGATGTGGAACCGCGCGCCGTTGGCGGCGACGTCCCGGTGGAGCACCTCTCTCCCGCCGGGGACGTCCAGGCGTACGACAGAAGCGGGCGGCGGTGCGGCCGAAGGAGTGGCGGGGTCCGTCATGAAGACGAGCGTGCCACAGCCTCGATGGCCTCGGGGACACGGTCGGCCGGCACCTCGCGCGGGTGCGGCTTGGCGTGCTGCAGGACGCCGGCCGTCTCCTTGAACGAGGCGGCGACCTTCTGCGGACCCTTGCCCTTCTTGGCCTTCTTGGCGAAGACGACGCCGATCAGGCTGAGCAGGATCGCGAGGGCCACACTGGCGCTGAAGGACAGCAGGAAGCACCAGGCGAGGTTCCAGCCGCCCCGGCCGTTGAAGCCGCCGGTCCAGGCGTTGATGGCGTAGGCCAGGGCGAAGCTCAGCATGGGCAGGGAGAAGACCAGCACGGCCACGGCCACGGTGAACATGCCACCGCTGGTCGCTCCGCGCTTCACGTCCTGCTTGAGCTGTGCCTTCGCCAGGGCGATCTCGTCGTGCACCAGTGCGGACATCTCGGTCGTCGCCGAGGCGAACAGCTGGCCGATGCTGCGTTCGGCGCCGACCGGGCTGCCGTCGGGTGCGCTCATCGCGTACTCCCTGTTGTTCTGTCGGTGCTCCGTATGTGCGGACTCGTTGTCAGATCATGCCGGACGCTCGTCCTCGTCGCCTGCCCCGGCCGCCACTTCGGCACGCCTGCGGTGCTCCGCGGCCTTCTTCTCGTAGATCTCGGCCATCCGGAGGTGGTACTCCGGGTTGTCCTGCTCGTAGACGTCGGGGATGCCGTCCTGGTCCTCGTCACGCTCCTCGGTCTCCCACAGGGCGCGGTACTTGGCGTTCCGCATCTTCAGGAGCACGCTGCTGAGCACGGCCGCGATCAGCGAGCCCACGAGGACGGCCGCCTTGACCTCGTCGGTCAGCAGCGGATCGTCGGTGAAGGCGAGTTCGCCGATGAGCAGCGAGACGGTGAAGCCGATCCCGGCGAGCGAGGCGACGGCGAACACGTCCGCCCAGACCAGCTCGTCGGGCAGGGAGGCCCTGGTGAACCGGGCCGTCAGCCACGTACCGCCGAAGATGCCGACGGCCTTGCCGACGACGAGACCGAGCACCACACCGAGCGTCTCCGGCCGGGTGAAGACGTCGCCCAGCGCGCCGCCCGACACCGCGACCCCGGCGCTGAACAGCGCGAACAGCGGCACCGCGAGCCCCGCAGAGAGAGGGCGGACGAGGTGTTCGATGTGCTCGCCGGGGGAGTGGGTCTCGCCCTCCTCGCGGTGGCAGCGCAGCATCAGGCCCATGGCGACACCGGCGATGGTGGCGTGGATGCCGCTGTTGTACATCAGGCCCCAGATGACCAGGGCGAGCGGCACGTACACGTACCAGCCGC